>NZ_JBIWAQ010000006.1:0-413718 GCF_044760155.1 Kitasatospora sp. NPDC098652
GGCGCCGTTGGCGGTCTGAAAATCACCCGTCACGCCCCTCTCCGCACCCACCCCCTCCACCGCCCCCTCCCGCAGCGCGTCCCTCTCGCCTGGGGTGGGGGAGGGGGTGGGGGGTGGTGGGGGTGGGGGTGGGTGGGTTGGTGGGGGTGGGTGGGGGAATGCCTACGGCCCCCGGCGGGGTGCCGGGGGCCGCGGGGGTGGGGGTCAGGCCTTGCGGAGTTGGAAGGCGAGGCCGAGGGAGTCGTCGGTGAAGGTGTCGGAGGTCCAGTCGGCTGCGCCGGCGGCGAAGTCGGTGGCGAGGACCTCGTCGGCGACGAGGGGGCCGTGTTCGGCGATGGCTTCGGCGGTTTCTTCGGAGGTGGCGCGCCAGCGGAGGATGATGCGGTCGGCGACGTCCAGGCCGGAGTTCTTGCGGGCCTCCTGGATCTGGCGGATGGCGTCGCGGGCGATGCCGAGGCGCTTGAGTTCGGGGGTGATGGCCAGGTCGAGGGCGACGGTGGCGCCGGACTCGTTGGCTACGGCCCAGCCCTCGCGGGGGGTCTCGGTGATGATGACCTCGTCGGGGGAGAGGGTGATCGGCTCACCGTTCAGGTCGACGCTGGTCTCGCCGGTGGCGCGCAGTTCGGCGGCGAGGCGGGCGGCGTCGGTGGCGGCGACCGCCTTGGCGACGTCCTGCACACCCTTGCCGAAACGCTTGCCCAGGGCGCGGAAGTTGGCCTTGGCGGTGGTGTCGACGAGTGAGACGCCGCCCGCCCCGGACGGGGACAACCCAGTGAGGGATTCGAGGGTGGCGACGTTGAGCTCCTCGGCGATCTGCGCGCGCAGGTCGGCGGGCAGCTCCTCCCAGCCCTGGGCGGCGACCAGCGCGCGGGAGAGCGGCTGACGGGTCTTCACGCCGGACTCGGCGCGGGTGGCCCGGCCGAGTTCGACCAGGCGGCGGACCAGGGCCATGTGGCGGGAGAGGTCGGCGTCGATCAGGGTCTCGTCGGCCTCGGGCCAGGTGGCCAGGTGGACGGAGGAGGGGGCCTGGGGGTCGGTGGGGACGACGAGGTCCTGCCAGACCCGTTCGGTGATGAAGGGGGTGAGCGGGGCCATCAGGCGGGTGACCGTCTCCAGCGCCTCGTGCAGGGTGGCGAGCGCGGCGGCGTCGCCCTGCCAGAAGCGGCGGCGGCCGCGGCGGACGTACCAGTTGGAGAGGTCGTCGACGAAGCCGGAGAGCAGCTTGCCGGCCCGCTGGGTGTCGTAGGCCTCGAAGGCCGCGTCGACCTCGCGGACCAGGGTGTTCAGCTCGGAGAGCACCCAGCGGTCCAGCTGCGGGCGGTCGGCCGGGGCCGGGTCGGCCGCGGAGGGCGCCCAGTTGGAGGTGCGGGCGTACAGGGCCTGGAAGGCGACGGTGTTCCAGTAGGTGAGAAGGGTCTTGCGGACCACCTCCTGGATGGTGCCGTGGCCGACCCGGCGGGCCGACCAGGGCGAGCCGCCGGCCGCCATGAACCAGCGGACGGCGTCGGCGCCGTGCTGGTCCATCAGCGGGATCGGCTGCAGGATGTTGCCCAGGTGCTTGGACATCTTGCGGCCGTCCTCGGCCAGGATGTGGCCCAGGCAGACGACGTTCTCGTAGCTGTTCTTGTCGAACACCAGGGTGCCGACCGCCATCAGCGTGTAGAACCAGCCGCGGGTCTGGTCGATCGCCTCGGAGATGAACTGCGCCGGGTAGCGCTTCTCGAACAGTTCCTTGTTCTGGTACGGGTAGCCGTACTGGGCGAAGGGCATCGAGCCCGAGTCGTACCAGGCGTCGATGACCTCGGGCACGCGGGTCGCGGTGCCGCCGCAGTCGCGGCAGGCGAAGGTGACCGCGTCGATGTACGGGCGGTGCGGGTCGAGGCCGCTCTGGTCGGTGCCGGTGAGCTCGGACAGTTCGGCCAGCGAGCCGACGCAGGTGAGGTGGCCCTCCTCGCAGCGCCAGATCGGCAGCGGGGTGCCCCAGTAGCGGTTGCGGCTGAGCGCCCAGTCGATGTTGTTGTTCAGCCAGTCGCCGAAGCGGCCGTGCTTGACCGTCTCCGGGAACCAGTTGGTGGCCTCGTTCTCGCGGATCAGCGCGTCCTTGACGGCGGTGGTCCGGATGTACCAGGACGGCTGCGCGTAGTAGAGCAGCGCGGTGTGGCAGCGCCAGCAGTGCGGGTAGCTGTGCTCGTACGGCAGGTGGCGGAAGAGCAGGCCGCGCTCCTTGAGGTCCGCGACCAGGGCCTCGTCGGCCTTCTTGAAGAACTGGCCGCCGACCAGCGGGACCTCGGGGGCGAAGGTGCCGTCGGCCAGCACCGGGTTGACCACCGGCAGGCCGTACTTGCGGCAGGTCGCGAGGTCGTCCGCGCCGAAGGCGGGGGACTGGTGGACGATGCCGGTGCCGTCCTCGGTGGTGACGTAGTCGGCGTTGAGGACGTAGTGGGCGTCCTCGATCTCGACCAGGTCGAAGGGGCGGCGGTAGGCCCAGCGCTCCATCTCGGCACCGGTGAAGGACTCGCCGGTGGTCTCCCAGCCCTCGCCGAGGGCCTTGGCGAGCAGCGGCTCGGCGACGACCAGGTTCTCCGTGCCGTCGGTGGCCACCACGTAGGTGACCTCCGGGTGGACGGCGGCGGCGGTGTTGGAGACCAGGGTCCACGGGGTGGTGGTCCAGACCAGCAGGGCGGCCCGGCCGGCGAGGGGGCCGCTGGTCAGCGGGAAGCGGACGAACACCGAGGGGTCGACGACGGTCTCGTAGCCCTGGGCCAGTTCGTGGTCGGACAGGCCGGTGCCGCAGCGGGGGCACCAGGGGGCGACGCGGTGGTCCTGGACGAGCAGGCCCTTGTCGAAGATCTGCTTGAGCGACCACCAGACGGACTGGACGTAGGAGGGGTCCATCGTCCGGTAGGCCTCGTCGAGGTCGACCCAGTACCCCATGCGGGTGGTCAGCTCGGCGAAGGCGTCGGTGTGGCGGGTCACCGAGTCGCGGCACTTGGCGTTGAACTCGGCGATGCCGTAGGCCTCGATGTCCTGCTTGCCGGAGAAGCCGAGCTCCTTCTCGACGGCCAGCTCGACCGGGAGGCCGTGGCAGTCCCAGCCGGCCTTGCGGGCGACGTGGTAGCCCTTCATGGTCCGGTACCGGGGGAAGACGTCCTTGAAGACGCGGGCCTCGATGTGGTGGGCCCCGGGCATGCCGTTGGCGGTCGGCGGACCCTCGTAGAACACCCACTCGGGGCGCCCCTCGGACTGCTCCAGGCTGCGCTGGAAGACCTTGTTGTCCTGCCAGAACGAGAGGATCTGGTGTTCGAGGGCGGGGAGATCGACCTGTGCGGGGACGGGGTTGTAGGAGCTCATCGCGGGTGTCTACCTCCGGCGGATGCTGGGACTGAATCCTCCGGAGGGACGAGACGGCCTTCGCCGACCCGCGGTACCACCCTCCTTGGCCGCGGTGGTGCGGTGCGGCCCTCTTGTTTGGGGTTGCTGCCGGGTCTAGTGGGCCGCTGGGTGGCGGCCGTTCTTCCGGCGGCTCCGGGGTGATCTTCCCGCCGTGCACACCCCCGGGCTCGCACCGTCCCCGGGTCGCTGGTGGCTGCGTACGTCGGTACTCGTCCCATCTGCGCCTTGCAGGGCCAGTGTATCGGCCGGGCGAGACGGTTTGTCCAAAGGGATTCGGGGGAGTGGGTGCCGGGGGCCCCATCCGGGCTGGTCGGCGGGGGCGGTTAGGCGGGGGTGAGGTGGGCACAAGTCTGTCAGCGCGCGGGGCGTGGCGGCTGGGGCGGCTGCCTGGGTGGGATCATCCTGAGGCGCCGGTATGTCATGTTGTGACCGGTTTTGATCGGGATTATCGTTCCGGCACTGGAAGCCGCCGGGAACCGGCGGCTCGATTCGTTCGTAGATGGGGTCGAAGCCATGGCTGAGAAAGCAACCGGCGCGGGTACCGCCACCAAGCGGGCACGCAAGGCCGTGGCGGCCGATCCAGGGGAGGGGACCGTGACCACTACCGCACCTCAGAACACCAGCACCGACACCGTCACCGTGCCGCGCGGCGCGGAGGCGGTCGACCCGGCCACGCTGCCCGTCCGGCCCGGAGAGGACCCCTGGACCTCGGAGGAGGTCCACGAACTGCACGACGAGCTGATCAACGACCTGGAGCGGCTGCGCGGCGAGATCGACGCCGCCGACGCCGCCATCGCCGGCCTGATGCGCGACTCCAACGACGGAGCGGGCGACGACCAGGTGGACGCCGGTACGAAGAACATCTCGCGGGAGAGCGAGCTGGCGCTCGCCAACAACGCGCGGGACAGCCTCGCCCAGACCGAGCGCGCGCTGGAGCGGCTGGAGGGCGTCGGCTTCGGCACCTGCGAGTCCTGCGGGCAGGCCATCGGCAAGGCCCGGATGCAGGCCTTCCCCCGGGCCACGCTCTGCGTGCAGTGCAAGGCCAAGCAGGAACGCCGCTGAGGAAGTCCGCCGACCGGACCGGCGGGCCGGGCGACCGGGGCGACGCGGGGGGTCGGGCTTGCCGTACGCTCGACCCCGTAACCTCGCCTGACCCGTCGGTACGGACGCGTTCAGGCCCTCGTCGGCTCACATCGGCAGCGGAGCGGATCATCAGTACGCAAGGTTCCCCCCAGACCCGGGACGAGGCCGTCCCGAACCCCGCCGATGGCGTGGAGGTGGCCGTGGCCGAGTCCAGCGGGCCCGCGGGCGGCGAGTCGGCTCCCGGCGGTGACACCGCCGTCGCCGGTGGTGCCACGGCGGTGGAGAAGCCCAAGGGCCCGCGCCGGATCGGGGTGCTGCTGGTCGTCGCCGTCCTCGCGTTCCTGATCGACCTGGCCAGCAAGCTGCTGGTCGTCGCCAAGCTGGAGAACCACGCGGCGATCAAGGTGGTCGGTGACGTCGTCACCCTCCAGGTGATCCGCAACTCCGGCGCCGCCTTCGGCATGGGCCAGGCGCTGACCGTGGTCTTCACCATGATCGCCTCCGCCGTCATCGTGGTGATCTGGCGGATCGCCCGCCGGCTGTACAGCCTCCCGTGGGCGATCGCGCTCGGGCTGCTGCTCGGCGGCGCCCTCGGCAACCTCACCGACCGGCTGTTCCGCGCGCCGGGCGTCTTCCGCGGCCACGTCGTGGACTTCATCTCGGTCCAGCACTTCGCGGTCTTCAACCTCGCCGACTCGGCGATCGTCTGCGGCGGCATCCTCGTGGTGCTGCTCTCCTTCCGCGGCAGCAACCCGGACGGGACCGTCCACCAGCAGGCGGAGAAGAGCGGCAAGTAGCCCTCCGGCCGCTGCCCGGAGCAGCGAGCGGGAAGGGGCGCGGCGGGTTTCCGGCATACTCGTACGGGTGAGTACCGCAGCGCAGATCCGCAGCCTCCCCGTTCCCGACGGCCTGGAGGGCGAGCGTCTCGACGCCGCCCTCGCCCGGATGTTCGGCTTCTCCCGGACCAAGGCCGCGGAGCTGGCCGCCGACGGCAAGGTGACGCTCGACGGCGCCGTGGCCGGCAAGTCGGACCGGGTGACCGCCGGTTCCTGGCTGGAGGTCGAGATCCCCGCCCCCGCCGCCCCGGTGCAGATCGTCGCCGAGCCGGTCGAGGGCATGCGGATCGTCCACGACGACGACGACATCGTGCTGATCGACAAGCCGGTCGGCGTCGCCGCGCACCCGAGCCCCGGCTGGACCGGCCCCACCGTCATCGGCGGACTCGCCGCGGCCGGCTACCGGATCTCCACCTCCGGCGCCGCCGAGCGCCAGGGCATCGTGCACCGGCTGGACGTCGGCACCTCGGGCCTGATGGTCGTCGCCAAGTCCGAGCGGGCCTACACCGACCTCAAGCGGCAGTTCCACGACCGGATCACCGACAAGCGCTACCACACGCTGGTCCAGGGCCACCCGGACCCGCTGAGCGGCACCGTCGACGCGCCGATCGGGCGCCACCCCAGCTCGGACTGGAAGTGGGCGGTGACCCGCGACGGCAAGCCGTCCGTCACCCACTACGACCTGATCGAGGCGTACCGGGCGGCCTCCCTGATGGCGATCAAGCTGGAGACCGGCCGCACCCACCAGATCCGCGTCCACATGTCGGCGCTGCGCCACCCGTGCGTCGGCGACCTGACGTACGGCGCCGACCCGACGCTGGCCAAGCGGCTGGGGCTGACCCGGCAGTGGCTGCACGCCGTCTCGCTCGGCTTCGAGCACCCCTCGGACGGGCAGTGGGTCGACTTCAGCAGCGAGTACCCGGCCGACCTGCAGAAGGCGCTGGACATCATCGCGGCGGAGAGCTGAGATGACCGACTCGGTGCGGGTCCGGGTCGCCGAGGGCGAGGCGGACCTGGAGCTGGTCCGGGCGATCCGGCGCGAGGTGTTCGTGGTCGAGCAGAACGTGCCGGAGGAGCTGGAGTACGACGCGTACGACGCGACCTCGGTGCACGTGCTGGCCGTGGGCGCGGACGGGGCCGGGCTCGGGACCGGGCGGCTGATCTTCGGTGCCGAGGCGCTGGAGCTGACCGGGGGTGTCGAGGGCCGGGTGCTGCTCGGGCGGCTCGCGGTGGTGGCGGCGGCGCGGGGGACGGGGCTCGGGGCGGACCTCGTCCGGGCGATCGAGGCGGCCGGGCGTGAGCGCGGGGCCGTCGAGGTCGAGCTGCACGCGCAGGTGCAGGCGCTCGGGTTCTACGAGCGGCTGGGGTACGCGGCGGAGGGGCCGGTGTACCAGGACGCCGGGATTCCGCACCGGACGATGACGAAGGCGATCTAACGGCGGTTGGTGCGAATCCCCGTGTCCCGAGAGGGGCGCGGGGATTTCGTGTTTGGAGGGCGTGCGGGGTCAGTCGGGGGTGGTGCGGAGGCGGGGGAGGGCGTGGGGGTGCTCGTCGCGCAGGTGGGCGATGAGCTGTTCGCGGATGTCGAAGCGGAGTTGGGCGGCGTCGTCGGGGGTGCGGGCGGTCATGGTGGCGCGGACGAGGATGGTGCTGGGGGTGGTGTCGGTGACGACGAGGGCCCACTCCTCGCCGTCCCAGCGGGGGTGCTGCTCCAGCAGGGTGTGCAGGGTGGCGCGGAGCTCGTCGACCCGGGTGGTGTGGTCGAGGTGGAGCAGGACGGCGGCGAGCAGGCCGGGGTCGCGGCGGGTCCAGTTCTCGAAGGGCTTGTTGACGAAGTAGGAGACCGGGACGACCAGTCGGCGGTAGTCCCAGAGCCGGACCACCAGGTAGGAGAGGGTGATCTCCTCGACGGTGCCCTGCTGGCCGTCCACCACCACGGTGTCGCCGATCCGGACGGTGTCGCCGAAGGCGATCTGCAGGCCGGCGAAGAAGTTGCCCAGGGTGCTCTGGGCGGCGATGCCGGCCACGATGCCGATCAGGCCGGCCGAGGCGAGCAGGCTGGCGCCGACGGTGCGCATCGCGGAGAAGGTCAGCAGCATCACGGCGAGGGTGACCACGACGATCACCGCGCTGACCACCCGGCGCAGCATGCCGATCTGGGTGCGCACCCGCTGCACCCGGGCCGGGTCGTCGGAGACCGTCTCGTACCGGCGGAGCAGCGCCTCCAGGGCGGCGGCCGCCACCCGGACGGTGAGCCAGCCGAGGGAGGCGATCAGGAGCAGCAGGAGCAGGTGGCGGGAGCCCTCGTCCGCGGTTCGGTGGAAGATCCGTCTCAGCGGGTTGGCGGCGAGCAACAGGGCTGAGACGACGGCGAGTTGGAGCGGGATCCGGCAGCGGCGGAGCAGTGCCCAGACCGGGGCCTCCGGGTGGCCGGCGCTGATCCGCTGGAGGGCCTGGTCGACGGTCCAGCCGACCGCGAGGGTGGCGGCGACGGTGGCGAGCAGGGTGATCAGCGGCCAGAGCACGGGGACCTTCTCGATGGGGGAGAGGCGGGTGAGCCGTACGATACCGGCGTTTAGCGGGTGGAACCGGACGAAAAGGGGTGGTGGCTTTATCGGGCGCCTACCCCGGCGGCGGATACGATCAGCCCCCATGGAGCTCGGTGGGGCATGGCGTCGATGGCGCGGACGGGGAACGTCGGTGCGGCGCAGGCTGCTCGCCGGGGTGGTGGCCCTGGTGGCGGTCGCCGGGGTGGGCACGGTGGCGGTGGCGTCCGACGGCGAGCAGTCGGTCCGTGAAGAGGATCGTTTCCTCAGCATGCCGGAGACGCCCGGCAGCACCCAGCAGGTCCAGTTGGACACCTCCTTCTTCACCACCGGCAGCGCCCCGCGACCCGCCGTCCTGCTCGCGCACGGCTTCGGCGGCTCCAAGGAGGGCGAACGGGACCGCGCCCAGCAGCTGGCCCGGCAGGGCTACGCGGTGCTGACCTGGTCCGCGCGCGGTTTCGGGCACTCCGGCGGGAAGATCGGGCTGAACGCGCCCGACCGGGAGGTCGAGGACGTCAAGCACCTGGTGGACTGGCTCGCCCAGCGGCCCGAGGTGAAGCTGGACGGGCCCGGCGACCCCAGGGTCGGGATCACCGGGGCCTCGTACGGCGGGGCGATCTCGCTGCTGGCCTCGGCCTACGACCACCGGATCGACGCGGTGGCCACCCAGATCACCTGGTGGAACCTGGCCGACGCGCTGTTCCCCCAGGGAGTGCAGGGCTCGGGCGCGGCGGACGGCGTGTTCAAGAAGCTGTGGGCCGGGATCTTCTTCACCACCGGCTCGGCCGGGGACCTCGGGCCCTCGGGCGGTGCGCCGCGCAGTGGGGCCAGCACCGGGAGTGGGAGTGGGAGCGGGGACGGGGCTGGGCCTGCCGCCCCGGGGGCTGCCCCGGCCGACGGGCAGGTGGGCTGCGGGCGGTTCCTGGACTCGCTCTGCCAGATGTACGACCGGGTGGCGACCGCCGGGCACGCCGATCCGGAGGCCGTCGCGCTGCTGGACAGGTCCAGCCCGTCCTCGGTGGCGGCGCAGCTCAAGGCCCCCACCCTGGTGGTGCAGGGGCAGCAGGACTCGCTGTTCCCGCTCGACCAGGGCGACCGGATCGCCCGGGCCGTCGCCGCCAACGGCGCGCCCGTCTCGGTGGACTGGTTCGCGGGCGGGCACGACGGTGGGACGGACACCAGCGCCCGGGTGGACGACCGGGTCACCGCCTGGTTCGACCACTACCTCAAGGGGCGCGGCAACGACACCGGGCCGCAGTTCCGGGTGACCCGGACCGGCGGGGTCGACTCGACCGGCTTCCAGGCCGTGCTGCGCGGCGCCGACGCCGACCGGTACCCGGGGCTCGGCGGGACGGGCACCCGCTCCGTCGAGCTGACCGGCGGGGAGAAGCCCGTCGCCAACCCGCCCGGCGGGGCGCCGCCGGGAATCTCGACGCTGCCGGGGATCGGCGCGCTGAGCCAGGCGGCCTCGCTCGGGGCCGGGCTCTCACTGGACTTCCCCGGGCAGAACGCCGCCTTCGAATCCGCGCCGCTGGAGAAGTCGCTGCACCTGACCGGGCAGCCGACCGTACCGGTGCGGGTGAAGGCCGACCGGCCGGACGCGGTGCTGTTCGCCAAGCTGTACGACGTCGGGCCGGACGGCAAGGCGGTGCTGCCGCAGCAGTTGGCGGCCCCGCTGCGGGTGACCGGCGCGGACGCGGACGGCGGGAGGACGGTGACCGTCCAACTGCCCACGGTGGACCACGACTTCCCGGCCGGGCACCGGCTGCGGCTGGTGCTGGCGGCCACCGACCTGGCGTACGCCTCGCCGGTCGAACCGGCGACCTACCGGGTGGCGGTGGCCGGGGCGCTCGCCGCGCCGACCGTCGAGGAGTTGGTCACCGAGGCGGCGCCGTTGCCCGCGCGGACCTGGCTGCTGCCGGTGGTCGCCGTGGTGGTGGCCGCCGGGCTGGTGCTGGTGCCGTTGCTGCGGCGGCGCCTGGCGGCCGGTCGGCCGTCGGGGTCGTCGGGGCCGTCTGGGTCGTCTGGGCCGTCGGGGCCGGAGTTCGATCCGGAGCTGGCCGGGGTGCCGCTGCGCATCAGCGGCCTGAGCAAGCGCTACAAGGGCTCCCAGGACCGTTACGCGGTGCGGGAGTTGGGCTTCCGGGTGGAGCAGGGCCAGGTGCTCGGCCTGCTCGGTCCGAACGGGGCGGGCAAGACCACCACGCTGCGCATGCTGATGGGACTGATCCGGCCCGACGCCGGGGAAGTCCGGGTTTTCGGGCACCTGATCCGCCCCGGGGCGCCGGTGCTCTCGCGGGTCGGCGCCTTCGTGGAGGGCGCGGGCTTCCTGCCGCACCTCACCGGGCGGGCCAACCTGCGGCTGTACTGGCAGGCCACCGGGCGCCCGGAGGCCGACGCCCGCTTCGACGAGGCGCTGGCGATCGCCGGGCTCGGCGAGGCGCTGGACCGCGCGGTGCGGACGTACTCCCAGGGCATGCGCCAGCGGCTCGCCATCGCGCAGGCGATGCTCGGGATGCCGGACCTGCTGATCCTGGACGAGCCGACCAACGGGCTGGACCCGCCGCAGATCCGGGAGATGCGCGAGGTGATGATCCGGTACGCGGCCGCCGGCCGGACCGTCATCGTGTCCAGCCACCTGCTGGCCGAGGTCGAGCAGAGCTGCACCGACCTGGTGGTGATGGACCGCGGGCGGCTGGTCACGGCCGGGCCGGTCGGCGAGATCATCGGCGCGGGTGAGCTGCTGATGATCGGCGTGGCCGCGGGCTGCGACCCGGAGTCGGTGGTCGAGAAGGTGGGAGCCCTGGCCGGGGTCGGCTCGGCGGAGGCCGTCGCGGGCGGGCTGCTGGTCCGGCTGGACGGGCTCGCGGCGAGCGAGCTGCTGGCGGAGCTGGTGCGGCTGGGGGTGCCGGTGGAGAGCGCCGGACCGCAGCGGCGCCTGGAGGACGCGTTCCTGTCGTTGATCGGAGGTGCGGCGTGAGCGCCGGTACTACGGATCGGGTCCCGGCCGGGCCCGGGCCCGTCCCGACGGACCATGCGCAGGGGTACCGGGCGAGCCGGACCCTGCCGCTGCGGGTCGAGGCGATGCGGCAGCTGCGCCGGCGCCGCACGATGGTGATCGGCGGGGTGCTGGCCGCGATGCCGTTCGTCATCCTGGCGGCGTTCCAGATCGGCGGCACCCCAGGGCGCCCCGACCGGACCACCTTCATCGACCTGGCCACCGCCTCGGGCGCCAACTTCGCCGTCACCATGCTGTTCGTCGGCACCGGCTTCATGCTGGTGATCCCCGTCGCGCTGTTCTGCGGGGACACCGTGGCCTCCGAGGCCAGCTGGTCCTCGCTGCGCTACCTGCTGGCCGCGCCGGTGCCGCGGGCGCGGCTGCTGGTGCGCAAGTTCGCGGTCGGGCTGGCGTTCTCGGCGGTCGCGATCGTCATGCTGCCCGCGATCGGACTGGTCGTGGGCACGGTGGCGTACGGGTGGGGGGACCTCAAGCTGCCCGCCGGGGCCAGCCTGCCGGCCGGGGAGGCACTGCCCCGGATCGCGATCGCGGTGGCGTTCGTGTTCCTGAGCGAGCTGGTGATCGCGGCGCTGGCGTTCTGGCTGTCGACGGCGACGGACGCGCCGCTGGGGGCGGTCGGCGGGGCGGTGTTCCTGTCGATCATCACCGGGGTGCTGGACGCCGTCACGGCCCTGGGCGACCTGCGGGAGTGGCTGCCGGCGCACTGGCAGTACGCCTGGGCGGACGCCCTGCAGCCGCAGTTGGAGTGGGGCGGCATGGTGCAGGGGGTGTCGTTGTCGCTGTCGTACGCGGTGATGCTGTTGGCGCTGGCGTTCCGGGGGTTCGCCCGCAAGGACGTGGTGTCGTAGCGGGGGTTCGGCCGGTGGGGCGTTCGGTTCAGCCGGGTGTCGGGGTTCGGGGCGTCAGGGGCAGGGGAGCGCGGGGGCCGGGGTGCCGGACAGGGCGTCGAAGAGGAGGCGCCACAGCGGCTCCCCGCCGGGGGTGCGGGTGCCGGTCACGTCCCCTTCGGCGCCCTCCGTACGGGTGTTCAGCAGTCCGCGGATCACGGTCAGCAGCAACTCGGCCACCAGGGAAGCACTGTGGGCGGGGAAGCCGCTGTCCCGCTGGGCCCGGCGGACCAGGTCGGTCAGCGAGACGTGCATCTCGGCGAGGACGTCGTCGGGGGAGTTCGCCAGGTCGGGGCAGTCCGCGGCGAGCCGGAGCGCGGCGCGCAGCCGGAGGTCGGAGCGCAGCCGGTCGGCGAGGGCGACCATGATGCCTTCGAGGGCCCCGGCGGGGTCGGCGCCCGGGGTGTCGTACTCGGTCCGCAGGCTCGCCCAGGTGCTCCGGGACTCCTGGATCAGGGCCCGGGCCAGCGAGGCCTTCGAGGGGAAGTGGCCGTAGAGCGCGCCCTTGGTCATGCCGATGCGGTCGGCCACGGTGTTCAGCGTGGTGCTCTCGTAGCCCTGGGCGGCGAAGATCTCGGCCGCCGCCGTCAGGACCTTCTCCCTTGTGCGGCGCGCCCGTTCCTGCTGTGCCATGCCACTGCCCTCCCTCGTCGCGACAGCCCATACATACCATCGGGATGGAATGTTGTTGCAAAGCTTCCTCCATGGGAGGGGGTGCTCCGGGAGTGCCTCCCGGACCGTCAGGCCGGGTCGGTCACCCCGCGCCCGGTGGCGAGGACCAGCAGGCCGCCGAGGACGGCCAGGCCCAGCAGGACGGCGCCGAAGACCGTGGCGCCGGTGGTCAGGCCCACCGCGTCGCTGAGGAAGCCGGCCGAGACGGGCAGCAGGCCGGCCGGGAGGTAACCGCCCACGTTGAGCGCGGCGTTGGCCTCGGCGAGGCGCTGCGGCGCAACCCCGCTGTTCAGCAGTGACAGGCCGCCGAGCTGGCCCGCGCCCTGGCCGGCGCCGGCCAGCAGGGCGGCGAGGAGCAGCGCCGCCGGGCTCCCGGTGTGCACGGCGGTGACCAGGGCGGCCATGCCCAGTGCGGTCGCCGCCGCACCGGCCGTCAGGATGCCGCGACGGCGCAGCCGCTGGACGGCGAACTGCACCCCGGTCGCGGCGAGGAACATCACGAAGGCCATCGCCCCGGCGACGATCCGGTTGGTGCTGCCGAGCAGGTCGGACAGCAGCGAGGGGCCCAGTGAGAGCACGAACGAGGTCGCGGTGATGCCCGGCGCGAACACCGCGATGCCGAGGGCGAGTCGGCGGCCGTTGCCGCGAGGGACCCCGGGCACCCGGATCCAGGGGCCGTGGCCGCGGGACTCCGGGCGGGGCACCGGCATCCGCAGCACGACCAGCACCGCGGCGGCCAGCAGCACGGCCTCGACCGCGAAGACGGTGCCGGTCGGCGCGGGGGCCAGCTCGGAGAGCAGGCCGGCGAGCAGCGGGCCGAGTCCGGCGCCGAAGACCATCGCGCAGGAGGCGAGCAGGGCGGCCGTCCGCCTGCGCTCCGGCCCGGCGACGTCGGTCACCGCGGCCATTCCGGCCGAGACGACGGCGCCGACCGCGATGCCGGTGAACAGCCGCGCCACGATCAGTGCGGCGACGCTGGTGGCGGTGCCGAAGACCAGGCAGGCGGCGAGGGCGAGGGCCAGGGCGGGCAGCAGGACGGGCTTGCGGCCGATCCGGTCGGAGAGCACGCCGGAGACCAGCAGCGAGCCGATCAGGCCGGCGATGTAGCACGCGAACACCACGGTGAGGGTGCCCTTGGAGAAGCCGATGTCGTGCTGCCACAGCGCGTACAGCGGGGTGGCGGCGTTGGACAGGACGAAGACGGCGGTGACCGGCCAGGCGGCGAGCCAGATCCACCATCGGGGGGCGGTTGGGGTCGGGGTGGTGGCGGGTGGGGTCGGGGCGGTGGCCTCCGGGGTCGGGGTGGTGGCGGCCGGGGTGGTCCTGGTTGCGGGCATGACGGGTCCCTCCCGAGGCGGGCTGCGGGGCTCCGCAGCTGTACGAGTTGAGTCGAACTTAGCATCCAGTACGATTGGAGTCGTACTGAAATCCGGGATCGCCTCGCGGGCCGTCGGGCCGGTGGAGTCGAGGAGTTGAGGAGTTGAGGACCGTGCCGATGCCGACGAGCGCCGCTGCCGCACCCGCCGTCAAGGTGCTCCCCGAGCCGTCCGGCCTGCCCGAACCGCTGCCCGAGCCGGGCCGCGACGAGCTGCGGTTGGAGACCGTCCTGGGCGCGCTCAGCGACCCGTTGCGGCTGACGATCGTGCGCAAGCTCCTGCTGGAGTCCGAGGACTACGACCACTCCTGCGGCTGGTTCGGCCTCGACCGGCCCAAGTCCTCGCTCACCCACCACTTCAAGGCGCTGCGCGAGGCGGGGGTCACGCGCCAGCGGCAGTACGGGCTGGAGCGGCGCAGCCATGTGCGGGTCGAGGACCTCGACGCCCGCTTCCCGGGGCTGCTCGCGCTGGTGGCGGCCTGGAGCCCGCAGGGCTGACGGGCCTCGTGGTGAGGGGTTCGCCGCCGGGTGCGGGATCATGGGTGGGTATCCCTGAACTCGTTCGTCGAAGGACCCGAACCGTGGCCCAGATCGTCCTCTTCCACTCCGCCCACGGCCTGAGCCCGGCCGTACGGGCCGCCGCCGACCGGCTGCGCGCCGCCGGGCACACCGTGCACACGCCGGACCTGTTCGAAGGGCGCACCTTCGACGACAACGAGGCCTCCCAGGCGTACCAGGAGGAGATCGGCGGCGGCGACGAACTGCTCCGGCGCGCGGTCGCGGCCTCCGCCCCGCTCTCCGAGGGCGGGCTGGTGTACGCCGGGTTCTCGCTCGGCGGCGCGATCGCGCAGAACCTGGCGCTGGCCGACGAGAAGGCGCGCGGGCTGCTGCTCCTGCACGGCACCTCGGACCTGCGCGAGGACGCGGTGACCTCCGTCCCCGTCCAGCTGCACATGGCGGAGCCGGACCCGTTCGAGCCGGAGGACTGGCTGAACGCCTGGTACCTGCGGATGCTGCGGGCGGGCGCGGAGGTCGAGGTGCACCGCTACCAGGGTGCCGGGCACCAGTTCACCGACCCGGACCTGGACGACTACGACGCGGAGGCCGCCGAGCGGGCCTGGGCGGCGGCGCTGGACTTCCTGGCGGACCTGGAGGCGTAGCGCCGGTTGGCGACGGCCGGTCGCGGACGGACGGTCGCGGACGGCCGGGGGCGCCCGGGCTCCGGTGGCGGTGCGGCCACGATCCGTCCGGTGGATATCATCCGGTAATGGCTGAACTTCGCTCCCGCACGGTGGTTTTCGACATAGACGGCACGCTCTGCTTCGACGGGCGGACGATCGACCGGCGCATCCTGGACGCGATCGGGGAGTGCGAGCGGGCCGGGTTCCGGCTGGTGTTCGCCTCCGCGCGACCGGTGCGGGACCTGCTGCCGGTGCTCGGCGGGGCGTTCCCCGGTGCGGTGCTGATCGGCGGGAACGGCAGCCTGGTGTCCGTCGACGGGCGGGTGGAGGCCCGGGCCGCGTTCCGGGCCGCCGGGTTCGGGGCGCTGATGGAGGCGGTCGGGCGGCACGGGGCGACGTACCTCGCGGACGGGCCCTGGGACTACGCGTACACCGGGCCGGCGGACCACCCGATCCGCGGCCGGGTGGACCAGGGCGGGCTGGCCCGGCGGGTCGAGCTGGCCGAACTGCCCGAGGTGGTCAAGTTCCTGGTCGTCGGCGGCGCCGACCCGGCCGGGCTGGCCGAGGTCGGCCGGGGGCTCGGACTGACCGTCAACCACCACCTGGACGAGGCGATCATCGACTTCGCGCCGGGGGCGACGAACAAGTGGGAGGCGCTGCGGTCGCTGGGGATCGCGGAGTACGTCGCCTTCGGCAACGACATCAACGACCTCGACCTGCTGCGGAACGCGGAGCGGTCCGTACGGGTCGGTGCGCACGCCGGGCTGGACGGGGTCGCGCAGGTGACGGTCCCCGCCGAGCCGGCGGCGGTGGCGGCGGAGATCGGCCGGGTGGCGGTCGGCTGACCGTTCGCCGCGGGTGCGGTTACGGGCGGGTGCGGTCAGGGGCGGGCCGGGCCGCGGCGGGGGAGGGTCTGGCTGTAGACGACGCTGGTGGTGGTGGAGCCGAAGCCGGCCAGCGCGTCGATCAGGGTCTCCAGGTGTTCCATGGAGGTCGCGGCCACCTTGAGGGTGTAGCAGTCGTCGCCGGTGGTGCGCAGGCACTCCAGGATCTCGCGGCGCTCCGAGAGCAGGTGGTGCAGCGGCTGGTGGCGGTTGCCCGGGTACTTGAGGCGGACCACGGCGAGCACCGGGTAGCCGACCTTGGAGAGGTCGACGCTGGCGTGGTAGCCGGTGATCACACCCAGCGACTCCAGGTTCCGCACCCGCTCGGTGGTGGCGGACGGGCTGAGGTTGACCCGGCGGCCCAGCTCGCTGAGCGAGATCCGGGCCTCCTGCTGGAGCTGGTCGATGATCGCCCAGTCGGTGTCGTCGAGGTTCACGGCCATTCCGCGATTTTACCGGGGGATTCGCGGCCGGAGGCCGGTTCTACCGTGATCATCGGGTTCCCCGCCGGATGCGGCCGGGAATAGCCTCATGGCATGCAACTAGGCGTCAACGTACCGAACTTCGGGCCGGGGACCGACCCCGGCATGCTGCGCGACTGGGCGCGGGTGGTGGAGGGCCTCGGGTTCGACCTGCTGATGGTGTCGGACCACGTCGCCGTGACGGCGGACGTGGCCGAACGCTACCCGGAGCCCTTCTACGACCCCTTCGCCACGCTGTCCTGGCTGGCGGGGGTGAGCGACGGGCGGATGCGGCTGGGCACCACCGTCCTGGTGATGCCGTACCGGCACCCGCTGCTGGTGGCCCGGATGGCCACCAGCCTGCACCGGCTCAGCGGCGGGCGCTTCGTGCTCGGCGTCGGAGTCGGCTGGGCGCGGCAGGAGTTCGAGGCGCTCGGGGTGCCGTTCGGGGCGCGGGGGCGGCTCACGGACGAGTACCTGTGGGCGGTGCGGGACGCGTGGGCGAAGCAGGGGGAGGGCGCCGCCGCCCCGGTCTGGGTCGGCGGCCACAGCGAGGCGGCGATCCGTCGGGTGACCGAGCTCGGCGACGCCTGGCACCCGCTGCGGCTGCCGCTGGCCCGGATGCGGTCGGTGGTGACCCGCCACCAACTGCCGGGCTTCGCCCCGCGGATCGCGCTGCGGCTGACCGACGGGCCGCTCGACGACCCGGACCGGCCCGCCGGGGTCGGCAGCCTGGCCCAGGTCGTCGACGACCTGCGGGAACTGCGCCGACTCGGCGCGGAGGCCGTGGTGTTGGACCCGTACCATGCGGACCCGGAGGAGACCCGCCACCCCGAGACGGCGTGGCGCGCCCTGACGGCCGTGGCCGAGGCATGGAGGAGGACGGCGTGATCACGACTGCCGACGAGGCGCTGCTGCGGCGCGCGATCGGAATCGCGGCCCGGGCCGTGGAGTCGGGCGACGCACCGTACGGCTCGCTGCTCGCCGGGCCGGACGGGACGGTGCTCGCCGAGGCGCACAACACCGTCCGGCGGGACGACGACATCACGGCGCACCCGGAGTTGAAGCTCGCCCGGTGGGCGGCCCGGGAGCTGGACGAGGAGGCGGCCGCCCGTACCACCATGTACACCAGCTGCCAGCCCTGCGGGATGTGCACGGGGGCGCTGGTCCGGTCGGGGATCCGGCGGGTCGTGTACGCGCTCGCGACCGAGCAGTTGGTGGAGCTCAATCCGGCGTCCGGGGCCTGGCCGGTGGTGGCGCAGGAGGGGCCGGCGCTGTTCGAGGAGGCGCGGGTGCCGATCGAGCTGTACTACCGGGGGGACTGAGGGCGGGCCGCCGGCCGGTCGAGCCGGCGGCCCCTCGGGGAGTGAGGGGCCGCCGGGGGTGGGGGTGCGATCGGCCGGCAGTGGTCAGTTGTCGTCGGACGGGGCGCCGGTCCGGGAGCCGGACGGGGGGCCGGACGGCGGGGTCGTGCCCGTCCCGGTGCTGCTCGGGTCGGGCTTCGGCGGGGCCGGGTCGGGGATGTCGGCCATCGGGAGGGACTGCTTGGGCGTGCCGCGCAGGGCGTCGTTCATGGCGTCCCGCCAGATCGGGCCCGGGCCGTCGGCGCCGAACACCTCGGTGTGGAAGTCGCCGTTGATGGTGATGTTGCGCATCTCGACGCCGCCGGCCGGGCCGCCCAGCCAGACCGCGGTGGCCAGCTGCGGGGTGTAACCGTTGAACCAGGCGGCCTTCTTGTGGTCCGAGGTGCCGGTCTTGCCCGCGATCTGCCGGCCGTCCTTCAGGTTGAGCGCGGCACCGGTGCCCTTGTTCTCGGTCACCCCGTTCAGGACGGTGTTCATCGCCCGGGCCGTCGAGTCGGAGAACACCTTCTCGCAGTGGCCGGGCGGGGCGGGGACGTCCTTGCCCTCCACCGTGGTGATCCTGGTGATGGCGACCGGGTCGCAGTGGGTGCCCTCGGCGGCGAAGGTCGCGTAGACGTTCGCCATGGTCAGCGGGCTCATCTCCTCGACGCCCAGCGCCATCGCCGGGACCTCCTCCAGCGGCTTGCCGCTGGCCTTGGTGGTGATGCCGAACTTGTTGGCCATCTGCTTGACCGCGCAGAGGCCGATGTCCTGCTCCATCTGCACGAAGTAGGTGTTGACCGAGAGGGCCATCGCCATCTTGAGCTGGTACGGGCCCTTCTCGTTCACGGACTCGTTGGGCACCACCGTCCTGGGGTGGCCGTCGTTGCGCCACGTCCCCTCGCAGGTCTTCATCGTCGGGTACTCGAGCTTGTTCGGCGCCGAGTACTCCTGGGTCGGTGGCAGGCCCGCCTCCAGGGCCGCGGCCGCGACGATCGGCTTGAACGTGGAGCCGGGCTGGAAGCCGCTGCCGCCGCCCATCGCCTGGTCGACGTTGAGGTTGACGACGGTCTGGTTCTTGGTCGTGTCCAGGCCGTACGGGCGGGTCTGGGCCATGGCGACGATCTTGCCCGTCCCGGGCTCGACCATGGTGGCGGCGGCGGAGACGGTGTCGGTGACCTTCACGTTGTCGCTCACCGCGTTCTGGGCGGCGGCCTGCTTGTCCGGGTCCATCGTGGTGTAGATGTTCAGGCCGCCCTTGTCCCAGAACTTCTTCCGGTCCTCGGCGGTCTTGCCGAAGGCCGGGTCCTGCTTGACCACGTGGCGCACGTAGTCGCAGAAGAAGCCCATGCCGGCCTTGGCGGTGATGCAGCCGTTCTGCGGGTCCTTGTACTTGAGGCCCAGCGGGGCGGCCTTCGCCTCCTTCGCCTGGTCGGCGGTGATGTGCTTGTTCTCCAGCATCTTGTCGATGACGGTGTCCCGGCGCTTCTGCGCGGCCACCGGGTGGAGCTTCGGGTCGTACTGGGAGGGGTTCTGCACCAGGCCGGCGAGGGTGGCGGCCTCGGCGACGGTCAGGTCCTTGTTGCTCTTGCTGAAGTAGCGCTGGGAGGCGGCCTCCACGCCGTAGGCGCCGTTCCCGTAGAAGGTGATGTTGAGGTAGTTGGTGAGGATCTGCTCCTTCGGCAGTTCCTCGTCCAGCTTGATCGCGATCTTGAGTTCCTGGATCTTGCGGCCCAGGGTCTTGCGCTGCGCCTCCTTGACCGCGTCCTTGTTCTCGCCGGCGTTCTCCACGTTGACGTTCTTGACGTACTGCTGGGTGAGGGTGGAGGCGCCCTCGGCGGCGGTGCCCTTCTCCGCGTTCTTGCCGAGCGCGCGCAGGACGCCCTTGAGGTCGACGGCGCCGTGCTCGTAGAAGCGGGCGTCCTCGATGTCCACCTGGGCGTGCCGCATGTACGGCGACATCTGGTCGGCGGCGAGGACGGTGCGGTCGCGCTCGTAGACCTTGGCGATCAGGCCGCCCTTGGCGTCGAAGATCTGGGTCGCCTGGGTGAGCGGCGGGGTCTTGAAGTCGTCGGGAATGTCGTCGAAGCCTTCCGCGGTGCTCTTGGCGGTCAGCCCGACGCCTCCGGCGACCGGCAGCACCAGGCCCGCCAGCAGCACGCCGGACACGACGCTCACACCCACGAAGGTCGCACCGAGACGGGCCAGCCGGAGCGGCGACCTGCCGGCCGGCCGGGTATCGGCGGTATCGGCACGGTCGGAGGAATTTCGTATCGGCGGGAGTTTCGATTCCATTCCGGAATGCTAACCGTCGGTCCTCGCTGGGCGAACGACTTTTCGGCCGGGACTGTCACGGCCTTGCAACAGATGGGCGCCGGGCCTTCGAGAAGGAGAATCGCATACGAACTCAATGAATTCGGGGGAATTATTCGCTACGTACTCGAATTGACGCACCCGGCGGTGCGGCCCTCCCCTCCCCGTGACCCCTCCCACCACTCTGATGCGGTGGGAGCGGCGAAACGTTGCGCCGCAGGACGATCCGGGGGAGGAAACGGCGCTCCGCGCAGGCGCCGGGGTGGCCCTCTCCAGGGGCGGGCGGGCTAGAGTGGACGGGTGAACGCGTGAGTGACGGTCCGGACCCCGAGAGGCGTTCCGGGCCACCTCCATTTCCAGGGCTTTCTCCCCCTGTGACCTGCGCGTTCGCCGGCCCGCCAGATCAGCACCAGAGCCTCCGGAGGCCCCGCCTTGAGCGATCAGCCGTTCGCGCATCTGCACGTTCACACCGAGTACTCGATGCTGGACGGTGCCGCCCGGCTGAAGCAGATGTTCAAGGAGGTCGAGCGGCTGGGGCAGACCCACGTCGCGATGACCGACCACGGGAACATGTACGGCGCCGCCGAGTTCCACAAGCAGGCGACCGAGGCCGGGATCACCCCGGTGATCGGGATCGAGGCGTACGTCGCCCCCGAGTCCCGCTCCAACACCAAGCGCATCCTGTGGGGCCAGCCGCACCAGAAGCGGGACGACGTCTCCGCGTCCGGCGCGTACACCCACAAGACCATCTGGGCCCGGAACAAGGAGGGCCTGCACAACCTCTTCAAGCTGACCTCGCGCTCCTACTCCGAGGGCTGGCTGGTGAAGTGGCCCCGGATGGACAAGGAGCTGATCTCCGAGCTGTCCGGCGGCCTGATGGCCACCACCGGCTGCCCGTCCGGCGAGGTGCAGACCCGGCTGCGGCTGGGGCAGTTCGAGGAGGCGCTCAAGTCCGCGGCCGACTACCAGGACATCTTCGGCAAGGAGAACTACTTCCTGGAGCTGATGGACCACGGCCTGGAGATCGAGAAGCGGGTCCGCGACGGGCTGCTGGAGATCAGCCGGAAGCTGGACATCCCGCCGGTGGTCACCAACGACTCGCACTACACCACCGAGGCCGACGCCGGCGCCCACGACCTGCTGCTCTGCGTGCAGACCGGCAAGAACCTCTCGGACCCGGACCGCTTCCGCTTCGACGGCACCGGCTACTACATCAAGTCCGCCGCCGAGATGTACGCGCTGGACTCCTCGGACGCCTGGCAGGAGGGCTGCCGCAACAGCCAGCTACTCGTCGCCTCCCGGGTCGACACCGAGGGCATGTTCAAGTTCAAGAACCTGATGCCCCGGTTCCCGATCCCGGAGGGCTTCGAGTCCGAGGCGGACTTCTTCAAGTCCAAGGTCTGGGAGGGCATGGACTGGCGCTTCCCGAACGGGTACGACGAGGAGCACAAGAAGCTCGCCGAGTACGAGATGGACACCATCATCCAGATGGGGTTCCCGGCGTACTTCCTCGTGGTCGCCGACTTCATCATGTGGGCGAAGAGCCAGGGCATCGCGGTCGGCCCGGGTCGTGGTTCGGCGGCCGGTTCGCTGGTCGCCTACGCGATGGGCATCACCGACCTCGACCCGATCCCGCACGGCCTGATCTTCGAGCGCTTCCTCAACCCCGAGCGCATCTCCATGCCCGATGTCGACATCGACTTCGACGAGCGCCGGCGCGGTGACGTGATCCGGTACGTGACGGAGAAGTGGGGGTCCGACAAGGTCGCCATGATCGTCACCTACGGCACCATCAAGGCGAAGGCCGCCATCAAGGACTCCTCCCGGGTCCTCGGCTACCCGTACGCGATGGGCGACCGGATCACCAAGGCGATGCCGCCGGACGTCATGGGCAAGGGCATCCCGCTCTCCGGCATCACGGACAGCAGCCACCCCCGCTACAGCGAGGCGGGCGAGATCCGCGCACTGTACGAGAACGACCCGGACGTCCGGAAGGTCATCGACACCGCGCGCGGCATCGAGGGCCTGATCCGCCAGCCCGGCGTGCACGCGGCCGGCGTCATCATGTCCGCCGAGCCGCTGACCGACCACATCCCGGTCTGGACCCGGCACACCGACGGCGTCACCATCACGCAGTTCGACTACCCCACTTGCGAGGGCCTCGGCCTCCTCAAGATGGACTTCCTCGGCCTGCGCAACCTGACGATCATGGACGACGCCGTCAAGGCGATCGAGAAGAACAAGGGCATCAAGATCAACCTTCTTGAGCTGCCCCTCGACGACAAGCCGACCTACGAACTCCTCGCCCGCGGCGACACGCTCGGCGTCTTCCAGCTCGACGGCGGGCCGATGCGCTCGCTGCTGCGCCTGATGAAGCCCGACAACTTCGAGGACATCTCCGCCGTCCTCGCGCTGTACCGACCGGGCCCGATGGGCGTCAACTCCCACACCAACTACGCGCTGCGCAAGAACGGGCAGCAGGAGATCACCCCGATCCACCCGGAGCTGGAGAAGCCCCTGGAGGAGGTGCTCCGGCCCACCTACGGCCTGATCGTGTACCAGGAGCAGGTGCAGAAGGCCGCGCAGATCCTGGCCGGCTACTCGCTCGGCCAGGCCGACCTGCTGCGCCGCGCGATGGGCAAGAAGAAGAAGGAGATCCTGGAGGCGGAGTTCGTCCCCTTCCAGAAGGGCTGCCGCGAGCGCGGCTACTCCGACGCGGCCATCCAGGCGGTGTGGGACGTCCTCGTCCCCTTCTCCGGCTACGCGTTCAACAAAGCGCACACCGCCGGGTACGGGCTGGTCTCGTACTGGACGGCGTACCTCAAGGCCAACTACCCGGCCGAGTACATGTCCGGGCTGCTCACCTCCGTCAAGGACGACAAGGACAAGTCGGCGGTCTACCTCAACGAGTGCCGCAAGATGGGCATCCAGGTGCTGCCGCCGGACGTCAACGAGTCGGACTCGGACTTCACGCCGCACGGCAGCGACACCGTCCGGTTCGGCCTGACCGCCATCCGCAACGTCGGCGGGCCGGTGGTCGAGTCGATGATCCGCACCCGGAAGGCGAAGGGGAAGTTCAGTTCCTTCCCGGACTTCCTGGAGAAGGTGGAGTCGGTGGTCTGCAACAAGCGGACCGTCGAATCCCTCATCAAGGCCGGGGCGTTCGACTCCCTCGGGCACACCCGCAAGGGCCTGAGCGCGCAGTTCGAGCCGATGATCGACAACGTCGTCGGGGTGAAGCGCAAGGAGGCCGAGGGCCAGTTCGACCTGTTCGGCGGCGACACCGCCTCGGACGAGCCGAGCTTCGGGCTGGACGTGGTGTTCTCCGAGGAGGAGTGGGAGAAGTCCTTCCTGCTCACCCAGGAGCGGGAGATGCTCGGCCTGTACGTCTCCTCGCACCCGCTGCACGGCATCGAGCACGTGCTCGCCGACAAGGCGGACTGCGCGATCGCGGACCTCGCGGAGCGGCCGGACGGGACGATCGTCACCATCGGCGGCATCATCTCGGGCCTCCAGCGGAAGATGACCAAGCAGGGCAACGCCTGGGCGATCGCCACCGTCGAGGACCTGGCGGGCTCGATCGACTGCATGTTCTTCCCGGCCAGCTACCAGCTGGTCTCCTCCCAACTCGTCGAGGACGCCGTGGTGTTCGTGCGCGGCAAGCTGGACAAGCGGGAGGACGTGCCGCGGCTGATGGGCATGGAGCTGTCCGCCCCGGACCTGTCGAACGCCCACGCCGAGGCGCCGATCACCATCAACATCCCGACCGGGAAGGTCACCCCGCCGCTGGTCGCCCGGCTCAGCGAGGTGCTGACCCACCACAAGGGCACGACCGAGGTGCGGGTGCGGCTGGAGGGCCCCACCAAGACCACGGTGCTGAGGCTGGACCGGCACCGGGTGAAGTCCGACCCGGCACTGTACGGGGACTTGAAGCAGCTGCTCGGGCCGAGCTGCCTGGCGGTCTAGCAGAGGGGCTTGGGCAGCCGGGCGTTCGTCAGCCCCCGCTGCCCAGCCCCGGCGGGACGGCCGTGTGGAGGGCCGAGACGAAGGCCGAGATGGCCGGGTGGGAGCCCGCGCCGGCCCGGAAGGCGGCGCGGGTGCGGCGGTACATCGCCAGCCTGGTGAGGACCACGCCGGGCGGGGCCCCGGCGGTGCCCAGGTGGGGGACCAGGGCCACCCCCTGGCCCGCGGCGACCAGCGAGAGCACCGTGGTGAAGTCGTCGATCTGGTGCCGGATCCGGGGAGCGAAGCCCGCCGCCTCACAGGCGCGGACGGCCATGGTGTGGCAGAGCGTGCCCGGCGGGGAGGTGATCCACGGCGCGCCGCGCTGCTCGGCGAGCACCGCCGGGGTGCGGGCGGCCAGGTACATCGGCTCGGTGAAGACCGGGCGGGTCACGGCCAGGCCCGGTTCCGGGTCGGCCGGGACGAGGTCGTACTCGTGCACCAGCGCCACGTCCAGCTCGCCCGCGCGCAGCGCCGCGCCGACGGCCGCAGGGTCCACCTCGGTGACCATCGGCTCCAGGTCCGGGTGCCAGGAGGCCAGCCCGGCGAGCACCGCCGGGATGATCGCGCGGGCCGCCGAGGGGTAGGTGCCGATCCGCAGCGGACCGGCCAACCCCCGCTTGGCGTGGGCGAGTTCGGCGTCCGCCTGTTCCAGCAGGGCCAGTACGGATTCGGCGTGGCGGACCAGGCCCCGGCCGGCCGGGGTGAGGGTGACCCGCCGCCCGGTGCGCTCCAGCAGCGGGACGCCGGCCTCCTTCTCCAGGACGGACAGCTGCTGGGACACCGCGGAGGCGCTGAACGACAGCGCCTCGGCGACGGCCGCGATGGTGCCGAGGTGGGCGAGTTCGCGCAGCAGGCGCAGTCGTCGGACGTCGAGCATCGGCTCAGCTTACGAGAAGCGTCACACATGTGAACTGGACCCGGGCGATCGACGGGCCGCAGGATCGTCGGTATGGAACTCAAGGGCATCCACGTCCCCCTGGTCACCCCCTTCGCCGCCGACGGCTCCGTCGCCCTCGACGCGCTGGAGAAGCTCGCGCACGAGGTGCTGGACGCCGGGGCGGCCGGCCTGGTCGCGCTCGGCACCACCGGCGAGCCCGCCGCGCTCACCGCCGAGGAGCGGGACGCGGTGGTCGGCGTGGCCGCGGCCGCCTGCGCGGAGCGCGGGGCGCAGCTGACCGTCGGCGCCTCCGGCGGCGACACCCGGGCCGTCGGCGAGGCGCTGGCCGTGCTCGGCGCGCGGGTGCCGCGGGCGGCGGCGCTGGTCACCACGCCCGCCTTCGTCCGGGCCGGCGAGGCCGGGACGGTCGCGCACTTCCGGGCGCTGGCCGCGGGCAGCCCGCTGCCGCTGGTCGTCTACCACATCCCGTACCGCACCGGGCAGCAGCTCTCCACCGCCGCGCTGCGCGAACTGGCCGCGATCGACGGGGTGGTGGGCGTCAAGTACGCGACCGGCGGGCTGGACCAGGCGGCGGCCGAGCTGCTCGCCGACGCCCCGGCCGGGTTCGCCTTCCTCACCGGGGAGGACGCCTTCCTGTCGCCGATGCTGGCGCTGGGTGCGGCCGGCGGCATCCTCGCCTCCGCGCACCTGGCGACCGCCCGCTTCGTCGAGCTGTACGAGGCCTGGCGGGCCGGCGACGTCGAGCGGGCCCGGGAGCTGGGGCACCGGCTGACCGGGCTGGCGCTGTCCGCCTTCACGGCCCCGAACCCGACGGTGACCAAGGGCGTGCTGCACGCCCAGGGCCGGATCCCGACCCCGGACGTACGGCTGCCGCTGCTGCCGGCCGGGGAGGCGGAGGTCGCGGCCGCGCTGGCCCTCGCCAATGGTCTGGACCACTGAGGGTCGTCCGGGCCCCCTCTCACACCGTGGAATACCAGGTCGCCCCACCCGCGTGACAAGGCATGATGGGCAGAGTGCGGCTGTAGACAGCACCATGCAGAGGAGTAGTCGGAATGAAGATCGGCATTGTCGGTGCCACCGGCCAGGTCGGCGGCGTGGTCCGCGAGATCCTGGCGGAGCGGGCTGGTCGTGAAGGTGGACTGGGCCCGGTGGAGCAGCTGCGGCTGTTCGCCTCGGCCCGTTCGGCCGGGCGCACGCTGCCCTGGCAGGGCACCGAGGTCACCGTCGAGGACGCGGCCACGGCCGACTACACCGGCCTGGACATCGTGATCTTCTCGGCCGGCGGCTCCACCTCCAAGGCCCTGGCCCCCAAGGTCGCCGCCTCCGGCGCCGTCGTCATCGACAACTCCTCCGCCTGGCGCCGTGACCCCGAGGTCCCGCTGGTCGTCTCCGAGGTCAACCCGGAGGCCATCGCCGACCGGCCCAAGGGCATCATCGCCAACCCCAACTGCACCACCATGGCCGCCATGCCCGTGCTGCGCCCGCTGCACGAGGAGGCGGGGCTCGCCGCCCTGGTCGTCTCCACCTACCAGGCCGTCTCCGGCAGCGGCGTCGCCGGTGTCGCCGAGCTCCAGGACCAGGCCGCCAAGGTCGTGGACGGCGCCTCCGCGCTCGCCCACGACGGCTCCGCCGTCGAGTTCCCCGAGCCCAAGGTCTACCGGCGGCCGATCGCCTTCAACGTGGTGCCGCTGGCCGGCTCCATCGTCGAGGACGGCTCCAACGAGACCGACGAGGAGCAGAAGCTCCGCCACGAGAGCCGCAAGATCCTCGGCATCCCCGAGCTCAAGGTCGCCGGCACCTGCGTGCGCGTCCCGGTCTTCTCCGGCCACTCGCTCCAGATCAACGCCCGCTTCGAGCGCCCGATCAGCCCCGAGCGGGCCGCCGAGCTGCTCGCCGCCGCCCCCGGCGTCGAGCTGTCCGAGATCCCCACCCCGCTCCAGGCCGCCGGTCAGGACCCGAGCTACGTCGGCCGCATCCGGGTCGACGAGACGGTGGAGCACGGCCTGTCGCTGTTCGTCTCCAACGACAACCTGCGCAAGGGCGCCGCGCTCAACGCCGTCCAGCTCGCCGAGCTGGTCGCCGCCGAGCTCAAGGGCTGATCCGGGTCAACCCCGCGTGACGTTTGGCGGGCCCCGTCGTTGAACGGGGCCCGCCTTCGTGTTTCTTTGCGACTCATTGGGGCGGCTGTTGCGTGACCGGGACATCCGCCGAGGTTCGGGCCGCGAACCTGGGGGAAAAGGTGACCCAACGATCGGGCGGTCAGGGGCCCCCTCACCCCGCACGCCGGGTCGACGGGCGGACCGCCCACCCAGACCGACCTTCGAGGGCGAGCGGAAAGAGGTGCGCGGATGGACCGCTGTGTCGTCCTGGTGGATGCCGGATACCTGTTGGGTGCCGCCGCCAGCCTGCTCGCCGGAGACCCCTCCCGCTCCAAGGTCACCGTCGACCACACCGCGCTGATCAGCGCCCTGCGCGAACGCGCCGAGGCCGAGACCGGGCTGCCGCTGCTGCGGATCTACTGGTTCGACGCGGCCCCCGACCGCCGCCCGATGCCCGAGCACCGGCGGCTGCGGGTGCTGCCCCGCGTGACCGTGCGGCTGGGCGCCCTCACCCGGGCCGAGGGGCGCTGGGTGCAGAAGGGCGTCGACGCGGCGATGCACGCCGAACTCTCCGAACTCGCCCGTAACCGGGCCTGCGCGGACGTCGTCCTGATCACCGGCGACGGGGACCTGCTGCCCGGCATGATGACCGCCAAGGAGCACGGCGTGGCCGTGCACCTGTGGGCGTTGCAGGCCGCCGACGGGGACTTCAACCAGTCCGAGGACCTGGTCGGCGAGGCCGACGAGCGGCGGGTCCTGGACCGCGAGTGGATCGAGGGGTCCTTCTCGCTGCGCGACCACTCCACCGTCTTCCCGGCGCCCGGGACGGGCGGCGCCCGGCAGGAGATCGCCAAGATCCTCGCCGCCCCGCCGGCCCCGCTGCCCAGCGTGGTGCCCCCCGGCGTCCGGCCGGCCGCCGCCGAGGTAGCGCCCGAGGCGCCCGCCGCGAACGGGCGGCCCCAGCCGGCCGCCGCCCTGCGGGTGGTGCCCACCCCGAAGGACCTCGCCGGGCGGGTCTCGGCCGTCACCCCGATCACCGCGGCGGCGAACGGGCACGCCAACGGACACGCCAACGGACACGCCGCGGCCGGACAGGCCGCCAACGGGCAGCCGACCGGCGGACCGGTACTGCGCTGGTCCTCCGACCGGGGCTGGGTCGACCGGCCCGCCCCCGAGCCGTCCGTCACCGCCGGGGACGGCCTGCCCACGCTGGCCCAGCTCACCACCGCCGAACAGCGCTGGGCCGACCGCGAGGAGGACATCACCACCATCGGCGGCGACGCCCACGAGGTCGGGCAGGTCTTCGCCCGCCGCTGGAGCGACCGCCTCGGCGACCTCGAACGGCTCACCGTGCTCTGGCCCGACTACCCGCGCATCCCGCACCGGGTCGACGGCGAGCTGCTGCGCTACGCGGCCCGCTTCGGACTGCTCGCCCACAAGGACGACCAGATCGACGAGCACGACCGCTACGCCATCCGGGCGGGGTTCTGGAAGGAACTGGCGGCCCGGGTCCCGGGCGGGTCGATGGTGGTGGACGACTGACGCGTCCCGGCGGCCTCCGGCGACCGGCCCCCGGCGACCGGCCCCCGGCGACCGGCCCCCGTTGTCCGGTTCGCCCGTGTGAGCGCGTAAAGTCTCCGGTCGTGGAAGAGACGGCCGGGCGAGCACCCCAGGACACCCCCGCGCCGTGCGTGGCCGTACGCGATCTGGTCCGGACCTACCGCACCGGGCGCGGCGCCGCCGCCACCGAGATCCGGGCCAACGACGGGATCAGCCTGACCGTCCGCGAGGGCGAGGTGTTCGGGCTGCTCGGGCCCAACGGCGCCGGGAAGTCCACGCTCGTCCGCCAGCTCACCGGCCTGCTGCGGCCGGACTCCGGCACCGTCGAACTCCTCGGGCACGACATCGTGCGGCACCCGGAGCGGGCCGCCCGGCTGCTCGGCTACCTCGGGCAGGAATCCACCGCGCTGGACGAGCTGACCGTCGCACTGGCCGCCGAGACCACCGGACGGCTGCGCGGGCTCTCGCGCACGGCCGCCCGCGGCGCGGCCGCGGAGGTGCTCACCGAACTCGGGCTGGAGCCGATCGCCGGCCGACCGCTGGCCAAGCTGTCCGGCGGGCAGCGGCGGCTCGCCTGCTTCGCGGCCACCCTGGTGGGGGAGCGGCCGCTGCTCGTTCTGGACGAACCCACCACCGGCATGGACCCGGTCGCCCGGCGGGCCGTCTGGTCGGCCGTCGACCGGCGGCGGGCCGAGCACGGGACGACGGTGCTGCTGGTCACCCACAACGTGATCGAGGCGGAGACCGTGCTCGACCGGGTCGCCGTGATCGACGAGGGCCGGGTGATCGCCTGCGACACGCCCGGCGGGCTCAAGGCCCTGGTGGACGGCGACGTCCGGCTCGACCTGGTCTGGCGGGACGAGGCGCCGATCGGCGTCCCCGCCGTCGCCGAACTGGCCGCGCGCGCCGAACGCACCGGGCGCCGCTGGACCGTCCGCACCACCCCCGAGCAGGCCCGCGAACTGGTCGCCGCCGTCACCACCGGCCCGGCCTTCGCCGCCCTCGACGACTTCACCCTCGCCACCCCGAGCCTTGAGGACGCCTACCTCAAGCTGGGCGGCCGCCACGGAGGACTGGCCAAGTGACGCTGCTCTCGGTGCCCCCGCGGACCGGCCGGGCCACGGCCGGCGCCGCCCCGCTCGCCCCCGCCGCCCGGCTGCTGCCCGCCCTGGCCGCGGTGTACCGGGCGCAGCTCACCCGGGCGAAGGTCGCGCGG
The DNA here is from genome assembly GCF_044760155.1 of Kitasatospora sp. NPDC098652. Classification (NCBI taxonomy): domain Bacteria; kingdom Bacillati; phylum Actinomycetota; class Actinomycetes; order Kitasatosporales; family Streptomycetaceae; genus Kitasatospora; species Kitasatospora sp. NPDC098652. The sequence continues at coordinate 29,772 of NZ_JBIWAQ010000006.1, forward strand.
ATCCCGCTGCTGTTCGTGGCCACCTTCCAGTCCGTCGGCATCCTGGTGATGATGCGGGGCGTCGTGGACGGCGGGCAGACCTCGGCGGCGCGGTCGGTGGTCGCCGGGTCGAGCGTGCTGGTGGTGGCGTTCGTCGCGCTCAACCTGCTGGCCCAGTACTTCGGGAAGCTCCGCGCCACCGGCGGCCTCGACCACTACGCGACCCTGCCCGTCCCGGCCGCCTCGGTGGTGCTCGGCGCGGCCGCCGCGTACGCCTCGTTCACGCTGCCCGGCACGCTCGTCACGGCCGGCATCGGCGCGGTGATGTTCGGGCTGCCGCTCGGGCAGCTGTGGGTGCTGCTCGCCGTGGTACCGCTCGCCGGGGCGGCGCTGTCCGGGCTGGGCGCGGCCTGCGGGCTGCTGGCGCCGCGGCAGGAGATCGCGACGATGCTGGGGCAGCTCGGCATGTCGGCGGCGCTGCTGCTCGGGGTGCTGCCGGTCGACCACCTGCCGCAGCCGGTGCTGTGGCTGCGCGACCTGCTGCCGTCGACGTACGGGGTGGAGGCGTTCGCGCGGACCTTCGCGCCGGATCCGGACTGGGGCATGGTGCTGGCCGACCTCGGGGTGTGCGCAGGGGTGGGCGTGGTGTCGCTGGCCCTGGCCACCTGGGCGTACCGGCGGGCCGTCGCGCGGTAGGGCGTTGCCGCGGGTGGGTTCGGCGGATCCTGCCGGGGCTGCGGTGCGGTCTGCGGTGCGGTGGGCGGTGCGGCCGTTCGGACGGGCGTCGTGAAACGATGGGACCCGTGACCGTACCGAACACACCTCCGGAACCCGCCCGCGCCGATGTGCCGGCCGAGCCGGGAGCCGTACCCGACCCGTTCGCACCGCCGCCGGCCTCCGACCAGGAGCCGCCCGCTGGCCTGCCCACGGCGCCGCCCGCGGGCGGGCACCGGGTGCCGGACGAGCTGCGGATCGGCGCCGGGGTGGTGCTGGTGTGCCTGTTGGCCGGACTGGTGATGGCCGGGCTGTGGGCCTGGCTGGCGCCCAAGGTGCCGCTGGTCGTGGACGGCGACCGGATCCTGTACGTCGACCCCGAGGGCGAGCAGCGGGCCGGCGCCGACGCGGTGTTTGTGCTGATCGGGCTGGGCGCCGGCATCCTCACCGCGCTCGGGGCCTTCCTGGTGACCCGCAAGCGCGGCGGCGGGATCTCGGTCGCGCTGGGGCTGGCGATCGGCGGACTGCTCGGCTCGTACGGGGCCTGGAAGCTCGGCCGCTGGCTCGGGCCGAGCGACAACCTGATCGGCGAGGCCCGGCGGGTCGGCAACGGCGGGCACTTCGACGCGAGCATCGACCTGGGGGCGATGGGGGCGCTGCTGGTGTGGCCGATGGTGGCGATGGTGGTGCTGCTGGCGCTGTCGGCGGCGTTCGGGAAGCGGGAGGAGGACCCGCCGCCGTACTGGGGGGTGCCGGCCGGGTCGTACGGGGACCCGGCGGGGCCTCCTGCGGAGGTCGCTCCGGTGGACGCCGGGCCGGTCGCCCCGGTGGACGCCGCTCCGGCGCCGGAGGACCGGCGGCAGGGCTGAGCCCTTGAGCGGGGCGCAGGGGCGCCGGGCCGGGTACCGGTCGCAGCGCCCCGCCCCGCGCAGTTCCCCGCGCCCCCCTTGGCGGTTTCCAGGGGTCGCTGCTCCTCAGCGGGCGATCGGGGCGGTGCGGGCGCGGGTGAGGGCGATGAGGTCGGCGGGGGCCAGTTCCACTTCGAGGCCGCGGCGGCCCGCCGACACGTAGACGGTGGGGTGGGTCAGGGCGCTGGCGTCGACCACGGTGCGCAGCGGACGGCGCTGGCCGAGCGGGGAGATGCCGCCGAGGACGTAGCCGCTGCTGCGTTCGGCGGCGGCCGGGTCGGCCATCGCGGCGCGCTTGCCGCCGACGGCCGTGGCCAGGGCCTTGAGGTCGAGCTGGCCGGCGACCGGGACGACGCCGACGGTGAGGGTGCCGTCCACGTCGGCGACCAGGGTCTTGAAGACCCGCTCGGCGGCCACGCCCAGGGCCTCGGCGGCCTCGCCGCCGTAGGAGGCGGCGGCCGGGTCGTGCGCGTAGGCGTGGACGGTGTACGGGACGGCGGCGGTCTCCAGGGCGACGGTGGCGGGCGTGCCCTGGCCGCCCTTCTTCGGCTTCTTGGCCATGCGCGGGTGCCTCGGGTCGGTGGGGTCAGTTGGGGCTGAACGACTGGCGGGTGAGGTCCACCGCGGGCAGCGAGGGCAGCCAGCTGAGCACCGCGCTCTCGCGGCGCAGCAGGTCGAGTTCGATGCGCAGCCGCTGGGCGGTGTCGGGGCAGGCGAGCAGCCGCTGCTTGACCGGGGTCTCGAAGACCGAGGCGGCGGCGACCAGGTAGGAGAGCACCTGGGGGTCGTCGGGCAGCTGCTGGCGGCCGTGGGTGCTGGCCTCGCGGGCGCCCGCCAGGCGCTTCTGGTAGACCCGGAAGGCCCGCTCGACCTCGGCGGCGAGGGCGCCGGAGCCCTCGCCGGGGCGCTCCTCGACCGGCTCGATCTCACCCGTCAGGTACGGGCCGCCGACGTCGACCGAGCTGAGCCGGAACCGGGTGGTGCCGGTGACCAGCAGCTCGTAGCGGCCGTCGGGCTGGGGCTGGACGGAGGAGACGTCGGCGACGCAGCCGATGTGGTAGACCGCCTCCAGCGGGTCCCCGGTGACGGTGCCCAGGCCGTCGAGCGGCCCGGCCGGGCCGTCCTCGGCGGGGCGGACCGGGGCGACCTCGCGGCCGTCCTTGATGGCGAGCACGCCGAAACGGCGCGGCTCGTCCTCGGGCTGTTCGAGCAGGTCGGCGACGAGACGGCGGTAGCGCTCCTCGAAGACGTTCAGGGGCAGCACGAGGCCCGGGTAGAGCACGGTGTTCAGCGGGAAGAGCGGCAGCCGTTCTGTCACGGCGGACAGCGTAGTTCCCCGGGCCCCCACCGTGTCGCGCGGTCAACCCCTCGGCCCCGATCGCCGGGCACCCCGGAGGCCCCGGCCGACGGGTTCAGCCGCGCTGGAGAGCGATCATGCACACCCGACCGCCGAGGAGTCGGCTCCTTGGCTGCGGGTCGTATTCAAGCGACAGCGAAGGCTGTGCCCGCGCAGGGCTGCGCGGGCACGGGCGGCGCCGCCGGGCGTGGCACTGACGCCACTGCCGAGCGCGGGGGTCCTGGCGTCGCCGAGGCCTGCGCAGCGGCGGCAGATGCCGGGGCGGGGCACCGGATCGTGGCACTTGGTGCACATCGTTCGCGACAGCTGGTGGAGTCCGGCCGGCGACACCATCTGGACCGGCTGACCCCAGGCCGGCGTGCATGGCCGCTCAGCTGGCCATGGCCAGCTCCGTGCGTGCCCGCTGCAGCAGGTCCCGAACCGCCGGCTCCTTCGGCCAGCGCCGCAACTCCGTCGTGTAGTCCCGCACGTAGTCCCGCGCCCGCGTCGACTGCACCCGCGCGAGGATGTCGACCGCCCGGTGCCCCATCGCTACGCCTTCCTCGAGGCTGCCGCCCTGCAGGTGCACCGTTCCGAGCACCGTGAGGCGTAGCCCGACCGAGCGGGCGAAAGAGCCCTCGGGCATCGCGTCGGCGTGCCGGTTCCACGTGAACGCCGCCTTCGGGTTGCCGAGGTCCCGCCACACCTCGACCGCATCCGATGCGAGCCGGGTGTGGGTCATGTAGCTGATCCACTCCGGATCGTCGTCGGGCCGGGCACGGCCGAGGAGCGTCTCCGCCTCCGACAGGGCGCGCGACGCCGCCCGCGGGTCCCGTGACCGGCCGTGCGCCCGGGCCTCGACCATCTTTGCGAACGCCAGCACCCGCGGGCTCGCCGACCCCTTTGCGCGCTCGTAGCCGCCCTGGACCATGTCGATGGCCTCGCTCGGGTAGCCGCGCAGGACGGCCTGCAGCGCCATCGTGGACATCACGTGGCTGCCGACCTCGGTGTCGCCGGCCGCGCGGGCGAGCGCGAGGGCCTGGATGAAGTGCCGCTGCGCGGCGTCGTGCTGGCCCATGTCCAGCGCGGCCCAGCCGACGACCCGGGCGAGCTCGGCGGTCACGCAGTACAGCTCGGCGCCGATCTTCTCCGGGTAGGTGCCGACCAACAGCGGGCTCGCGCGGTGCCGGAGGCAGTCCGCGACGCTGCTGGAGCGCCAGCTGCCGCCGCCGTACTTCGAGTCCCAGGAGCGGGCCTCGCTCGCGGCCTGCCACAGTTCCTCCAGGTCCGCGCGGCCGACCTGGAGGCTGCCACGGTGCCCAGGGAGCGGCGCGGAAGGCCGGACCAGCCAGCGGGTGACCGGGGTGGTGTAGGCAGCGACGGCGAACGCACCGCCGATGAAGTCGCGTCGGTGCACGGTGCTCCAGAAGTTCGCGGCGTTGCGCACGGCGTCGCCGGCGTCTCTGGGGAAATCCAACCCCATCGCGGCCGGGTCAGCAGGGAGGCCAGCCATACCCATCTCCGTAAGGGTGACAGGCCGTCCGAGGCGTTCTCCCAGCGCAACGGCGATGAGTTCGGGCGCCGGGGCGTCGGGGATCATGCCCTTGTCCACCCAGTTGCCGACACTCGTGTGGGTGTATGCGCGCGGCTGACCGCGCTGCGCGGAGAGCTCGTTCACCCGCTGCGCGAGGCCCTTGCGGCTGCGGCCGCTCGCGGCCAGGAGCGCGCCGAGACGGTGGTTCGGTTCGCGGGTCCTGCGTGGTGCCGGCGCCATGAGGGGTCTCCTGCCTGCCGGTGGCCGGGCTTCGAGGGTAGGCCCGCAGGCAGCAACATCGTTACCGCTTCTGCGCTTTGTGGGCCCCCTCTGTGTGCCTGCCGGGCACCACCCTTCCGGGAGTGTTCTGGAAGCCGGTCGGACCGCTCCTCGCGACAGGGCAGGGCGGCCGTCCCCCGGAATGGAGGCGCGCATGCGCCAGCTGCTTGTCACCGGCGGTGCCGGTTTCATCGGATCCCACTTCGTCAAGCGGATGCTTGCCGCCGACGACGTCGAGCGGATCACCGTCCTCGACGCCCTCACGTACGCGGGCAACCTGGACAACCTGGGTTCGGCGCTCGACTCGCCGAAGCTCACGTTCGTCCACGGTGACATCCTCGACACCACGCTCGTCACCGACCTGATGGCCCAGCACACCGCGGTCGTGCACTTCGCCGCCGAGTCCCACGTCGACCACAGCTTCGCCGACGCCGGGGCGTTCGCGGCGACGAACGTGCTGGGCACCCAGCGGCTCCTGGAGGCCGCGGCCAAGGCCGAGGTGTCCAAGTTCGTCCACGTGTCCACCGACGAGGTCTACGGGCCGCTCCTGGACGGTGCCGCGACCGAGGACGCGCCGCTGCGCCCGACGGTCCCCTACGCCGCGAGCAAGGCCGCGTCGGACCTTGTCGCCCTGTCGTACGCGGTCACGTTCGGGCTGCCGGTGTGCGTCACCCGCTCCTCGAACAACTACGGGCCCGGCCAGCACCCGGAGAAGGTCATCCCCCGGTTCATCTCCGCCCTGATGCGGGGCGACAAGGTCACTGTTCACGGGCAGGGTCAGCACGTGCGGAACTGGCTGCACGTCGAGGACAACTGCGCCGGCGTCGAGCTCGTGCTGCGCGACGGCATGCCCGGCGAGGCCTACAACCTCGGCCTCGGGACGGATCTGACGAACCGGGAGCTGACGGCGCGCCTTCTGCGGGCCTGCGAAGCGGACTGGAGCCGCGTGGTGTACGTCCCGGATCGGACCGCGAACGACCTGCGGTACGCGATGGACTGCGCCAAGGCCGAACAGCTCGGCTACCGGCCGCGCCGCTCTCTCGATGACGGTCTCGCCGAGACCGTCGCCTGGTACCAGCACCACCCGGACCGCTGGGCCCCGCAGGCCCGCAGCCCGCAGCCCCCGGTGCCCGCCGTCCACGTCACGGCCCCGAGCCCGGAGCGTGACCGTGTCCGATGACCAGTTGCCCCAGAACGCGCTGCTCGTGCTCGGTGCATCGGAGGAGCACATCCCTCTCTACCAGGAGGCGGGACGCCGAGGAATCCCGACCATCGCTGTCGATATGCGCTCGGACGCCCCCGCGTTCCCCTTCGCCGATGCGGCCATGAAGGTCTCCACCCGGGACGCGGGTGCCATCACCGAAGCGCTGGGCGACACGCGGCCCGTAGGGATCGTGGCCGGTGCGAGCGACGCTGCGCTGCTCACCTGGCGAGTCCTGGGCCTGCGCTACGGCATGACCTACGTATACCCGGAGGCGGCCTTGGCGGGCCTCGACAAGGCCGCCTTTCACAGGGTTGTCGCGTCCTGCGGTGTCGCCGGGTACGGGTGGGTCGCGTCAGACGACCCGGGGGAGGTCGCCGCGAAGGCGGCAGAGTTGCGTTTCCCCCTCATGGTCAAGCCGGTGGACGGATCGGGCAGCAAGGGTGTCACCCGTGTCACTCACCCTGACGGCCTCCCTGCCGCCATCGCCCGTGCGCGCGCCTACTCCGCTTCTCGGACCGTGATCGCCGAGGAATTCATCCACGGGCGACAGTTGACCATCGATCTCTTCCTCCGCGACGGCAAGTCGCTCATGACCTGCATCAAGGATCAACACCTTGTGCCCGGGAGAAGCGTCGTCAGGCGGATCAGCACGGCGCAACTCTCCCCGGCGGAACACCGCCACCTTGAAGGAGTCGCCGAGCGGCTGTGCCGTGCGCTGGGCATCGTCAACGGGCCCGCGAACTTCGACCTCGTCCTTGGCGAGGACGGCCAGGGCCGCGTCGTCGAAGCCAACCCGCGCCTGAGCGGGGACAGCATCCCGCGCCTGCACGAGGCGGCCTACGGCGTCAACGTCGTGGGCGCGCTCGTCGCACTCGCGCTCGGTGAGCCGTTCGACGCCTATCTGAGGCCGACGCGCAACGCGCACGCAGGCGTGGAACTGCTCGGCTCCCCCCTTGACGTGGAAGGCGAACTCGCCACTTGGGAGGGGGTCGCCGAGGCCCGCAACGTCCCGGGTGTCACCGGTATCGAGCTGTACGCCAAGCTCGGAGACCCTGTGCACCCGCATGACCAGTCCGGCCACAAGATCGGCATGATCACCGCCGCCGGACCGTCGCCCGCAGACGTGTCCGTGGCCCTGGACAAGGCCAGCTCACTGCTCCGACCGATCATCCGACCGACCCGGGAGTTGTCGTGATCACCCCGTCGCGGCCCGACGCCGCACGCAACGCCAGCCCGTACCTGTACGGGACGGAACTGGAGGCCGTGGGGCGCGTCCTGGCTGACGGCCAGTACGGGCACACCGCCGTCACCGAGCAGTTCGAGCAGGAGGTCGCCCGGTTCCTCGGTGTCCCGGACGCCGTGGCCACCGCCTCCGGCACGGCCGCGCTGCACTGCGCCCTGCTGGCTGCCGGGGTCGGCGCGGGGGACGAGGTGATCGTGCCGTCCATGACGTTCTGCGCCACTGTCCAGGCGATCCGCGCCGTGGACGCGGTCCCCCGCTTCGTTGAGGTCAACCCCGACACCCTGTGCGTGGAGGCCGCCACGGTCATGGCCGCCGTGACCGACCGCACGCATGCAGTGCTGCCGGTGCTGTACGGCGGCCGGGCCGTGGATCTGGGCGAGGCCTACGGCACCCTCCACGAGCGCGGCATCGCCGTGATCGAGGACGCGGCGCACGCCTTCGGCTCGCACCTGAACCACCGGCGCGTCGGCGCGACCGGAGCCCTGACGTGCTTCTCGTTCGGGCCCATCAAGAACCTCACCTGCGGTCAGGGCGGCATGGTCATCCCGCGCAACCCCGGCGAGGCCGACTTCCTACGCGGCGTGCGGATGCTCGGTGTGGTGCAGTCCCAGGCCGAACGCCAGGCCATCACCACCTACAGCGTGGAGGGTTTCGGGCTGCGGTACCAGATGTCCGCCATCAACGCCGCCATCGGCCTCGCGCAGCTGCGCCGCTTCGCCGAGACGGAGAAGACCCGGCGGGAGCTGTGGGTCGCCTACCGCGACGCGCTGCGCGGCATCCCGGGGGCGGAGCTGGTGGACGTGGACGTGACCCGCACGGTGCCGCACCTGTGCGTGGTCCGGGTGCCGCACCGCGAGGACGTGTTCCGGATGATGAAGTCCCGGGGCATCGCGGTGGGCGTCCACTACCCGCCCAACCACCTGCAGACAGCCTTCAAGCCCTGGCGCCGGCCGCTGCCGGTCACCGAGAAGGTCAGCGAGGAGATCCTGAGCCTGCCGTTCCACCAGCACCTCACCGAGACCGACATCGACCGGGTGATGGACTCACTCGAACAGGCCCTCACATCGGCGGGAGGACCGTGATGCGCAAGACCTTGACCGTGTGCCTCGGCAACAGCCCTGCACACCGGACGCCGACGTCCCGGGCCTGCTGATTAGGCGGAGGCGGCGGACAGCAGCACGTCGACCAGGCGCTCGGCGGCGTCGGGGCGGCCCAGCTGCCGGGCCTGGTCGGCGATCTGCCCCCGCAGCCCGGGGTCGGCGAGGAGCGGCCCGATCGCGCCTTGCAGCATGGTGGCGTTGACCTCTCCGGTCAGCGCCACCGCTGCGCGTCGCTGCTGCAGGTGCATCGCGTTCTGGGCCTGCTCGTTGCCGGCCGACGTCGCGAGCGGCACGAGCACGGCGGCCTTGCCCAGGGCGGTGAGCTCGGCGATCGTTCCGGCGCCGCTGCGGGACAGGACGACGTCGGCCAGCGCCAGCACGTCGGGGAGCTCGGGGCCGACGTAGCCGGTCAGGCGGTAGCGGGCGGCCAGGTCCGGCGACAGGGCGTGCACCGTCGCGCTGAGGGCGTCGAGGTTCGCGGGCCCGCACTGATGGATCACGTTCGCCCGCGAGAGGAGCCACGGAAGGGTGTCCCGCACCAGTTCGTTGATCTGCTGCGAGCCCTGGGCGCCGCCGGTCACGTACACGGTCGGCAGCCCGGAGGCGAAGGAGTGCAGACCGAGCGCGTCGACCGCCTTCCGGGCGTGGCCGGCCAGCACCTCGGGCCGGACCGGGTTGCCCGTCACCATCGTGGTGCCGCGCACCGACTCCGGCAGAAGTTCGAGGGTGGCCTCCGAGGAGACCGCGAACCTGGTGGCCGCGCGCGCGAGCGACCGGTTCGCCAGCCCGAGCCGCACAGTCTGCTCGTGAACGACCAGCGGCCTGCGGCACATCTTCGCCGCCAGACCGACCGGCACCGCCACGTACCCGCCGGTGGCGAGGACGACGTCCGGCCTGAAGTCGGCGACGATCGCGCGGGCCTGGGCCACGCCGAGCGGGACGCGGCTCATGTCGCGCACGTTCGCGGGCGACACGAGCTTGAGGGGGTTGGACGAGCGCCGGACCTTGCCCGTCGCGACCGCGCGAAAGGGGATGCCCTCGCCGGCGGCGACGCGGTTCTCCAGGCCACCGTCGACGCCGACCCACAGCACCTCCAGCGCGCGGCCGGCCGCGGCGAGCCGAGCCTGGAGGGTCCGGACCGCGGTCAGGGCCGGGTACGTGTGACCGCCGGTGCCGCCTCCGGTCACGATCAGCCGGAACGGCTCGCTGCTGCGCTGCGTCACGGGGCGCTTCCTCTGTTCGCGGACGTCGTCCGGTCCACGCTAGCGCCTGCCCGGAGAGCCCAGTTGGACCGTCACACCTGAGGGGGAGACGTCCCGGTGCGCGTGCGCGGTTGCCGTCCGGGCCGCGCTTCTTGGTCGTGCATGGCCGGAGCCGACCATCGGCATGGGTGGCCATTGAGGCGTCGAGTGGGCCTGCCGGCCCGGAGTGAATGGTTGATCCGGATACAAGATTTCAAGGCCTTCTCGCCGTCTGCACAGGAAGTCGGTCTGAACGACTTCCTGTGCAGACGGCGGCGATGGGTGGTGCGGGGCCGGGTCAGCCGCGTTGGAGGAGGCGGGTGGCGCCGGTGACGACGGTGGAGGCGAGGAGCCAGCCGACGACGACGAGGCCGGCGGCGATCCACTGGCTGGCGCCGCCGGGGTTCCAGGCGCCCTGGTTGAGGTCGACGATGGGCAGCAGCCGGTCGAGGGTGTAGAGCACCGCGTTCCAGTGGGGTTTCTCGTCGGCCTTGAGCGGGTCCAGCGGGTGGGTGGCGAACCAGATGCTGCCGAGGGCCCAGGTGAGCAGGAGCCACAGGCCGGCGCGGCCGGGGCGGTAGCCGTAACCGACGGTGACGTCCTGGACCAGGCCCCAGCCCCGGGCGGGCAGTGGCAGGGTCTCCCGGCGGCGGCGCTGCTTGGCGTACAGCACCTCGCGGGCGTCGTCGTCGGCGCCGTCGCGGCGCAGCGCGGTGGCGAGCTGCTCGTAGGACTCCGGCTGGAACTCGACCGCGGAGCCCTCCAGCCAGGCGATCCGCTGCTGGACGGTGAACTGTCCGACCGGGCGGAGGTTCTCGTAGACGAAGCCGGTCAGCCGCAGGTGCTTGCCGAGCGGCCAGGCGTCCGGGGTGTCGACCAGGTTGCCGACCCGGGCGCGGGAGAGGGAGACGGTGCCGGTGGGCCGGATCTTGCAGGTGAACCGGAGTTCGGGGGTGTGGATGCGGCGCAGCGAGAGCTCGTCGTCACCCTCCAGGTGGAATTCTCCGGAGATCAGGCAGGCGGCGTCGAAGCGGGCGTCCGAGAGCCGCACCTGGCCGTAGGCGCGGAACGGGGTGCTGGGCGCGTCGGGCGGGGGGCTCTGGCCGTAACCGGAGCCGTAGTAGCTGCGGGAGCCGAACCAGCCGCCGTCGGCCGAGCTGGTCAGGTAGAGGGTGTGGCCGACGTTGAGCCGGACGGCGTTGAGGCAGACCCGGTTCTGCGGGTCGGCGTGCAGCTGGGCGCCGCGGAGCGAGAAGCGGCCGCCTATTCGGGCCGTGCGGACGCTCAACTCGCCCCGGGTCTCCAGGCGTTCGGCCTCGAAGTCCTGGTGGACGGTGATCCCGTCGGCGGACACCGCGCGGCCGTAGCGGTCGCCGCCGATGACGGCCAGGTTGAGGAGCAGGTCGGTGCCGATCTTGGCGTCGGTGAGCCGGATGCCGTCGGGGATCCGGCAGCGGGCCAGGTGGACGTCGCCGGTGGTGGCGAGCCGGGAGGCCTCCAGTCGGGGGATCAGGCAGTCGACCATCCGCAGGGTGGTGGCCGAGGCCTCCGAGATGAGGATCTTGTGCTCGAAGCGGCAGCCGCGCAGTTCGACGTACCGGTCGATGTGGCCGCCGGCCAGGTTGAGCGCGCCGGTGACGTACACCCCGCTCATCCGCAGCGAGGCGACCCGCCCGGCGGTGGGCCGCGGGCCGGCCAGCAGGAGGTGGGCGAGGACCTCGGCGCTCACCGTGCGTTCGGGGCCCCAGACGGTGTCCCCGAAGGGGTCGTCGATGTCGGTCCGGCCACACCGGAGGTCGAAGACCTCGCCCTCGCGGAAGGCCTCCCAGAGCTCCCGCTCGGTGTCGGTCCAGCACTCCGGAGCACTCTCCGCCATCGTTTCCCCGTCCCCCCGGTCGTCTCGCCTTTCGTATCACGGACTGAAATGCGGGACCAGCCGTTCCGGCCACTCCTTACACTGGGTGGCGTGATCTCTCGAATCGACCTCCGCGGCTCGCTGGACGACCCGCGTGCCCTGCTGCCCCGTGCCGAGTTCGACGTGGCGGCCGCCCTGGAGAAGGTGCGGCCGATCGCCGAGGACGTACGCCATCGCGGGGTCGCGGCGCTGATCGAGATCACCGAGCGTTTCGACGGCGTCCGGCTGGAGTCCACCCGGGTGCCCGCCGAGCAGCTGGCCGAGGCCCTGGAGACGCTGAACCCGAAGGTGCGGGCCGCGCTGGAGGAGTCGATCCGCCGCGCCCGGGCCGTGCACGCCGACCAGCGCCGCACCGGGCACACCACCCAGGTGGTGCCGGGCGGCACGGTCACCCAGCGCTGGGTGCCGGTCGAGCGGGTCGGCCTGTACGTGCCGGGCGGGCTGGCGGTCTACCCGTCCTCCGTGGTGATGAACGTGGTGCCGGCCCAGGAGGCGGGCGTCCGGGGCATCGCGGTGACCTCGCCGCCGCAGAAGGAGTTCGGCGGGCGGGTCCACCCGACCATCCTGGCGGCCTGCGCGCTGCTCGGCGTGGACGAGGTCTACTCCGTCGGCGGCGCCCAGGCGGTCGCGATGTTCGCCCTGGGCACCGAGGAGTGCGCCCCGGTGAACATGGTCACCGGCCCCGGCAACATCTACGTGGCCGCCGCCAAGCGGCTCTTCGCCGGCCGGATCGGCATCGACTCCGAGGCCGGCCCGACAGAGATCGCCGTCCTCGCCGACGACAGCGCGCTGCCGAGCGACGTCGCCGCCGACCTGATCAGCCAGGCCGAGCACGGCCCCACCTCCGGCTCGGTGCTGGTCACCGACTCCCCGGAGCTGGCCGACGCGGTCGAGGTCGAGCTGGTCACCCAGGTCGGCCGGACCAAGCACGGCGAGCGGGTCGCCGAGGCGCTCGGCGGCCGCCAGTCCGGCATCATCCTGGTCGACGACCTGGAGCAGGGCCTCGCCGTGGTCAACGCCTACGCCGCCGAGCACCTGGAGATCCAGACCCGCGACCCGCACGCGGTGGCGGCGAAGGTCGTCAACGCCGGCGCGATCTTCATCGGCCGCTGGACCCCGGTCTCGCTGGGCGACTACGCGGCCGGCTCCAACCACGTGCTGCCGACCGGCGGCTGCGCCTGCCACTCCTCCGGGCTGTCGGTGCAGACCTTCCTGCGCGGCGTCCAGGTCGTCGAGTACGACCGGCAGGCGCTGGCGGACGTCGCCGCGCACGTGGTCAACCTGGCGGAAGCCGAGGACCTCCCCGGACACGGGGACGCCATCAAGGCACGTTTTGTCGGAGACGAACAGAACTGGCAGAGCGACTGGACGGTGCCGGGCACGTGACCATCCGTACGACCCGTATCGACGACCTGCCCATCCGGGACGAGCTGCGCGGCCAGTCCCCGTACGGCGCACCGCAGTTGGACGTCCCCGTCCAGCTGAACACCAACGAGAACCCGTACCCGCTGCCCGAGGAGCTGGTGGCCCGGATCGCCGAGCGCGTCGCCGAGGCCGCCCGCCACCTCAACCGCTACCCCGACCGGGACGCGGTCGAGCTGCGCGAGGGCCTCGCCGCGTACCTGACCCGCACCACCGGTTTCCCGGTCACCCGCGAGCAGGTGTGGGCCGCCAACGGCTCCAACGAAGTCCTCCAGCAGCTGCTGCAGACCTTCGGCGGCCCCGGCCGCACCGCGCTCGGCTTCGAGCCCTCCTACTCGATGCACGCGCTGATCTCCCGGGGCACCGGCACCGCCTGGATCTCCGGCCCCCGCGACGACGACTTCACCATCGACGTGGACGCCGCCCTCGCGGCGATCGCCGAGCACCGGCCGAACGTGGTGTTCATCTGCTCGCCGAACAACCCGACCGGGACGGCCGTCGAGGCGGAGACCGTCCTGCGGCTGTACGAGGCCGCGCAGGCCGCCCGGCCAAGCCTGGTGGTCGTGGACGAGGCGTACGTCGAGTTCTCGCACCGCGCCTCGCTGCTGCCGCTGGTCGAGGGCCGCCCCAACCTGGTGGTCAGCCGCACCATGTCCAAGGCCTTCGGCGCCGCCGGGCTGCGCCTCGGCTACCTGGCCGCCGACCCGGCCGTGGTCGACGCCGTCCAGCTGGTCCGGCTGCCGTACCACCTGTCGGCCGTCACCCAGGCCACCGCGCTGGCCTGCCTGGAGCACACCGACACCCTGCTGGGGTACGTCGGCCGGCTCAAGGAGGAGCGCGACCGGCTGGTGGACGCGCTGCGCGGGATGGGCCTGGAGGTGACCGACTCGGACGCCAACTTCGTCCAGTTCGGCCGCTTCGCCGACACCCACGCCGTGTGGCGGGCCATCCTCGACCGGGGTGTCCTGGTCCGTGACAACGGGGTCCCCGGGTGGCTGCGCGTCACCGCCGGCACGCCCGCCGAGAACGACGCCTTCCTGGACGCCGTCCGTAATGTGATCAAGGAGCTGTAACCCCTCATGTCCCGCATCGGACGCGTCGAGCGCACCACCAAGGAGACCTCCGTCCTGGTCGAGATAGACCTCGACGGAACCGGCAAGACCGACATCTCCACCGGCGTCGGCTTCTACGACCACATGCTCGACCAGCTCGGCCGCCACGGCCTGTTCGACCTCACCGTCAAGACCGACGGCGACCTGCACATCGACACCCACCACACCATCGAGGACACCGCCCTCGCGCTCGGCGCCGCCTTCAAGCAGGCGCTCGGCGACAAGGTCGGCATCTACCGCTTCGGCAACTGCACGGTGCCGCTGGACGAGTCGCTCGCCCAGGTCACCGTCGACCTCTCCGGCCGGCCCTACCTGGTGCACACCGAGCCCGAGGGCATGGCGCCGATGATCGGCAGCTACGACACCACGATGACCCGGCACATCCTGGAGTCCTTCGTGGCCCAGGCGCAGATCGCGCTGCACGTGCACGTCCCGTACGGGCGCAACGCGCACCACATCGTGGAGTGCCAGTTCAAGGCACTGGCCCGGGCGCTGCGCTACGCCGCCGAGCGGGACCAGCGCGCGGCCGGAATCCTTCCCTCGACCAAGGGTGCGCTGTGAACAAGACCGCGACGATCCTCCTCTTCGTCGGCCTCTTCCTGGCGGGCGGGGTGATCTCCTTCTGGAAGCAGAAGCTCCCGAAGGGCGTCATCCTGGTGTTGGCCATCGGGGCCGTGATGTGCCTGGGCTCCGGCCTCATGCGCCTGTAACACCCGTAGCAGAGAGACTGGACACCTGAACATGGGCAAGAACGTCGTCGTCCTCGACTACGGCTCCGGCAACCTCCGCTCCGCGCAGCGCGCCCTGGAGCGGACCGGGGCGAACGTCACGGTCAGCTCCGACTACGACACCGCGATGGCCGCGGACGGCCTGCTCGTCCCCGGCGTGGGCGCCTTCGAGGCCTGCATGCGCGGCCTCAGGTCCGTCCGCGGTGACTGGATCATCGGCCGTCGGCTCGCCGGGGGCCGCCCGGTCATGGGCATCTGCGTGGGCATGCAGATCCTCTTCGAGAAGGGCGTCGAGCACGGGGTGGAGACGCCCGGCTGCGACGAGTGGCCCGGCACCGTCGAACCGCTGGACGCCCCGGTCGTCCCGCACATGGGCTGGAACACCGTGGACGTGCCCGAGGGCAGCCGGATGTTCGCCGGCCTCGACCCGGAGACCCGCTTCTACTTCGTGCACTCCTACGGCGTGCGGCACTGGGAGCTGGAGACCCACAGCGCGCGGATCAACCCGCCGCTGGTCACCTGGGCCACGCACGGGCAGCCGTTCGTCGCCGCGGTCGAGAACGGCCCGCTCTGGGCCACCCAGTTCCACCCCGAGAAGTCCGGCGACGCCGGCGCCGCCCTGCTGACCAACTGGGTCAACACCCTCTGAACGTCTGAGAGTTGTTACTGATGAGCCTTGAGCTGCTGCCCGCCGTCGACGTCCGCGACGGCCAGGCCGTCCGCCTGGTCAAGGGCGCCTCCGGCACCGAGACCTCCTTCGGCGAGCCGCTGGCCGCCGCCCTCGCCTGGCAGAACGCCGGCGCCGAGTGGCTCCACCTGGTCGACCTGGACGCCGCCTTCGGCACCGGCACCAACTACGAGCTGCTGCGCGAGGTCACCGGCCAGCTGGACCTCAAGGTCGAGCTGTCCGGCGGCATCCGCGACGACGAGTCGCTCGCCCGCGCCCTCGCCACCGGCTGCACCCGGGTCAACCTCGGCACCGCCGCCCTGGAGGCCCCCGAGTGGGTCGCCAAGGCCATCGCCGAGCACGGCGACAAGATCGCCGTCGGCCTGGACGTGGTCGGCACCACCCTGCGCGGCCGCGGCTGGACCCGCGACGGCGGCCAGCTCTTCGACGTCCTGGAGCGGCTGAACGCCGAGGGCTGCGCCCGCTACGTCGTCACCGACGTCAACCGCGACGGCACCCTCACCGGCCCCAACCTCCAGCTGCTGCGCGACGTCTGCGGCGCCACCGACCGCCCCGTCGTCGCCTCCGGCGGCGTCTCCTCCCTCGACGACCTGCGCGCCATCGCCGGTCTCGTCGACCTGGGTGTCGAGGGCGCCATCGTGGGCAAGGCACTCTACGAGCAGAAGTTCACCCTCGAAGAGGCCCTGGAGGCGGTTTCCGGATGACGGAAGGTCGGATCGTACGCGGCCGGGTGACGGGTTTCTCCCCCTGGGAGGAGGAGTTCGGCTACTCCCGGGCGGTCGCCGCGGGCGACCACGTGCACGTGGCCGGGTCCACCGCCTGGGTGAACGGCCGGATCGAGCACGAGGGCGACCCGTACCGGCAGACCCTCGCCGCGTTCGGCGTCGGGCTCTCGGCCCTCGCCGCGTACGGTCTGACCGCGGACGACGTGGTCCGCACCCGGATGTACATCACCCACGCCCGCGACGCCGAGGAGGTGGGCCGCGCCCACCGCCGACTCTTCGACGCCGCACGCCCGGTGGCCACCATGGTGGTGGTCGACGGGCTGATCGACTCCCGGATGATGGTCGAGGTCGAGCTCGACGCGTACCGCACCGGGCTGGCAACGACCCTGGAAGCCCTGGAAGGCAAGCAGCTGTGACCCTCGCCGTACGTGTCATCCCCTGCCTGGACGTGGACGCCGGGCGGGTGGTCAAGGGCGTCAACTTCCAGAACCTGCGCGACGCCGGCGACCCGGTCGAGATGGCCAAGCTCTACGACGCCGAAGGCGCCGACGAGCTGACCTTCCTCGACATCACCGCCTCCTCCGGCGACCGCGAGACCACCTACGACGTGGTCCGCCGCACCGCCGAGCAGGTGTTCATCCCGCTCACCGTCGGCGGCGGCATCCGTGCCGTCGACGACGTGAACCAGCTGCTGCGGGCCGGCGCCGACAAGGTCGGGGTCAACACCGCGGCCATCGCCCGGCCCGAGCTGATCCGCGAGATCGCCCAGCGGTTCGGGCGGCAGGTGCTGGTGCTGTCGGTCGACGCCCGGCGCTGCGCCGAGGGCGTGGAGACCGCCTCGGGCTACGAGGTCACCACCCACGGCGGGCGCCGCGGCACCGGTCTGGACGCCGTCGAATGGGCCGGCCGGGCGGCCGAGCTGGGCGCGGGCGAGATCCTGCTCAACTCGATGGACGCCGACGGCACCAAGGACGGCTACGACCTGGAGATGATCCGGGCCGTGCGCAAGGCGGTGTCGGTGCCGGTCATCGCCTCCGGCGGGGCGGGCAAGCTCGCCGACTTCGCCCCGGCCGTCGAGGCCGGTGCGGACGCCGTCCTCGCGGCCAGCGTCTTCCACTTCGGGGACCTGCGGATCGGCGAGGTCAAGAACGCGCTGCGGGAGGCCGGGCACCCGGTGCGGTGACCTGCGCTGTCGTGGAAGAGGGCCCGTCGCCGGTGTGCGGCGGGCCCTCACGCGTGTTCACGACTCGCGCGGGTGTCACGACCCGCGCGTGTTCACGACCCGTGCGTTGTTCACGACTCGCGCGGTTCGCCCTTGATCAGGGCGAACGGGGCGCCGTTGGGGTCCGCCAGCCAGGCGATCCGGCCGACGTTCTCCACGTTCTCGGCCGCCATCAGCACCTGGCCGCCGGCCGCCGTCGCCTTGCGGATCAGCGCGTCCACGTCGTTGGCGGCGAAGTACGGCGTCCAGGCGGACGGCTGGTCCGGCTGCATCGTCGGGGCGATGCCGCCGAAGCTCGTCTGCTGCTGGTCGCCCTCGGCGGTGGAGATCACCCGGTAGCTCATCCCCGGGGACGGCTCGAAGTTCTCCACCCGCCAGCCGAACAGCCCGTGGTAGAAGGAGAAGGCACCGTCCTGGTCCTTGGTGTGCAGCTCCGACCAGACCAGCGTGTTGTCCTCGGACACGGCGTCCAGGCCGACCGTGTTCCCGGCCTGCCAGACCGCGAACTCGGCGCCCTGCGGATCGGTCAGCGCCGCGAACCGGCCCTCCTGCATGACGTCCATCGGCGGGACCCGGACGGTGGCACCGGACTGCTCGGCCGCCTTGACCGTTCTCTCCACGTCGGCGGTGCGGAAGTACGTCGTCCAGGCGGACCGGGCGCCCGCGTCGAGGTTGCCGAGCGCGCCGACGGTCTTCCCGCCCGCCTGGAGGAACCCGTAGCCGCCCGCTTCGGGAACCTCCTGGAACGTCCAACCGAAGACCTTGCCGTAGAACGCGGCGGTGGCCGGGATGTCCGGGGTGCCGAGGTCGATCCAGCAGGGCGAGCCGATGGGGAAGTCGGTGGTGAGCATGAGGTGGTGCCCCTTCGATGGAGAGTGACCGGGGCGGTTCCGTCGGGCGCGCGCACGCCCCCTCCCCGGCCACCTGAGAGTCTGCACCCGGGTACTGACATCCGCAGCCGGGGCGCGCCCGGTCGGGCTGGGCCGTCGGGCGGCGGGGCGGCCGGTCGGCGGGGCTGTCGGTCGGCGGCCGGTCGGCTGGGCCGCGGGGCGCGGCCGGGCGCCGGCTACAGCCAGCCGCGCTGCGCCGCCTTGAGGCCGGCCTCGAAGCGACTGGTGGCATCGAGCCGCTCCATCAGGGCGGACATCTGGCGGCGCACGGTGCGCAGCGAGATGCCGAGCCGCTTGCCGGCGGCCTCGTCGGTCAGGCCCGTCCCGAGCAGGCGGAGCAGGTCGCGTTCGGACGGGGTGAGGCCGGTGTCGTGATGCGTGGGCTGGTCGGCGCCGAGCGGTACGGCGGTGGACCAGGCTTGTTCGAACAGGGCGACCAGGGAGGCCACCAGACCGGGCTCGCTGGTACAGAGCGCCCCGAGCCTGGTCCGCGTCGGGTCGATCGGGACGACGGCCGTGCGCCGGTCGAAGACCAGCAGCCGGGGCGGCAGCAGGGGCGCCGTCCGCACCTGGCCGCCGAGCTCGGTGAGCCACTGGGCGTACGCGTGGGTGGCCTGGTCGTTGCGGACGCTGTCCTGGTAGAGCGTCCGCATGGCGACGCCGCGCTCCAGGGCGTCCTGGTCGAGCGGGCGGGCGGCGTCCATGCTGGCCTGGGACTGCGCCCCGCCCGAGATCGCGGCGAGGAACTCCTCCTGGAGGCCGCGCGCCAGCATCTCGAGCTTGGCCTGGATCGCGTCCATCCCGACCAGGCGCTCGGTGGCGTCCGAGGCGGTGTTGGGTACCAGGTCCGCGTAGGCGGCGACGGCCCGGGCCACGGCCGCCTTGCTGGCGGCCAGCTCCTGCTGGCGGCGGGCCAGCTCGTCCTCCTGGCGGCGGAGGACGGCCTCCAGACCGACCGCCGGGCTGACCGGGCGCAGCGCGCCGGACACCTCCTGGGAGGGCCGCAGCAGCGTCAGGTCCGCGAGTTGGTCGAGGGCTTCCCTGACGGTGGTCTCGGAGAGGCCGAGCCGGCGGCAGAGGTCGGCGACCCCGCAGCCGGGCTCGACCAGCAGGGCGGTGTAGACGGCTTCCGCCGTCGGGTTCAGTCCGAGTACTTCGAGCACGATTCCCCCCGGTCACGGCGATGCGGGCGGCCCGGCAAACGTCAAGGCCACCTGCGTGATTCTCACAGTTCGAACACGTGCGTGCAAGGAGAGCTGACGGACCGTCGGAGGAGCCGGTGTGGTGGCGGTGGCGGCCCGGACCGCTGAGGCGGAGGTGGAGAGCCGGGGCTGGGGTGGCGCGATGGTGCCAGGCCTGATGGTGCCTCATGGAAGGCCTTCCGGAGCGCCGGTCGGGCTTGCAGGATAGGGATCACCGAGCCGCAGGGGCGCCGAGCCCCGGGCCGGTGGGAGACGGGAAAGCAGCCGTCGCCCGTTCGACGAAACTGATCGACCATCAACCAGGGGGTTGTTCTCCATGCGGATCTCCGCTCGCGTTTCCGGTGTCCTCGCGGCTGCGGCAGTGGTGGCCACGCTCGCTCTGCCGGCCGTCACCGCCGCCGCCACCGCACCGGTCACCGTGGCGGGCGTGTCCGCGGCGAGCGACCCCGGCACGGGCGTGCCCACCCCGAGCGGGACCGGCAAGCCCGGCCTGGGCGACCCGGGCAGCATCAGCTGGGACAGCAAGAAGTGACCACTGCCGTCGGCGCCGGCCACGCGGACCGAGCCCGATGCACATTGTCCGTCTCACCCTGACGAGCCCCGACCCGCGTCCGCCGACCGGGGCCGACGCCCATGTCCTCAAGGACGTGCTCTGGGCCCACGCAGATCCCTGCGGCGGCCTGGAGCACGTCCAGTCGAGAGTCCGTCAGGACTCCATCGACCTCATCATCTTCACCAGCGGCGGAAGCGGCGACAACGCCCCCGCCCATTCGCTGGCCATCTGTTCCGCCGCCCTCTCGCGGTCTCCGGTCTTCCGGTCCTGGCGTCTCTCCGTCGCCGGCTGACGGCCGTCCACATCCTGCCGGAGTTCCTCCGGCGCTTCCTCTTCCGGTGATCCGGGCGCTCTTCGCCGCACCGGTCCTCCGAATGCCCTTTCCAGGAGTTCTCATGTCCCGCAAGGCCTATCTCCGCACGTCCGCCGTCGCCCTCGGCCTGGCCGGCTCGCTGTCGCTCGGGCTGTTCGTCCAGGGCGGCGCCGCGTTCGCCGCCGAACCCGCCCCCGCGGATGCCGCCACGACCGCCACCGCGGTCGCGGGCGGCGAGTACGGCGGCGCCGGCCAGCCGGTCGGGGCCGGCAAGGGCGCAGGAGCCTTCCAGGCGCCCTCCGTTGACGGTTCGTCCGCCGCCGCTTCGATGCTGGCCCCCGCGGTCTCCCGGAGCGAGGCGATCCAGCGCGCCAAGACCTGGGTCGGCATCGGCCTCGACTACAGCTGGACCGGCTCGCACAACGGGTACCGCACCGACTGCTCCGGCTACGTCTCGATGGCCTGGAAGCTCGGCGACTCGCTGACCACCGACACCTTCGGCCCGCAGGGCGTCACCGAGGGGATCAGCAAGGGCGACCTCAAGGCCGGCGACGCGCTGCTCAACGACAACAGCGGGGCCAGCGGCCACGTGGTGCTGTTCGAGAAGTGGACCGACTCCGACCACTACATGGGCTACGAGTTCACCGGCAGCGGCGTCCACTACCGCGAGATCCCCTACCCGTACTACCCCGGCTACGGCACCTTCGTGCCGGTCCGCAACAAGTCCATCCGCGAGGACGGCCCGTCGGACCCGGGGATGACGAACCTGACGGCCGGTGACTTCAACGGTGACGGCAAGAAGGACCTGGTGGCGGTGGAGGTGTCGACGGGGAAGCTGTGGCTGTACCCGGGGTCGGGGTCGGGCACGCTGGGCAGCCGGGTGGAGATCGGTTCCGGTGGTTGGAACGGGATGAGCAACCTGGCGGCCGGTGACCTGAACGGTGACGGCAAGGACGACATCGTGGCGACCGAGAAGTCGACCGGGAAGCTGTGGCTGTACCCGGGGACGGGTCGTGGTCTGGGTGACCGGGTGGAGATCGGTTCCGGTGGTTGGAACGGGATGAACAACTCCGCGGTGGGTGACTTCAACGGTGACGGCAAGAAGGACCTGGTGGCGAGTGAGAACTCGACCGGGAAGCTGTGGCTGTACCCGGGCAACGGCCACGGTCTGGGTGACCGGGTGGAGATCGGTACCGGTGGCTGGAACGGGATGAACAAGATCGTCAGCCCTGGGGACATGAACAAGGACGGCAAGGACGACCTGGTGGCGACCGAGACGTCCACGGGGAAGCTGTGGCTGTACCCGGGGACGGGTCGTGGTCTGGGTGACCGGGTGGAGATCGGTTCCGGTGGTTGGAACGGGATCTCCGACTACGCGGGGGCGGACTTCACCGGTGACGGCATCGGTGACCTGGCGGCGGTGGAGTCCGCGCCGGGTGAGACCGGAAAGCTCTACCTCTACAAGGGCACCGGCAACGGTCTGAGCTCCCGCACCGAGATCGGCACCGGCGGCTGGTGAGCCGTCGAACCCAACGAAGTCGAACCCAGCGAAGTCGAACGCAACGAAGCAGTACTGAACGAACGTCAGCCAATACCGATTCCAGGGGGAGAACACCCATGTCCGCACACACCCGCATGCGCAGGAGCCTGGCCGTCCTCGTGCTGAGCCTCGCACCGCTCGGCCTCGCCGGCACGGCCGATGCCGCGTCGGTCAGCACCTGGGACAAGGTGGCCGCCTGCGAGAGCAGCGGCAACTGGTCCATCAACACCGGCAACGGCTACTACGGCGGCCTCCAGATATCCGAGGACAACTGGCGGCACTACGGCGGCACCCAGTACGCGGCCTATCCGCACCAGGCGACCAAGAAGGAACAGATCCTGATCGCCGAGAAGATCCTCGCCGACCAGGGAGCCGGCGCATGGGGATGCAGCCCCGGCACCGGACTCTCGACCGACCATGCTGACCCGTACCCGGCAGGCCCGTCGGACCCGGGGATGACGAACCTGACGGCCGGTGACTTCAACGGTGACGGCAAGAAGGACCTGGTCGCGGTGGAGGTGTCGACCGGGAAGCTGTGGCTGTACCCGGGGTCGGGGTCGGGCACGCTGGGCAGCCGGGTGGAGATCGGTTCCGGTGGTTGGAACGGGATGAGCAACCTGGCGGTCGGTGATCTGAACGGTGACGGCGGGGACGACATCGTGGCGACCGAGAAGTCGACCGGCAAGCTCTGGCTGTACCCGGGCAACGGCCACGGCATCGAGGGCCGGATCGAGCTCGGTAGCGGCGGCTGGAACGGCATGAACAACACCGCGGTGGGCGACTTCAACGGCGACGGCGTCGCCGATGTCGTGGCGAGTGAGAACTCGACCGGGAAGCTGTGGCTGTACCCCGGCCGCGGCGGGTACCTGGGTGACCGGGTGGAGATCGGTACCAGTGGCTGGAACGGGATGAACAAGATCGTCAGCCCTGGGGACATGAACAAGGACGGCAAGGACGACCTGGTGGCGACCGAGACGTCCACGGGGAAGCTGTGGCTGTACCCGGGCAACGGCCACGGTCTGGGTGACCGGGTGGAGATCGGTTCCGGTGGTTGGAACGGGATCTCCGACTACGCGGGGGCGGACTTCACCGGTGACGGCATCGGTGACCTGGCGGCGGTGGAGTCCGCGCCGGGTGAGACCGGGAAGCTCTACCTCTACAAGGGCACCGGCAAGGGGCTGAGCTCCCGCACCGAGATCGGCACCGGCGGCTGGTAGGCCGAAGGTCGGACGGCGGGCCCGTCGGTCAGGGAGATCCCTGGCCGGCGGGCCCGACGTCGTCGACCGCCGGCGACGTCCTGCCAGGCGGTGGGGTGGCAGGCGGTGGGGTGGCGGGGCATCGGCGGGTGTGAGCCGCGTCACTTCCGCGGTGGTCGTGCAGCAGGGCGCGGCCGGCTGCCGTCATGGGGGTGGAAGTGACGGCGGGAGAGAGTGAGGCCGCGGGTGAGGCTGCGCAGGACCGGTCCCGGGATCGACTTCGTCGAGTTCGTGGAGCAGCGTTCGGGCGCGCTGTTCCGCACGGCGTACGTGCTCACCGGGGACGCCCACACCGCGGAGGACCTCGTTCAGGAGACGCTGGAGCGGGCCTGCCGCCACTGGCGGCGGGTGGCGCGCGCGGAGGTGCCCGAGGCGTACGTCCGTCGGATCCTGGTGAACCTGGCCAACGACCGCTGGCGGCGGCTGCACCGCTCGGGCGAGCGCCCCGCGCCGGAACCCGGCGTCGAGCACCCCGATCCCCGCGACGCCTACCGGTCGGTGGAGCTGCGCGCGGAGCTCGTCGCGGCGCTGCACACGCTGCCGATGGGGATGCGCACCGTGGTCGTCCTGTACTACCTCCACGACCTCGGGGACCAGGAGATCGCGCAGACGCTGGACATCTCTCCCGGCGCCGTGCGCTCACAACTCGCCCGCGGGCTCGCGAAATTGCGGGCCGCACTGCCTCGGCAGGATGTCCCGTCCGCGTCGTCGACCTCGCGTGAAGGTGCGTGATGATCCGTTTCCCGCCCCACGACCCCGGCCCCGCATCCGGCCCCGCATCCGATTCCGCATTCGGTTCCGCTTTCGACCAGGAGTTGCTCGCCGCCATGACTGCCTTCGCCGACGATGCCCCCGCCCCCGTGATCGACGCCGTGGGGATCCGGCGCGCGGTGCGCCGGCGCACCGTGCTCACCGGAGCCGCGGCGGTGGCGGCGGTGGCCGTCATCGCGACGGGCGCCGCCCTGCTCGTGCCCGGATCGACGGGTGGCGGGGACCGCCCGTCGGGGACCGGGCCGGCCCCGGCCGTCCAGTCGGCGCCCGCTTCCGCCTCGCCTTCCGGACCCGCGTCCGTCTCGGCATCGGCATCGCCCTCGGCGCCGGTGTCGGCGCCCGTCGGCGGGCCGACGGCGACCGAGGGCGCCCCTTCCCCGGCCGCCCCGCCCGCGTCCGGCGCCTCGACCGTGACCGTGCCCCCGCTCACCGGCCTGTCCCGGGACGCCGCCACCCGGCTGCTGGACGCGGCCGGGCTGCGCTACGAGGTCCACGAGCTCACCGACTGGAAGGTGCCCGCCGGATCCGTCGTCAACTCCGAGCCGCAGGCCGGGCGTACCGTGGCGGCGAACGAGACGGTCCAGCTGTTCATCTCCAAGGGCCGCCCCAAGGGCTGACCGGCCGACCGGGTCGCGGGGGGGCCCCCGCCCCCCCCCGGGGGCCCCCCCCCCCCCCCGGGGTGGGGGGGGGCCCCCCCCCCCCCCCCCGACGTTACAGCCGTGGGACCGCGGGCGCGGGGCCCGTAGCCACGGCCCAACCCCCCCCCGGCGGGGGGGGCGCCCGGGGGGCCCAACGTCCCGTCCCCTGGTGCCCCCCCCCCCCCCCCCCCCGGGGGGGGGGGGGCCGCCGGGGGGGGGGGCCCCCCCCCCCCCCCCGGGGGGCCCCCCCGCGACCGCGCGGGTTTCTCGGTTGCCGCTGCCGCCACCCGCTTCGTATCCTGCTGTGCAACGCGTCGACGGAGACGAGTAGCCAGGGAACACGCGAGCAGAGAGAACCGCCGGAAGCTGGGAAGGCGGTCTCGCGCCCCGAGGCGAAGACCCTCCTGAGCGCGGGGAGGAACGACCCCACATCCGGTGGTCCAATGCCCCGCCGGCCGGCCCCCGTCACCGGGCCTGAACGAGGCCGCCGCTCCGGTGGCGGCGAAAGTGCGGTGGTACCGCGAGTCACCCTTCTCGCCCGCACTCCCAAGGGATCATGACGATGTCCTTCGGAGGACCTCAATGATCCACAGCCGCGTCCGTGTCTCCGAGCTGCGGGAACACCTCGGCCGTACCGTCTCCGTCTGCGGCTGGGTGCACACCCTGCGCCTGCAGCGCGCCATGCAGTTCGTCCTCGTGCGGGACGGCACCGGCCTGGTGCAGGTGACCCACCGGCGGGACGGCGGGCCACTGGAGGCCCGGCTCGACGCCCTCACCCCCGAGTCCGCCGTGCGGATCACCGGCCGCGTCGTCGAGGCGACCCAGGTCAAGCTCGGCGGCCTGGAACTCGTCCCCGAGACGGTCGAGGTGCTGAACCCGGCCGCCACTCCACTGCCGATCGACGACCGCACCGGCCCGGAGCAGCGGCTGGACTGGCGCTTCCTGGACGTGCGCCGCCGCCCCGCCGTGCAGCTGCTGTTCGCCGTCCAGACCACCCTGGAACAGGGCCTGCGCGCGTACGCCCACGCGCAGGGCGCCACCGAGATGCACACCCCCAAGCTGATGGGCACCGCCTCGGAGTCCGGCGCGGAGGTCTTCGAGGTCGGCTACTTCGGCCGCAGCGCCTACCTGGCGCAGTCGCCGCAGTTCTTCAAGCAGATGGCGATCGCGGCCGGCATCGACAAGGTCTTCGAGATCGGGCCGGTCTTCCGCGCCGAACCGTCGTTCACCTCCCGGCACGCCACCGAATTCACCGGCGTGGACGTGGAGTTGGCCTGGATCGACGACGTCGAGGAGGTGATGGCCTTCGAGGAGCGGATGCTCGCCCACGCCATCGCCGAGGTCGCGGACCGGCACGGGGAGGCGATCGCCGAGCACTTCGGCGTCGAGGTCACCGTGCCCACGACGCCCTTCCCCCGGATCACCATGGCCGAGGCGCAGGAGATCCTCCGCGAGGGCGGCTGGGACCGGGAGGGCGTCAAGGACGACCTCGACCCGGAGGGCGAACGGGCCATCGCGGCCCACCTCAAGGAGGCCACCGGGCACGAGTTCGCCTTCATCACCCGCTACCCGGTCGGCATCCGCCCCTTCTACCACAGGCGCCCCGCCGACGACCCGACCGTGACCCTGAGCTTCGACCTGCTCTGGAAGGGCCTGGAGATCACCACCGGCGCCCAGCGCGAGCACCGGTACGACGTGCTGCTGGAGCAGGCCGCCGAGAAGGGCCTGGGCGCGGAGCCGATGCGGGACTACCTGAACGCGTTCCGGTACGGCTGCCCGCCGCACGGGGGCTTCGGCATGGGCCTCGGACGGGTGTTGATGGTCCTGCTCGGCCTGCCCTCGATCCGCGAGGCCACTTTCCTCTTCCGCGGCCCGAACCGGCTCACGCCGTAGGACGGGCGGGGGAGTTCGCGCAGGAGGTCGGTCGGGCCGACCTCCTGCGCGGAGCCCCTACGGCAGGGGCAGGACGTGGCGGAGGGCCTCGACGGCGTCCTGGGGGCCGTCGACGGTGAGGGTGGTGCGGGCGCCCCGGCCGTAGGCGAAGAGGACGAGCTCGCCGGGGTCGCCGGTGAGCTGGACGGTGGGGGCGCCGGCGGGGCCGACGGTGAGGGACCGGCCGTCGGGGCGGGCCAGGGTGAGGCGGACGGGGGAGCGGCGGCCGGCCTCGAAGCGGGCGATCATCGGGAGCCGGCGCCAGAGGGCCTCGGCGCGACCGGGCGGGACGGGCTGGGCGGTCCAGTCCTCGCCGGCCCGGGCGACGTCCTCGGCGTGGACGAAGTACTCGACGGTGTTGGCCGCCTCGTCGGCGCCGGGGAGGGCGAAGAGGGAGTGGACGGGCGGGCCGGCGCGGAAGAGTCGGACCAGTTCCTCGTAGGGGCGTGACGCGTAGTCGTCCTGGATGCGCTTCGTCCGGCCGGCCAGGGCGGCGACCCGGATGCCGGCCGCGGCGTCGGGGCGGCGCTCGCGGATCACCAGGTGGGCGGCGAGGTCCCGGGTGGTCCACCCGGCGCAGAGGGTCGGCGCGTCCGGCCCTGCGGCGGTGAGGAGTTCGGCGAGGCGGTGGCGTTCGGCCAGGGCGTGGTTCGACATGGTGACAACCCTAGGGGTGGAGCGGGGCGGTGAGTTTGGGGCCGCCCTGTTTGTTGCCGGCGGTGAGGGTGCAGGCGTAGTCGCGCCAGCCGTCCTTGTAGTTGGCGAGGGCGGGGCCGAACTGGCGGGGGTAGTAGGTGCGGCCGTCGCTCTGGTGGGACTTGGCGGTGGTCTCGGCGTCCTTGCAGCCGTCGCGCATGGCGAGGGCGATGGGGATCTCGCCGGTGAGGCCGTCGGGGAGCTTGGGGGTGGCGATGACCTCGCCGTCGTGGTCGCCGGTGCAGGGGCGTTGCTCGGCCTTGGTGATGACCGGGCTCAGCTGGGGGTGGTCGAAGCAGGTGCCGACCGGGAAGTAGGCGTACGGGGGCTGGGGCTTGCTGGGGGTCGGCGTCGGGGTGGGGGTGGGCGTCGGGGTGGCCGAGGGCGGGGGCGGGGCCGCGGCGGGCTTCGGGGCGTCCTCGGGCCAGAGCAGCACGGTGGCCACCACCGCGAGCAGTACGGCCAGGACGGCGGCGACGGTGATCACCAGGCTCCGGGGCGGACGGGTGGCGGCGGCTTCGGGCGGCTGCTGCTCGGAGGTCATGGCCCCGAGGATGGACCACCGGGGCCGTCCCCGACAGGCGGTTGGCGGAACTGCCCCCGAACGGGACGCCCGCGAACGGTTCGCCGCCCGGACGGAACGGTTCACCGCCCGGACGGGCTGACACAATGGCCCCATGTCCACCACACCCGCCGCCCCCGGCTCCACCGCTCTCGACCCCGCGATCGCCGCCCGCCTCAAGCGCACCGAGGACGGCCTGGTCCCGGCCGTCGCGCAGCAGTACGACACCGGCGAGGTGCTGATGCTGGGCTGGATGGACGACGAGGCGCTGCACCGCACGCTCACCACCGGCCGCTGCACGTACTGGAGCCGCAGCCGCAACGAGTACTGGGTGAAGGGCGACACCTCCGGTCACGTGCAGGCGGTCAAGTCGGTGGCACTGGACTGCGACGGCGACACCCTGCTGGTGAAGGTCGACCAGACCGGCGCGGCCTGCCACACCGGCGACCGGACCTGCTTCGACGCCGACGTCCTCCCGCTCGCCTGACCCACCCCGACCACAGCCGACTCCAGAACCCAGAAGGTGCCGCCCCGCATGGACCTCGAAGCCTTCCGCAAGCTCGCCGTCGACACCCGGGTCATCCCGGTCACCCGCAGGCTCCTCGCGGACGGCCTCACCCCGATCGGCCTGTACCGCAGCCTCGCCGAGGAGCGCCCCGGCACCTTCCTGCTGGAGTCCGCCGAACAGGGCAGCTGGTCGCGCTACTCCTTCGTGGGCGTGCGCAGCGCCGCCGCGCTGACCGCCGACGCGGACGGCGGCGCCCGCTGGCTGGGCACCCCGCCGGTGGGCATCCCGACCGGCGGCGACCCGCTGGAGGTGCTGCGGGCCGCCCTGGAGGCGCTGCACACCCCGCGGCGCGCCGACGACGGCCTGCCGCCGCTGACCGGCGGCCTGGTCGGCTACCTCGGGTACGACATCGTCCGCCGACTGGAGAAGCTGCCGGACCTGAACCCGGACGACCTCGGGCTTCCCGAGCTGACCATGCTGCTGGCCACCGACCTCGCGGTGCTCGACCACTCCGACGGCACGGTGCTGCTGATCGCCAACGCCGTCAACCACAACGACCTGGCGAGCGGCGTGGACGAGGCGTACGCGGACGCGGTGGCGCGCCTGGACGCGATGGAGGCCGGCCTGTTGAAGCCGGTCGACCCGGGCCTGGCGACCTTCACCCCGGTCGGCCCGGGGGAGGTCCACTCGCCGTTCGGCGGGGCGCCGTTCCGGGCCGCGGTGGAGGAGGTCAAGGAGCGGATCCGGGCCGGCGAGGCCTTCCAGGTGGTGCCCTCGCAGCGCTTCGAGGCGCCCTGCCCGGCCTCCGCGCTGGACGTCTACCGGGTGCTGCGCACCACCAACCCGAGCCCGTACATGTACCTGTTCCGCTTCCCCGGCCCGGACGGCGGCGCCGAGGGCGGCTTCGACGTGGTCGGCTCCAGCCCGGAGGCGCTGGTCAAGGTCACCGAGGGGGAGGCGATGCTGCACCCGATCGCCGGCACCCGGCACCGCGGCGCGACCCCGCACGAGGACGCGGCGCTGGCCGCCGAGCTGCTGGCCGACCCCAAGGAGCGGGCCGAGCACCTGATGCTGGTCGACCTGGGCCGCAACGACCTGGGGCGGGTCTGCGAGCCGGGCAGCGTCGAGGTGGTCGACTTCATGCAGATCGAGCGCTACAGCCACGTGATGCACATCGTCTCGACGGTGACCGGCAAGGTCGCCCCCGGGCGCAGCGCCTTCGACGTGCTGACGGCCTGCTTCCCGGCGGGCACCCTGTCCGGCGCGCCCAAGCCGCGGGCGATGCGGATCATCGAGGAGCTGGAGCCCACCCGCCGCGGCCTGTACGGCGGCTGCGTCGGCTACCTGGACTTCGCCGGGGACTCGGACACCGCGATCGCGATCCGCACCGCGGTGCTGCGCGACGGCACCGCGTACGTGCAGGCGGGCGCGGGCGTGGTCGCCGACTCGGACCCGCACGGCGAGGACACCGAGTGCCGCAACAAGGCGGCCGCCGTGCTGCGGGCCGTCGCCACCGCCAATACGCTGCGGAGGCCGGAACTGTCCTGAGGCGCGAGGAGGCGGCCGGATGCCCGAGGTGCCGTACGACGAGCTGCGCTGGGCGGTCGTGTTCGGCGCGGCCGTCCAGATCCAGGGTGAACTCGGGGGCCGGGGACGGGTGTTGTCCCGCGTCCTGATCGACTTCCCGGCCGCGCACGGCCCGCTCGCCCCGGACCTGGCGGTGCTCGCCGCGGACGCCGTCCACAACGCCCGGGGCCGGTACGCGGCCGCCGCGGTCGAGGCGGTGCTGGAGGCGGCCCACCCGGGCCGCGACCACGCCTGGGCGCGGGCCTGCGCGGAGAGCGGCGTGCCGCTGTACGTGGTGGTCGACCCGGCGGCCGCCACCTGCACCGTGCACACCGCGCCGTCCCCCGGCGGGGTGTACCGGGAGGCCGAGCGGGTGCCCTTCGGCAACGACCTGTTCCTGCCGCTGGGCGGGCGCACGGTGGTGCTGCGGACGGACGAGTTCCCCACCCCGGGTACGGCGCGGGGCGTGGCCCGGGGGACACTGGACGGGTGACCGCCGCAGACCAGACCCCCGCCCCCGCCGCTCCCGCCCCGCCCCGGGCCGGCCGCCGCACGCTCGGCGTGATGCTGCTGCTGACCGTGCTGAGCGCCGTGCTGGTGCTGACCGCGGCCGGGCGGACCTGGGCCGAGGGCCGGGCCGGCACCCTGGAGGTGTCCGTCACCGGCGGCAAGATCTCCGAACTGCCCGGCGGGCTGGCCCTGGTGGGCCTGGCCGCGGCCGTCGCGGTGTTCGCGGTGCGCGGGGCGGGCCGGCTCGCGGTCGGCGCGCTGACCCTGCTGGCCGGGCTGGGCGCGGCCGCCGCCTCGGTGGCCGGGGCCTCGGACACCGCCGCGCTGGACAGCGCCGCCTCCGGCAAGCTGGCGCTGGCCGGCTCCACCGCCACCGAGGTGGCGCACACCGGCTGGCCCTGGGTCGCGCTGGCCGGCGGACTGCTGCTCGCCGTGGCCGGGCTGATCACCCTGCGCTACGGCCGCGGCTGGCCGGCCATGGGCAGCCGCTACGAGGCGCCGACCCGCAAGGCCCCGGCGAAGGCCGACACCCCCGGTGACCTGTGGAAGGCCCTGGACCGCGGCGAGGACCCGACCGCGGTCTGAGCACCGGAGGCCCCGGGCGCCGGTGTGACGCCGGCGCCGGTGTGACGCGATAGACGGGCCACCCGCTTTGGGGGGCCGATGTGTGGCCCGGCACAATGGGAACCGTCAACCCGCCGGCGGCCCCGCAGGCCCGGCCGGGCCCCGAGAGCCTAGGAGCACCATCGATGGCAGCAGCAGCACACGGCCACAACCCCGCCGCCTGGACCGGCGTCGTCATCTCCTTCGCCGGCTTCGGCATCGCGGGTGTCGCGATGATCCTGCCGTCGCCGCTGCTCGTCTGGGCCGGTCTGGCGGTCGTCCTGGTGGGCGGCATCGTCGGCAAGGCCATGTCGATGGCCGGCATGGGCAAGCAGCCCAGCACCAACGTCTACAAGTCGGTCGAGGAGCAGCACGCCGCCCGCCGGGCGGCCGTCGAGTCCCGCGAGGCCGTCGCCGCCTGACCTGCGGACATTCGCACAACCGAACGGCGGGCGCGCCACGCCCGCCGTTTCGTGCTGTCCGGGCCCGGCGCGGGCACAATCGGGGCGTGAACGCCGCCCCCACCGCCTCCGCCCCGCCGCCCGTACTGCGCCGGATGGGCCCGCCGCTGACCGCCCTGGCGGCGGTGGCCGTTCCCGCCGGGTACGTCGCGGCGGTGGACCCGAACGCCCCCGGGCACTACCCCGACTGCCCCTTCCTGACCGCCACCGGCTGGTGGTGCCCCGGCTGCGGGGGCCTGCGCTGCGTCCACGCGCTGGCCCACGGGGACCTCACCGGCGCGCTGCACGACAACGCGGTGGCCGTCCTGCTGTTCGCGGTGCTGGCGCTGCTCTGGCTGCGCTGGGCCTGGGCGGCGCTGACCGGCGGACCGCCGGTGCGGGTCTCGGTGGGCGGTCGGCGCTGGGCGCTGATCGGCCTGCTGGTGCTGGTGTTCGCGGTGGTGCGGAACCTGCCGGTGGGGGCGGGGCTGGCGCCGCCGGTGGTCTGAGCCGGGCCCGGCGGGCCGCTGCCGGCCCGAGGCCGCCCTGCCGCTGCCCCGCCGCCGCCCTGGCCCGGCCACGGCCTCCGGCCCGGCCACGGCCGGTGGAGAGCCGGTGAAGCCGCAGTTGAGAGCCGTACCGGGAGCGTCCCGTTCCGCGAGACGCGGGACGGGCGGATGCGCTGAGCGGACCCGGGTGCCGATACCATCGAAGGGCCGACGGGCCCCCGCCCGTCCGGCTCGCGCTGGCGAACCAGCAGAAATGATGGGGGCTCCTGAGTGAGTGTGCTCGACTCGATCATCGAAGGGGTCCGCGAGGACCTCGCCGAGCGGCAGGCCCGGGTCTCCCTGGACGAGCTCAAGGCGCTCGCGGCCAAGGCTCCGGAGGCCAAGGACGGCGTCGCCGCCCTCAAGGGCGACGGGATCCGGGTGATCTGCGAGGTCAAGCGCTCCAGCCCGTCCAAGGGCGCGCTGGCCTCGATCGCCGACCCGGCGGCCCTGGCCCGCGACTACGCGGCCGGCGGTGCCGCCGCGATCAGCGTGCTGACCGAGCAGCGCCGCTTCGGCGGGTCGCTCGCCGACCTGGACGCCGTCCGTGCCGCGGTGGACACCCCGCTGCTGCGCAAGGACTTCATCGTCACCGCATACCAGCTGTGGGAGGCCCGCGCCCACGGCGCCGACCTCGCGCTGCTGATCGTCGCCGCCCTCGACCAGCCGGCCCTGGTGTCGCTGATCGAGCGCGCCGAGTCGATCGGCCTCACCCCGCTGGTCGAGGTGCACGACGAGGAGGAGATCAAGCGCGCGGTGGACGCCGGGGCGCGGATCATCGGCGTCAACGCCCGCAACCTGAAGACCCTCGAAGTGGACCGCAACACCTTCGAGAACGTCGCCCACGCCATTCCGGACGGCATCGTCAAGATCGCCGAGTCCGGTGTGCGCGGCCCGCTGGACGTGATCAACTACGCCAACCTGGGCGCCGACGCGGTGCTGGTCGGCGAGTCCCTGGTGACCGGCAAGGACCCGCGGGCCGCGGTCGCCGACCTGGTCGCGGCCGGCGCCCACCCCGCCGTCCGGCACAAGGACTGACACCGCCCCGATGAAGATCGCCACCCGACTCGCCCCCGGCTGCCGCCCGCGCGGCTGCCGCGCGCCCGCCCGCCGGGTGCTGGGGCGCCGGGTGCGGTACGTGATCGGGTGCGAGCCGGGTCAGGTGCCCGGACGGCGATGGCGCGTGACGCCCGGCTGAACCAGCCGATCAGACGTCACCGTCATCCATCTCCGTCAAGGGAAACCACATGTCCGAGAAGGACTACCTGCCCGGCGCCCAGGTGCCGGACGCCCGCGGCTACTTCGGCGCGTACGGCGGCCGCTTCATCCCCGAGGCGCTGGTCGCCGCGGTCGAGCAGGTCGCCGAGGAGTACGAGAAGGCCAAGACCGACCCGGCCTTCACCGCCGAGCTGGACGGGCTGCTCAAGGACTACACCGGGCGCCCGAGCCCGCTGACCGACGTGCACCGCTTCTCCGCCGAGGCGGGCGGCGCCCGGATCCTGCTCAAGCGCGAGGACCTCAACCACACCGGCTCGCACAAGATCAACAACGTGCTGGGCCAGGCCCTGCTCACCAAGCGGATGGGCAAGACCCGGATCATCGCCGAGACCGGCGCCGGCCAGCACGGGGTGGCCACCGCCACCGCCTGCGCCCTGTTCGGCTTCGACTGCACCATCTACATGGGCGAGGTCGACACCGAGCGCCAGGCGCTCAACGTCGCCCGGATGCGGATGCTCGGGGCCGAGGTCGTCGCCGTCAGGTCCGGCTCGCGGACGCTCAAGGACGCCATCAACGAGGCCTTCCGCGACTGGGTCGCCAACGTCGACTCCACCCACTACCTGTTCGGGACGGTCGCCGGGCCGCACCCCTTCCCGATGATGGTCCGCGACTTCCACCGGGTCATCGGCGTCGAGGCGCGGCAGCAGGTGCTCGACCGGACCGGGCGGCTGCCCGACGCCGTCGTGGCCTGCGTCGGCGGCGGCTCCAACGCGATGGGCATCTTCCACGAGTTCATCCCGGACGCCGGGGTGCGGCTGATCGGCTGCGAGGCGGCCGGCGAGGGCGCCGACACCCCCCGGCACGCGGCCACCCTGACCAAGGGCGACCCCGGCGTGCTGCACGGCTCGCGGACGTACGTCCTCCAGGACGAGGACGGGCAGACCATCGAGTCGCACTCCATCTCGGCCGGGCTGGACTACCCCGGCGTCGGGCCGGAGCACGCCTGGCTCAAGGACACCGGGCGGGCCGAGTACCGGCCGGTCACGGACGACGCGGCGATGCAGGCGCTGCGGCTGCTCTCCCGCACCGAGGGGATCATCCCGGCTATCGAGAGCGCCCACGCGCTCGCCGGCGCGCTGGAGCTGGGCCGCGAGCTCGGACCGGAGGCGACCATCCTGGTCTCGCTCTCCGGGCGCGGCGACAAGGACATGCACACCGCGGCCCAGTACTTCGGGCTCTACGACTCGCCGGCCGGCTCCGGCGACGCGGCCGGCGGCGCGGCCGAGGGGGGTAAGTGATCATGGCTTCGAAGCTGAGCACCGTACTGGCGGCGGCCAGGGCCGAGGACCGGGCCGCGCTGATCGGCTACCTCCCGGCCGGGTTCCCCACGGTCGACGGCGGGATCCGGGCGGTCGGCGCACTGATCGAGGGCGGCTGCGACGTCGTCGAGATCGGTCTGCCGCACTCCGACCCGGTCCTGGACGGGGCCGTGATCCAGACTGCGGACGACATCGCGCTGCGGGGCGGGGTGCGGATCAAGGACGTGCTGCGCACCGTCCAGGAGGTGGCCGCCGCCCACCCGGGGACGGCGGTGCTGGTGATGACCTACTGGAACCCGGTCGACCGGTACGGGGTGGCGCGCTTCGCGGCCGACCTGGCCGCCGCGGGCGGGGCCGGGTGCATCCTGCCGGACCTGCCGGTGGAGGAGTCCGAGGAGTGGCGCAAGGCGGCGGACGAGCACGGGCTGGACACCGTGTTCGTGGTCGCGCCGAGCAGCAAGGACGCGCGGCTGGCGGAGGTCACGGCGGCCGGGAGCGGCTTCGTCTACGCGGCCGCCGTCATGGGCGTGACCGGGACGCGGTCGGCGGTGGGCTCGCTGGCGGAGGACCTGGTCGCCCGGACCCGGGCCACCACCGACCTGCCGGTCTGCGTCGGGCTCGGCGTCTCCGATGCCGAGCAGGCGGCGGAGGTCGCCCGGTTCGCGGACGGCGTCATCGTTGGGTCCGCGTTCGTGAAGCGGATCCTGGCGGCCGGTGCGGACGAGGCCGCCGGCCTGGCCGCGGTCCGCGCGCTGGCCGGGGAGCTGGCGGCGGGCGTGCGCAGGCGCTGACCCGCGACAGCAGTCGTCGGCCGACGGCCCGTTCCCTCTCCGGGGGGAGCGGGCCGTCGGCTTTTCCGGGGGCGTCAGCGGTGCGGCGGCCCCGAACGGGTGAAGAGCGGGGGCGACACGCATCAGGCGGGGTTGACCGGCGTTGAGTGGAGGGACGAGTGCACGAACCACGTGTACGGGGGCGGCCGGGCGAGCGAAGGGGTGAGCGGGTGGCTGGGCTTCATCGGGCCGTGCTGCTGCGGGCGGCGGCGGCCGCGCTGGCTCTGGGGGCCGCGGTCGGCGCGCACACCGAGGTGGGGCAGGCCCTGGCCAAGCGGGGGGCGGAGCGGGCCGAGCGGGAGGCGGTGGCCTGTGCGGAGGCGGCGCGGTGGGACGCGGCGGAGCGGGTCGCGCGGGGACACCACGAGGGGCGGCCGGAGCTGTTCGACCCGGGGCGGATGCAGGGGTGCCGGTGACGTAGGGGTGTTCGAGGGGAATCGGACGGAACGTCACTCGTCCGGCTTAATTCGTGAATCCGGAGGAACCGGTCTTCATCCCTTACGGTTCGTCAGGAAGTGAACGAGTTTCCCGAGGGGGGTTCCCTGATGGCGGGGCCGGCTGTGCAGTCCGGTGGCTCCGCGCCCGCGCCGCGGCGGGCGCCGGTCCGGAGCGAGTGGATCGGCACGGCTGCCCGGCTCGGCCTGGCCGTGGTCTGGGGGTGGGCCGGGCTGGCGAAGATCGCCGACCCGGCGGAGGCGGCCCAGGCGGTCCGGGCGTACGAGATCCTGCCCGAGGGCCTGGTCAAGCCGATCGGCTACGGGCTGCCCTTCCTGGAGCTGGCGCTCGCCCTGCTGCTGGTGGTCGGCCTCGGGGTCCGGTTGGTCGCCGGGGTGTCGGCGCTGCTGCTGCTCGCCTTCATCGCCGGGATCGCCTCGGCCTGGGCGCGCGGGATCTCCATCGACTGCGGCTGCTTCGGCGGCGGAGGGCACGTCGACGCCTCGCAGACCGAGTACCTGCAGGAGATCCTCCGCGACACCGGCTTCCTGCTGCTGGCCGCCTTCCTGCTGTGGCGGCCCCGCACCCGGCTCTCGGCCGACGGCTGGCTGGCGAGCTGACCCGTCCGGCCATTCCCATCCCCGCACCCGACGAAGGCCCCAGACCGTGGATGTCAAGGCAATGAGCGAGAAGAACCGAGAAGGCAAGCGCACCGCCCGTGAGCGGATGCTGGAGCAGCGGGCGGCCGAGGAGGCCGGCTCGCGGCGCAGGAAGAAGCTGATCGTCGGCGGAGCGGTGCTCGTGGTGATCGCCGCCGCGGTGGTCACCGGCGTGCTGGTGCAGAACCAGCGCTCCAAGCCGGAGACCCCGACCGCCGCCCCGGCCGGGACGATCGGCGACAAGAACCTGGTCATCCCGGTCGGCGCCGGCAACGCGCCGTCGGTGCTCACCGTGTACGAGGACCCGCGCTGCCCCGCCTGCGGGATCTTCGAGCGCGAGTTCTCGGCCACCATCGACCAGCTCGAGGACGCCGGGAAGATCTACACCAACACCCACGTGGTGTCGTTCATCGACCGCGCGGTGCCGGGCAAGGGCTCGAAGAACGGGGCCAACGCGCTGGCCTGCGCCCAGGACGCCGGGCACTTCCGGGACTACCACGACGTGCTGTACCGCAACCAGCCGGACGAGACCAACGACGCCTTCGGGAACAAGGCGGTGCTGCTCAACCTGGCGAAGCAGGTGGCGGGGCTGGACACGCCGGAGTTCCAGGCCTGCGTCAACGACAACAAGTACGGCGGATGGGTGTCGGCGGTGCAGCAGGACTTCGACAAGTCCAGCTACAAGTCCACCCCGACGGTCCTGCTCAACGGCCAGCCGATCTACCCGAAGAACGGCAACGAGGAGATCACCCCGGCGAACCTGGCGAAGTGGGTGGACGCCGCCAACCAGGGCAAGCAGCTGGGTACGGCGGGCTCGAACGGTCAGACCCCGGCGCCCACCGCCGCCGCCTCGGAGGCCAACAACCCCTCGCCGTCGGCCGGCTGAGCGCATCCGGCCCGCCGCCCCCTTCCGTCCGGGAGGGGGCGGCGGCATTCGTCGTTCGGTTTCTGTGACCCCGGGGGTGTCGGATGGGGACGCCGGACCCTGTAGCGTCGGAACCGCCATGGATATCGCCTACATTCCCAGCCCGTCGCGGGGCGTCCTGAACCTCGGACCGATCCCGCTGCGCGCCTACGCCTTCTGCATCATCCTCGGGGTCGTCGCGGCCGTCTGGCTCGGCAGCAAGCGCTGGGTCGCCCGGGGCGGTGCCAAGCACACCGTCGGTGACATCGCCGTGTGGGCCGTGCCCTTCGGCCTCGTCGGCGGCCGGCTGTACCACGTGATCACGGACCACCAGCTCTACTTCGGCGAGGGGAAGAACCCCTGGAACGCCTTCAAGATCTGGGAGGGCGGCCTCGGCATCTGGGGCGCGGTCGCGCTCGGGGCGGTCGGTGCCTGGATCGGCTGCCGCCGCCGGGGCGTGCCGCTGCCCGCCTACGCCGACGCCATCGCGCCGGGCATCGCGCTCGCGCAGGCGATGGGCCGCTGGGGCAACTACTTCAACCAGGAGCTGTACGGGCGGGCCACCACGCTGCCGTGGGGCCTGGAGATCCACAAGACGCTGCCCGACGGCGAGGTCGTGAACGGGGTCTTCCACCCGACCTTCCTGTACGAGTCGATCTGGGACGTGGCCGTCGCGCTGCTGGTGATCTGGGCGGACCGGCGCTGGCGGCTGGGCCACGGCCGGGCCTTCGCGCTGTACGTCGCCGCGTACACGGTGGGCCGGTTCTGGACCGAGTGGCTGCGGATCGACGAGGCGCACGTCTACTTCGGCCTGCGGCTGAACGACTGGACCTCGATCGTGGTGTTCATCGGCGCCGTCGTGTACTTCGTGGTCGTCGGGAAGAAGCGGCCCGGCCGGGAGGACCCGGCGAGCATCGACCCGGCGGCGCACGCCGAGGCCGGCGAGGCCGAGGAGAAGGACGCGGCGCAGGAGAAGGACGCGGCGCAGGACAAGGACGCGGCGCGGAAGAAGGCGGACGCGGCGGCGGTTCCGAAGCCGAGCGAGACGGTGGACGGGGACAAGCCGTCTCGACTGCTGGACGAAGAGGCGGCGGCCGGACCGGCCGACGAGGGCCCCGAGAAGGCCGGCACGGACGCCGACAAGGCCGGCAAGGACGCCAAGAACCCGATCTGACCAGGGACTTCCCCGCAACTGAGGCCACCCTTGCGAAGGGTGGCCTCAGTGCTGTTCGGACAGCCTTACTTTGCTGGAAATGCGCAGGTCAACGGGGCTACGGTCGGGGCGACGAACGAAAGACGGAGGGGAAGAACCGTGACTGCGAGCACCCTGGAAGCCGAGCCCGCCCAGCACCCGCGGATACCCGCGGCCGACCACCACCGGGACGTCAACGGCGGTTGGCTGCGGCCCGCGGTGTTCGGGGCGGTGGACGGCCTGGTGTCGAACTTCGCGCTGATGACCGGCGTGGTCGGCGGCGCGGCCTCCAACGGCACGGTGATCCTCACCGGGCTGGCGGGCCTGGCGGCCGGTGCCTGCTCGATGGCGGCGGGGGAGTACACCTCGGTGGCCTCCCAGCGGGAGCTGGTGCAGGCCGAGATCGAGGCCGAGCGGCTGGAGCTGAGCCGCAACCCGCACGGTGAGCTGGCCGAGCTGGCGCAGGTGTACGTCTCGCGCGGGGTGGACCCGGAGCTCGCCCACGAGGTGGCCCGGCAGCTGTCCCGGGACCCGGAGCTGGCGCTGGAGGTGCACGCCCGGGAGGAGCTGGGGATCGACCCCAACGACCTGCCCTCGCCGCTGGTCGCGGCCGGCTCGTCCTTCCTGTGCTTCGCGCTGGGCGCGCTGCTGCCGCTGCTGCCGTACCTGCTGGGGGCGACCACGCTGCTGCCGGCGATGGTCCTGGCGGGGCTGGGGCTGTTCCTGTGCGGCGCGGTGGTGGCCCGGGTGACGGCGCGCAGCTGGTGGTTCAGCGGGGTGCGGCAGCTGGTGCTGGGCGGGGCCGCGGCCGGGGTGACGTACCTGCTGGGGTGGCTGATCGGCGGGCACGTCGGTTAGGGCGTGTCTTGTGGATCAGGCCAGGCCCGCGACGCCAGGGCACGCACCTCGCCGCGTTGTCGTCGGTCGCCGATGGCCCCCAGCCTTCGGCCGGGAGGTGCCCCCATCCTCCGCCTTGCGATGCACGCACCCTGACGCCGCGGTCTGGTCCGACCTGATCCACAAGACACGCCCTGGGGCCGACGCCGCGGTGCACGGCGACAGCGCTGCATGACTATGCCGGGCAACGGGTGACGTTTCACACATGGACGTCGCCCGTTGCCCGGCATCGTCTCATCATCCGGGCCTCCGAGCCGCGGAATCGCATCCGGGAGCCAGGGTCCCGGGATGGATTCC
Organism: Kitasatospora sp. NPDC098652; assembly: GCF_044760155.1. Lineage (NCBI taxonomy): Bacteria > Bacillati > Actinomycetota > Actinomycetes > Kitasatosporales > Streptomycetaceae > Kitasatospora > Kitasatospora sp. NPDC098652. Next base: position 69,401 of record NZ_JBIWAQ010000006.1, read on the forward strand.
CAGGCGTTCATGATCGGCTTGTGTGGCGATCCGGTTTCGCCCCTGTTTCAGGCCGGGGACGGCCGGGCACAATCGTCGGGACGTGCACTGTGGCACGTCCTCTTCTCCGGCCCCCTGACCTGCGCGTCCGTCCGCCATGTGGACGGGATATTCCGCTTCTCGGGATCCTGGGCATCATGTAACTTGCACGACATCGATTCACCGCATCAGGGCCAACGTCGTCCCTACTTGCACCAACTTGCCGAAAGACGACGACGGGAGAGCCGATGCTGTCTGCATCCATGCACTCCGCCAACGAGCCCCAGGCCGGCGCCGACCGCCGGCCGTACGCGCTCGTGCCGGATGCGCGACCTGCTGCTCAGGGCCTGTACGACCCGCGGAACGAGCACGACGCCTGCGGCGTCGGTTTCGTCGCCACGCTGACCGGCATCGCCGACCACACCATCGTCGAGCAGGCGCTGAACGTCCTGCGCAACCTGGAGCACCGCGGCGCCACCGGCGCCGAGCCGGACTCCGGTGACGGCGCGGGCATCCTGACCCAGGTCCCGGACGCGTTCCTGCGCGGCAAGGTCGACTTCGAGCTCCCGGCCGCCGGCTCCTACGCGGTGGGCATCGCCTTCCTCCCGGACGAGGACGAGGCCGCCGGTGCCGCCGTCGCGCAGATCGAGGCCATCGCGGCCGAGGAGGGCCTGACCGTCCTCGGCTGGCGCGACGTGCCGGTCACCCCCGACCTGCTCGGCGCCACCGCACGCAGCGTGATGCCGCGCTTCCGGCAGCTCTTCCTCGCGTCCGCGCCCGTCGGACAGGGCCAGGCCCAGGAGGGCCGGTCGGGGATCGAGCTGGACCGGGTCGCCTTCGTGGTCCGCAAGCGGGCCGAGCGCGAGGCCGGGGTGTACTTCCCGTCGCTGTCCGCCCGCACCATCGTCTACAAGGGCATGCTGACCACCGGCCAGCTGGAGCCCTTCTTCCCCGACCTGTCGGACCGCGGCTACGCGTCCGCCATCGGCCTGGTGCACTCGCGGTTCTCCACCAACACCTTCCCGAGCTGGCCGCTCGCCCACCCGTACCGCTTCGTCGCGCACAACGGCGAGATCAACACGGTGAAGGGCAACCGCAACTGGATGCGGGCCCGGGAGTCGCAGCTCGCGACGGACCTGATTCCAGGGGACCTGTCGCGGATCTTCCCGATCTGCACGCCCGACCACTCGGACTCCGCGTCCTTCGACGAGGTCCTGGAACTGCTGCACCTCGGCGGCCGCTCGCTGCCGCACTCGGTGCTGATGATGATCCCGGAGGCGTGGGAGAACCACGCCACCATGGAGCCGGCCCGCCGCGCCTTCTACCAGTACCACTCCAACCTGATGGAGCCCTGGGACGGCCCGGCCTGCGTCACCTTCACCGACGGCACCCAGATCGGCGCCGTGCTCGACCGCAACGGCCTGCGCCCGGCCCGCTACTGGATCACCGAGGACGGCCTGGTCGTCCTCTCCTCCGAGGTCGGCGTGCTCGACATCGACCAGGAGAAGGTCACCAGGAAGGGCCGCCTCCAGCCCGGCCGGATGTTCCTGGTGGACACCGTCGAGGGCCGGATCGTCGAGGACGAGGAGATCAAGTCCGCCCTCGCCGCCGAGCACCCCTACGAGGAGTGGGTCGGCGCCGGGCAAATCCAGCTCGCCAAGCTGCCCGAGCGCGAGCACATCGCCCACACCCACGCCTCCGTCACCCGCCGCCAGCAGACCTTCGGCTACACCGAGGAGGAGCTGCGCGTCATCCTGGCGCCGATGGCCAGGACCGGCGCCGAGGCGCTCGGCTCGATGGGCACCGACTCGCCGATCGCCGCGCTGAGCGAGAAGCCGCGGCTGCTGTTCGACTACTTCGTCCAGCTCTTCGCGCAGGTCACCAACCCGCCGCTGGACGCCATCCGCGAGGAGCTCGTCACCTCGCTGCTGTCCAACCTCGGCCCCGAGGGCAACCTGCTGGCCGCCGAGTCCGCCTCCTGCCGCTCCGTCGGCATCACCTTCCCGGTGATCGACAACGACGAGCTGGCCAAGCTGGTCCACATCAACGCCGACGGCGACCAGCCCGGCCTCAAGGCCGTCACGCTGTCCGGCCTGTACAAGGTCGCCAGCGGGGGAGCGGGCCTGGCCGCCCGGCTGGCGGAGATCGCCGCCGAGGCCGACGCCGCGATCGCCGACGGCGCCCGGATCATCGTGCTCTCCGACCGGCACTCCGACGCCGAGCACGCCCCGATCCCCTCGCTGCTGCTCACCTCCGCGATCCACCACCACCTGATCCGCACCAAGCAGCGCACCCAGGTGTCGCTGCTGGTCGAGGCCGGTGACGTGCGCGAGGTGCACCACGTCGCGCTGCTGATCGGCTACGGCGCCGGGGCCGTCAACCCCTACCTGGCGATGGAGTCGGTCGAGGACCTGGTCGCGCAGGGCGTCTTCATCCAGGGCGTCGAGGCCGAGAAGGCGATCAAGAACCTGATCAAGGCGCTCGGCAAGGGCGTGCTCAAGGTGATGTCCAAGATGGGCATCTCCACCGTCGCCTCCTACCGCGGCGCCCAGGTCTTCGAGGCCATCGGCCTCTCCCAGGGCCTGGTCGACGACTACTTCGCCGGCACCACCACCAAGCTCGGCGGGATCGGGCTGGAGGAGATCGCCAAGGAGACCGCCGCCCGGCACGCCAAGGCGTACCCGGCCTCCGGCATCCCGGCCGCGCACCGCGCGCTGGACATCGGCGGCGAGTACCAGTGGCGCCGCGAGGGCGAGCCCCACCTGTTCGACCCGGACACCGTCTTCCGGCTCCAGCACTCCACCCGCAACCGCCGGTACGACATCTTCAAGCAGTACACGGACCGGGTGAACGAGCAGTCCGAGCGGCTGATGACGCTGCGCGGCCTGTTCCAGCTGGACGGCCTCGGCCGGGAGCCGATCCCGGTGGAGGAGGTCGAGCCGGTCTCCGAGATCGTCAAGCGCTTCTCCACCGGCGCGATGTCCTACGGCTCGATCTCGCTGGAGGCCCACGAGACCCTCGCCATCGCGATGAACCGCCTCGGCGGCAAGTCCAACACCGGCGAGGGCGGCGAGGACCCGGACCGCCTGTACGACCCCGAGCGCCGCTCGGCGATCAAGCAGGTCGCCTCCGGCCGCTTCGGCGTCACCTCCGAGTACCTGGTCAACGCCGACGACATCCAGATCAAGATGGCCCAGGGCGCCAAGCCCGGCGAGGGCGGCCAGCTGCCCGGCCACAAGGTCTACCCGTGGGTCGCCAGGACCCGGCACTCCACCCCGGGCGTCGGCCTGATCTCCCCGCCGCCGCACCACGACATCTACTCGATCGAGGACCTGGCCCAGCTGATCCACGACCTCAAGAACGCCAACCCGGCGGCCCGCATCCACGTGAAGCTGGTCTCCGAGGTCGGCGTCGGGACGGTCGCGGCCGGCGTCTCCAAGGCGCACGCCGACGTGGTGCTGGTCTCCGGACACGACGGCGGCACCGGCGCCTCGCCGCTCACCTCGCTCAAGCACGCCGGCGGCCCCTGGGAGCTCGGCCTCGCCGAGACCCAGCAGACCCTGCTGCTCAACGGGCTGCGCGACCGCATCGTCGTCCAGACCGACGGCCAGTTGAAGACCGGCCGCGACGTGGTCATCGCCGCACTGCTCGGCGCCGAGGAGTTCGGCTTCGCCACCGCCCCGCTGGTCGTCTCCGGCTGCATCATGATGCGCGTCTGCCACCTGGACACCTGCCCGGTCGGCGTCGCCACCCAGAACCCGGTGCTGCGCGAGCGCTTCTCCGGCAAGCCCGAATTCGTGGTCAACTTCTTCGAGTTCATCGCCGAGGAGGTCCGGGAGATCCTGGCCTCGCTGGGCTTCCGCTCGATCGAGGAGGCCGTCGGCCGCGCCGAGCACATCAACGCCCAGGCCGCCGTCGACCACTGGAAGGCCGCCGGGCTCGACCTGGCCCCGCTGTTCCACGTGCCCGAGCTGCCCGAGGGCGCCGCCCGGCACCGCACCACCGAGCAGGACCACGCACTCGACAAGGCCCTGGACAACCAGCTGATCACCCTGGCCGAGGACGCCCTGGAGCGCGGCGAGTCGGTGCGGATCCAGCTGCCGATCCGCAACGTCAACCGCACCGTCGGCACCATGCTCGGCCACGAGGTGACCAAGCGGTACCGCGGCGAGGGCCTGCCGGAGGGGACCATCGACGTCACCTTCACCGGCTCCGCCGGACAGTCCTTCGGCGCCTTCGTGCCGAAGGGGATCACCCTGCGGCTGGAGGGCGACGCCAACGACTACGTGGGCAAGGGCCTCTCCGGCGGCGTGCTCGTCGTCCGCCCGGCCCGCGAGGCCGCGGCCATCGGCAACGACGCCCAGAACCACGTCATCGCCGGGAACACCATCGGCTACGGCGCCACCTCCGGCCGGATCCACCTGCGCGGCAAGGCCGGTGAGCGCTTCGCCGTCCGCAACTCCGGCGCCACCCTCGTCGTCGAGGGCGTCGGCGACCACGGCCTGGAGTACATGACCGGCGGCCGGGTCGTCATCCTCGGCGAGACCGGACGCAACCTCGCGGCGGGCATGTCCGGCGGCGTCGCGTACGTCCTGGACCTTCGCCCCGCCAACGTCAACGACGGCATGGTGGGCATCGAGGCCCCGACCGCCGCCGACCGCGACTGGCTGCGCGAGATCGTGCAGCAGCACTACGAGGAGACCGGCTCCACCGTCGCCGCCGAGCTCCTGGCCGACTGGGGCAGCGGGGTCTCCCGCTTCTCCAAGATCATGCCGACCGACTACAAGGCAGTGCTCGCCGCCAAGGACGCCGCCGAGCGCGACGGTCTCTCCGAGACCGAGACCACTCGCAAGATGATGGAGGCGGCACATGGCTGACCCCAAGGGCTTCCTGACCACGCCCAAGCAGCTGGCGGAGCGCCGCCCGGTCGACGTGCGGATCAAGGACTGGAACGAGGTCTACGTCGAGCGCAGCCTCCTGCCGATCATCACCGAGCAGGCCGGCCGCTGCATGGACTGCGGCATCCCGTTCTGCCACAACGGCTGCCCGCTCGGGAACCTCATCCCCGAGTGGAACGACCTCGCCTACCGCGACGACTTCACCGGCGCCATCGAGCGCCTGCACGCCACCAACAACTTCCCGGAGTTCACCGGGCGGCTGTGCCCGGCGCCCTGCGAGTCGGCGTGCGTGCTCGGCATCAACCAGGACGCGGTGACCATCAAGAACGTCGAGGTCACCATCATCGACAAGGCCTGGGACCGCGGCGGGGTCACCCCGCAGATCCCGGAGCGGCTCTCCGGCAAGACCGTCGCCGTCGTCGGCTCCGGCCCGGCCGGCCTGGCCGCCGCCCAGCAGCTCACCCGGGCCGGGCACACCGTGGTGGTGTACGAGCGCGCCGACCGGATCGGCGGACTGCTGCGCTACGGCATCCCCGAGTTCAAGATGGAGAAGCGCCACATCAACCGCCGCATCGAGCAGATGCGGGCCGAGGGCACCCGGTTCCGCACCGGCGTGCACGTCGGCGAGGACATCACCGGCCAGCAGCTGCGCGAGCGCTTCGACGCCGTGGTGATCGCCGCCGGCGCCACCACCGCCCGCGACCTGCCGGTGCCCGGACGCGAGCTCAAGGGCGTCCACCAGGCGATGGAGTACCTGCCGCTGGCCAACAAGGTCCAGGAGGGCGACCTCGTCGACTCCCCGATCAGCGCCAAGGGCAAGCACGTGGTCGTCATCGGCGGCGGCGACACCGGCGCCGACTGCGTCGGCACCGCCCACCGCCAGGGCGCCCTCTCCGTCACCCAGCTGGAGATCATGCCGCGCCCCGGCGAGGAGCGGCCCGGCCACCAGCCCTGGCCCACCATGCCGATGACCTACAAGGTCACCTCCGCGCACGAGGAGGGCGGCGAGCGGATCTACTCCGTCAACACCACCCACTTCACCGGCGACGAGGACGGCAACGTCCAGGAACTGCACCTGGTCGAGGTCGAGTTCAAGGACGGCCGGTTCGAGCCCGTCCCCGGCACCGAGCGGGCCCTCCCGGCCCAGCTGGTCACCCTGGCCATGGGCTTCACCGGGACGGACGTGAAGAACGGCCTGGTCGAGCAGCTCGGCCTCGACCTCGACACACGCGGTAACATTGCCCGCGACGGCCGGTTCGCCACCAATGTCGATGGCGTGTACGTCTGCGGAGACGCCGGCCGTGGCCAGTCACTGATCGTCTGGGCCATCGCGGAAGGCCGTTCGGCCGCCGCCGCGGTGGACAAGCACCTGGGCGGCAAGACCCCGCTTCCCGCCCCGATCCGGCCCACCGACCGCCCCCTGGTGGTCTGAGGGCCGACGGTCCGACCGGCCCACCCCGAACCCCCGGCGCCGCATCGCCGGGAGCTCAACCCGCTGCCCCCGCCAGCGTCGCCGGGCCAACGCGGTCTCCTGGCGCCTGCCCTCTTCCCCGACCAGTTGGAGGGCGGGCGCCGTCGCGTTCCCTCCCGGGTTCCCGGACTCCGCTCACCCGCGCCCCGCCAGAGCTCTCACCCGCCCCTTACCAGGGGCTCCCACCTGCGCTCCCACCTGCGCGTCCGTCCGTGCACCGAGGGTCGCCTCACAGCTTTCTCCCAGGCTTCGCACCGCGACCGGAATGCGACCCGGTACGGGCTGTTGCTCGTCAGTGCCAGGTGGCAGACTGCCGCCGACGGCCGGGGGGCTGCACGAGTGCGGAGGTTGACTTCGATGGGCACGACTCAGGCAGGCGGAGGCGCCACCGTACGACGCCTGCTGCTCGGCAGCCAGCTGCGCAAGCTCCGCGAGGCCAGAGGCGTCAGCCGCGAGGAGGCCGGGTACTCGATCCGCGCCTCCGAGTCCAAGATCAGCCGGATGGAACTCGGCCGGGTCGGCTTCAAGGAACGCGACGTCGCCGACCTCCTCACCCTCTACGGCGTCGACGCCGAACAGGAACGGGCCAACGTCCTCGGCCTCGTCCGGGAGGCCAACGCCACCTCCTGGTGGCACGACTACGGCGACGTGCTGCCCGCCTGGTTCCAGAACTACCTCGGCCTGGAAGAGGCCGCCGCCGAGATCCGCAGCTACGAGGTCCAGTTCGTGCACGGGCTGCTGCAGACCGCCGACTACGCCCGCGCCGTCATCCACGCCGGCTGCCACGGCCTCCGCGACGACGAGGTCGAACGCCGGGTCGAGGTGCGGCGCAAGCGCCAGGACCTGCTCACCGCCGACCACCCGCCGTACCTGCACGCCGTCCTCGACGAGGCCGCGCTGCGCCGCCCCTGGGGCGGGCCCGAGCTGATGCGCGGCCAGCTCGACACCCTCCTCCAGCTCTCCGAACTGCCCAACGTGTGCCTCCAGGTGCGCCCGCTCGGCGGCGCCGCGCTGAGCGCCGAGAGCGGTGCGTTCAGCGTGCTGGGCTTCGCCGAGGCCGAACTCGCCGACGTCGTCTACCTGGAGCAGTTCACCACCGCCCTCTACGTGGACAAGCCCGCCGAGGTCGCCTCGTACCGGCAGGCGATGGACGGGCTGCTCGCCGAGAGCCTCGGACCCGAACGGACCCGCGATCTTCTGCTCTCCGTACGCCAAGAGCTCTGACACATCAGTACGATGAGCTCCCATCAGGTCGGGCACGAGAGGGAACAGATGTCGTACTTCTCCGAGTTGGCGCTGCAGTACATCGACGGCGAATGGTGCAGCGGCAGCGGCTCCTGGGACATCGTCGACGTCGACCCCTACACCGGGGACAAGCTGGCCACCATCACCGTGGCCACCGTCGCCGAGGTCGACCGGGCCTACCGCGCCGCCGAGCGCGCCCAGCGCTCCTGGGCCGCCACCAACCCCTACCAGCGCCGCCTGGTCTTCGAGCGGGCGCTGCGGCTGCTGGAGGAGCGCGAGGGGGAGATCGTCCGGGCCGTGATGGCCGAACTCGGCGGCACCGCGCTCAAGGCCGGCTTCGAACTCTCCCTGGTCAAGGACGTGCTGCGGGAGTGCCTGCACCTGTCGGTGGCCACCGAGGGTCGGCTGCTGCCCTCCCCCGCCCCCGGCAAGGAGAACCGGCTCTACCGGCTGCCGGTCGGCGTGGTCGGCGTGATCAGCCCGTTCAACTTCCCGCTGTTCCTCGCCCTCAAGGCGATCGGCCCGGCGCTCGCGCTCGGCAACGGCGTGGTGCTCAAGCCGCACCAGGAGACCCCGATCGTCGGCGGCAGCCTGATCGCCAAGCTCTTCGAGGACGCGGGCCTGCCGCCCGGCCTGCTGAACGTCGTGATCACCGACATCGCGGAGATCGGCGACAGCTTCCTGGAGCACCCGGTGCCCAAGGTGATCTCCTTCACCGGCTCCGACCAGATCGGCCGGCACGTCGCCACCGTCGCCGCCGCCCACTTCAAGCGGTCGGTGCTGGAACTCGGCGGCAACAGCGCGCTGATCGTCCTGGACGACGCCGACGTCGACTACGCCGTGGACGCGGCCGTGTTCAGCCGCTTCGTCCACCAGGGCCAGGTCTGCATGGCCGCCAACCGGGTGCTGGTGGACCGGCGGGTGCTCGCCGAGTTCACCGAGAAGTTCGTCGCCAAGGTCGCCTCGCTGACCGTCGGCGACCCCCGGGACCCGGCCACCCACATCGGCCCGCTGATCAACTCCGTCCAGGCCGACGCCATCAACGCCCAGGTCGACCAGGCCGTCGCCGGCGGCGCCACCGCCCTGCTCCGCGGGGCCACGGCCGGCAGCCTGATGGCACCGACCGTGCTCACCGACCTGGCCGAGGACGCGCCCATCCTGCAGCGCGAACTCTTCGGCCCGGTCGTCCTGCTGGTGCCCTTCGACGGCGAGGAGGAGGCCGTCCGGCTGGCCAACCACACGCCCTTCGGGCTCAGCGGCGCGGTGCACACCGCGGACGTCGAGCGCGGTGTGCGGGTCGCCCAGCGGATCGAGACCGGCATGATCCACGTCAACGGCGGAACCATCGCGGACGAGCCCGGGGTGCCGTTCGGCGGGGAGAAGAACTCCGGCGTCGGGCGCCTCAACGGGGAGTACACGGTGGACGCCTTCACCACGGTGAAGTGGATCTCGGTGCAGCACGGCCGGGCGCCGTTCCCGTTCTAGACGGCGGCTCACGCGCTCACACGGCCCTAGCCTCCCGGCGGTAGCCGCCGGGAGGCCGGTCCGAACTCCCCGGGAACGGCATGAAGGCCGTCTGCGCGGGGGCAGACGGCCTTCATGGAAAGGTGTGACTAGAACACCGGCTGGCCGGCGCGGACGAGGCGCCAGGAGTTGGTGAAGAAGTCGGCGGGGTCGATGACGCCCTTGGCCTTGACCCAGGCGATCATGGTGTTGCGGATCTCGTCGGAGTTCGTCCAGACCACCTTGGCGGTGGCGACGTGCGGGAAGTTGCCGCCGCCGTTGGCGCGGTAGTTGTTGACCGCGAACACGAACTGGGCGTTCGGGTCGATCGGCTTGCCCTGGAAGCTGAGGTTGACGATCCGCTGCCCCTTGGGCTGGGCGATGTCGATGTCGTAGCTCAGGCCGTAGACCGAGTCGTAGTTGTAGTCCGGGGTGGTCTCGGCGCCGGTCATGGCGTCCTTGTCGACCGGGGCGCCCGGGGCGAGCTGGTAGTAGTACTTCGCCGAGAACTCCAGGTAGTCCTTGAGCTGGGCGCCCGTCAGGATGCGGGCCTCCAGGGTGTTCTCGTAGATGTACAGGCCGGCCGCGTCGCGCAGCTTGACCTGGCCGGAGGGGATCAGCGCGGTCCGGTTGAACGGGGCGGCCTGGGCCAGGACCGGGAGGTTGGCGTACTGCCCGCCCGCCAGCGCGGCCTTGACGGCGTCGGCCTGGACCTTGCCGATCAGGTCGATGATCGGGGTGGCCTTGAACCGGGCCTCGGCGATCGACAGCTCGATCTTGCTGGTGCCGATGTTCTGGTTGACGTACGCGACGACCTTCTTGTGCTGGCCGACGATGGCGTTGCTGATCTCCGGGTTCTCCGGCACGGTGTTGGAGTTCAGCACCCGGGAGGAGACCGAGGCGACCTTCCAGTGGCCGTCGACGAACTCGACCTCGAAGTCGAAGCAGCTCAGGCGCTGGCCCCAGCACAGCGGCTCGGAGAGCACGACCGTCCGGCCGGTCTTCTTGTTGACGATGAGGCGCTGCGCGACCTCCTTGTGGGTGTGGCCCACCAGTACCGCGTCGATGTCCGGGACGGTCTCGGCCATCTCGCCGGAGGCGTCCTCGGGCCAGGGCAGCTGGTCGCCGTAGGTGGTCGGCTCGTCGATGCCGGAGTGGGCGGAGACCACGATGACGTCCGCGCCCGCGGCCTTCATCCGGGGCACGTACTTGGCGGCGGTCTCGACGATGCCCGGGAAGACCATCTGCCCGGCCACGTTGGCCTTGTCCCAGATCGCGATGCCGGGGTTGGTGAGGCCGAGGATGCCGACCTTGATCGGGGTGTCCTCGTCCAACCACACCTCCTTGATCACGTACGGCTTGAAGGCCGGCTTCTCGTTCTTCGCGTGCAGGGCGTTGGCGCCCAGCAGCGGGAACTCCAGCTGGTCCTCGAAGGCCTTCAGGGTGGGGATGCCGTAGTTGAACTCGTGGTTGCCGAGCGCGGCGGCGTCGTAGCCCATGAGGTTCATGGCGACGGCCATCGGGTGGTCCGGCACGTTGTCGCCGTCGGTGGCGATCGGCTCGACCCGGGCGTAGTAGTAGCTCAGCTGGGTGCCCTGGATGATGTCACCGGAGTCGATGAGCAGGCAGCGGTCCCAGCCCTTCTCCTCGCGGACCTGGTTGGCCAGGGTGGAGATCTTGGCGAGGCCGACCGCGTTGTGGGCCTTGTCGACGTACTCGGCGTCGGTGAAGTAGTCCCAGTTGAGCACCCGGCCGTGCAGGTCGGTGGTGCCCATGACGGTGAAGGCCTGGCGGCGGGGCGGCTTCTTCCTGCCCTTGGCGGCCGCCGTGCCCGGCTCGGCGGCCACGGCGGCGGGGGCGGCGGCGACGACGGCTCCGCCGGTCAGGGCGGCGCCGGCGGCGGTGGCGGCGGACCGGGTGACGAAGTCACGGCGGTTCAGCGACATGGACGACTCTCCCGAGTGGGAACGACGGCGGATGAGCCGTCAACTTGTGTGCGAATGGCGTGCGTGGCGCGTCCGCGAGAGCGGTGACGCGCGTAGAAGGACGCGCGTAGAAGTCTGCCGTGCGAGCCGGGCCGCTGGATAGCCCTCCGACGTTTCCAACAGGTGAGATCTTGGCGACTCGTTCGTGACCGGGGTGGGCGGAGAAAGGGGCGATATGGGGCGGGAGGGTCGAAATCCGGCCACCCCGCCCCTGCCTTCCGGCCGGTCGGTCGACTTCGGTCAGTCGAGTTCGGCCGACAGCTGCTTCACCTCGCGGCCCAGCTCCGCCGCCGGGTCCGGCGCGTCCGGCTCCGCCCACGGCAGCCAGGCGCGAGCCCGTAGGTAGCCGTCCACCGCGACCGGCAGGCGGTGCCGGACGATCGGATCGGCCACCGGGCCGGGACCGGCCTCGCGCAACGCCACCAGCAGGGCGTCCACCCCGGCGGAAGCGGGCAGCGGGACGGTCTCCAGATAGGCGGCCAGCCCGTCCAGTTCGGGGTGCGGCGGGGGCGGCGGAGGAGGGGGCGGTGGCGGCGGTGGCGGCGGACCCGGCGTCAGCAGGGCGCCGACGCCGTACAGGCCCGCCACCACCCCCGGCCACCAGGACCCGCCCAGGCCCGCGAAGTGCAGCCCCAGCCCGATGGCGCCGCCCCCGCAGCCGACCAGGTTCCTGGTCGACTCCAGGTAGCGCAGCAGCCACCGGCCGGCCCCGTCACTGGTAGCCACGGATCTCCTCGAACACCCCGTCCAGCGAACCCCCGCCGTCGAACAGCTTGCCCCCGCTCACGTCCGCGATCCCCTGCAACTGACCCACCGCCGCCTCCCCGAACTTGATCGGGAACACCGGGATCGACTTCTCGCCCGACGGCAGCCCGTCGTGGAAGCGCCTGAAGTCCCCGTCCGTCGCGCCCTCGTTGCTCTCCCCGTCCGTCATCAGCACGATCGAGGTGAACCTGTCGTCCCCCGCTGCCTTCTGCTGGGCCTCGATCACCCGGTACGCCTGCTCCAGCGAGTCGTACAGCGCCGTACCGCCCTCGGCCCGCAGCGACTGGACGTCGGCGTTGATCGCCGCCAGCTCGGACTCCGGACCGGGCTGGCTGCCCGAGGCCGGGACGACGTGGGTCCTCGACCACTTCACCGCCGACGCGAAGGAGATCAGCGTCACCTCCTCGCGGTCCCGGAAGCGGCGCAGCCCCCGGGTGTCGTCCGTACCCGTCAGCCGGCCCAGCGCCGCCTTGAGCGAGGCCAGCCGCTGGCCGTCCATCGAACCCGAGGTGTCCAGCACGTACACCGTCCGGGACGGGCGGCGCAGCTCGTTCTGGTACGAGGCCAGCAGGCCGTCCGCCACCGCCCGGGTGCCCGGGAACGGCAGCTCGCGGCGGCGGTCGGTGGGCAGCCCCGCCGCCGGGGCCACCCCCGCCGACACCGGGCGGCGCAGCGTCAGCTCCGAGATGCGCTTCTGCACGTCCTCCTTCAACAGGTAGCCGACCAGCCGCTGGAAGGACTCCCGCTCGCCCTGCCCCGCCGAGGACAGCAGCGACAGCGGGTAGTCCGCCGACACCACGCCGTCCACCGGGCGCACCACCGTCAGCCGCTGGTCCGCCGGCAGGGTCCGGTTCAGCGACAGCAGCACCGACTCGTAGTTCACCAGGGCGCCGACCCGGCCCGGCTCGGCCTTGGCGTACGCCTGCGCCAGCCAGCCCGAGGAACCCGAGGTCAGCTTCTGGCCGGTGAAGAACTGCTTCAACTGCGGCGTCGCCTTCTGCACGTCCGCCGCGGTCAGCGCCGCGCCCGCGCCCGAGAACGCCGAGGCCACCGCGACCAGGGCGGAGAAGCCGGAGTTGGAGCGCGACGGGTCGGACATCCCGTACGACAGCTTCCCGGCCGCGGCCGCGTCGCCGATCTGCGCCCAGGTGACCTTCGAACCGTCCCCCCAGCCGAGGTCGGCCAGGACCGAGGACCGTACCCCCACGGCCACCGGGGAGACCATCACCGGAGTCTCCGACAGCACCTTGGACCTGCCGGTCGGATCCAGCCGCAGGTACTGGTTCGACGGGAACCAGACCGCGTCGTACTTGCCGTCCGCCCGGCCGGCCGAGATGGCGTCCGCACCGTCCAGCGTGCCGCCGAACGCCAGTTGGACCGTCACCCCGGTCGCCTTCCGGGCGTCGTCCAGGACCGGTTGCAGGTCCTGGAGTTCACTGCCGGCCAGGACGCGCAGCACCCCGGGGCGCGCGGTCTCGGCCACCGAGCCGCTCGGGTTCGGCACCGGCGCCGGGGCAGGGGAGGAGGTGCAGGCGGTCACCGCGGCGAGCACCGCCGCCAGGACGGCGGCCAGCCGGGCCGGCCGCTTCGTCAGGAGGTTCACTTCGGGCTCCCCTTCGCCGCCTTGGTCAGCTTGGTCAGGTTGTCCAGCGACGGGACGGTCGCCTGCTTCACCCTCGCCGCGTTCAGGTCCTGGGCGAAGACCGGCTGCTTGACGTCCCTCACCCGATCGGCGAACGCGCCGCCGGCCGCCTGCGGACGGAAGCCGAACCGGACCTCCAGGGCGCGCAGTGCCTCGTCGTTCTGCAGCAGTCCGGCGAGCTTCCGGCCGTTCTCGGTGCGGGCGATGATGGTGTGGTCGGAGTAGGCCGTGGTGTCCGGGTACATCACCACCATGTCCCCCGTCGGCTGGCCCTGGACGGCCATCGCGGCGACCTGCGACTCGTAGCCGAAGATCAGCGGGTTGCCGACCCCGGCCAGGAAGTCCCGGAACGGCTCGTCACTGCTGCTCTTCTGGCCGCCCTGCAGCGCGGTCGCCTGGTACAGGACCGGCCGGACGGCCTCGACCCCGGCGTCGTCGGAGACCACCAGGTTGTTGTTCAGGACGTACGACAGCAGCGCGATGTACAGCGCTCCCGAGGAGGAACTCTCCGGGTCGGTGGTGGTGACGAAGATCGGGCCCGACAACTCCCCGTGACCCCCCGCGCCCGTCAGGTCCTGCCACTTGAGCCCGGCCTTGAGGGCACGGACGTACTCGTCCATCCGGAACGTCCACACACCGGTCGAATCGTCCCGCGCGGCCAGCTTGCTCTCCCTGAGGATCTGCGCGACCGGCGCGTGCGCCACCACCACCAGCGGCGAGTAGAACGGCACCAGCGGCGAGTCCTGCAACCCCCAGTGGCGCTGGATCTCGTGGGCCGGCGCGGTGCTCGCCGGAAACGCGAAGTCCAGCCCGGAACTGCTCCTCGCCTGCTCGCTCATCGTCCAGGAACCGGTCGAGTCGGCGCGCACCTCCAGCCCCTGCTTCGCCAACTCGGCCTTCACCTCGGCGTTCTCGAAGAAGCTCCGCTTCTCCGAACCGATCAGCCCGGTGACCGTGACCGTCTTCGCCGGGCCCGTCCCGGCGTCCTCCGGGACCAGCGCGTACGTCACCCCGCCCAGCAGGGCCAGGGCTGCGAGCACCCCCAGAGCGCGTCGTCTCATCGCGAGCGCCTCCCCCTCGTTGCTCCGCCACCCGGATGCCGTCACCCGGGGGTGACGAGCGTCCCGCCGGGCGGGGAGCACGGGCGGAAGGTGCGGTGAACCAGGGGTGAACACCGTTTCACGGAATCGCATCGGAAGAGGGGCTCCGGCAGGGCGCCCGAACAACCCTCGACGGACCCGGCGCCGGACCCCGCGACGAACCTCTCGCCGGACCCCTCGCACACCGGTTTGAGGAAGTGTCAGATTGTTCAACTCGCCTTACGACAAAGGTCATCCCGCAGTCCGGAACCACGTCGAGGTTACGCGCCGGTAATGCCTACCCTCAGCAGTATGCGCCGAGCAAAAATCGTCTGCACCCTCGGGCCGGCCACCGACTCGTACGACCAGATCAAGACCCTGGTCGACGCCGGAATGGACATCGCCCGCTTCAACCTCAGCCACGGCACCCACGCCGAACACGAAGAACGCTACCGTCGCGTCCGCAAGGCCGCCGACGAGACCGGCCGGAGCGTCGGCGTCCTCGCCGACCTCCAAGGCCCGAAGATCCGACTCGACACCTTCGCCCACGGGCCCGTACTCCTCGAACGCGGCGACGAGTTCACCATCTCCACCGACAACGGCGTCGTGGGGGACAAGGACATCTGCGGCACCACCTACGCCGGCCTCGCCGGCGACGTCAGCCGCGGCGAACGCATCCTCGTCGACGACGGCCGCGTCACCCTGGAAGTCGTCGCCGTCGACGGACCACAGGTGCGATGCCTCGTCATCGAAGGCGGACTCGTCTCCGACCACAAGGGCCTCAACCTCCCCGGCGTCGCCGTCTCCGTCCCCGCACTCAGCGACAAGGACGTCGCCGACCTGCGGTGGGCGCTGCGCACCGGCGCCGACCTGATCGCGCTCTCCTTCGTCCGCACCGGGCGCGACATCGAGGACGTGCACCGGGTGATGGCCGAGGAGGGGCGGTACGTCCCGGTCATCGCCAAGATCGAGAAGCCGCAGGCGGTCGAGAACCTCGACTCCATCGTGGACGCCTTCGACGGCATCATGGTGGCCCGCGGGGACCTGGGCGTGGAGATGCCCCTCGAACAGGTCCCGCTGGTCCAGAAGCGCGCCATCAAGCTGGCCAGGCGCAACGCCAAGCCCGTCATCGTGGCGACCCAGATGCTCGACTCGATGATCAACGCCTCCCGGCCCACCCGCGCCGAGGCCTCCGACGTCGCCAACGCCGTCCTCGACGGGACGGACGCGGTGATGCTCAGCGGCGAGACCTCGGTCGGCAAGTTCCCGATCGAGACGGTCAAGACCATGGGCCGGATCATCGAAGCCGCCGAGAACGACATCCTGGCCGCCGGACTGCCCCCGCTGACCACCGGCAGCAAGCCGCGGACCCAGGGCGGCGCCGTCGCCCGCGCGGCCGCCGAGATCGGCGACTTCCTGCACGCCAAGTACCTGATCGCCTTCACCCAGTCCGGCGACACCGCCCGGCGGCTCACCCGCTACCGCTCGCCCATCCCGGTGCTCGCCTTCACCTACGAACCGGCCGTGCGCAGCCAACTCGCCCTCACCTGGGGCGTGGAGACCTTCCTCGGCCCCTTCGCCCCGACCACCGACCAGATGGTCGAACAGGTCGACGCGGCCCTGCTCTCCCTCGGCCGCTGCCAGAAGGGCGACATCGTCGTCATCACCGCCGGCTCCCCGCCCGGCCTGGCCGGCTCCACCAACCTCGTCCGCGTCCACCACGTGGGGACGTTGGACGACTGAGGCTGCTCAGGCGGCGCGGCCCTGCCAGGGGCCGCGCCGCTGTCAGTACTTGGGGCCGATGTGGGCGTCCATCAGGGCGACGGAGTCCTTGCGGGCGATGGAGATGTTGACCTGGCCGGTCGGGCGGGGGATCGACGCCTTCCACTGGACGCCGACGGCGTCGAGGGTGGCGGTGAAGAGGCCGATGATGTCGGTCGAGGTGTTGGTAAAAAAGTACCGCGGGTACTCGTAGCGCTTCGTGACGCCATTGACGGTGCGGGTCGCCCAGTTGGTGATGCGGCAGCCGTCGGAGTGGATGAGGCCGCGCAGGAACTCCCAGGGGTGGGCGTCGACGATCTCCTGCTGCCAGGGCTCCAGGGCTATCGTGCGTTCGTGCTTCTTGCCTGGGGCGTGTTGGGGAAAGTGGCAGGTCAGGTGGTTTGAATAGACCTTGACGTCGTGGCATCCAGTGCGCCGTACCCGGCAAGGCTTGTTGTTGGGGAGGGCCTGACGCATAGCCTGTTCGACGGAATCCATGATGCCCGGCCACTTGTCGTCGCAGGTGATCTGGAGGCTCTGGGTCCTGCGGTACTCGTTGGGCAGCAGGATGTGGCCGTCACCGAGGTACAGGCCGAGCAGGTAGGCGTAGGCGGGTCGGTTCAGCTCGTCGCCGTAGCAGTGCATACACGCGGAGCGCTTGCGGCCGGGGAGCTCGTTGCGTTTCGCAAGGTCCTGATGCTTCCACCAGGAAACCGTGCCCTGCGGGACACGCAGCCGGCGGGCCACCTCGGCATTGCTGACGCCTCGACGGAGCAGATGGACAGCCTGTTCGCGCACGGAGAGAGTGGTCATGTGCGCCAGAGTGAGACGCGCCAATCGGCAAGGTGGGCGCTTTGGGTGCTGTCCACCAGATCAGGTGAATTTCCCGCAGCCTGGGAATATGAGGAAAATTCTGGTGCCGAGTGTGGGATTCGAACCCACACGCCCTTTCAGGCAATCGCTTTTGAGGCGATCGTGTCTGCCCTTCCACCAACCCGGCAAGTTCGCGCCCGTGAAGGATACCCTGTGCGCGCCGTTGGGCGCAGCTAGGTACCCTCGTGCATGCAGTACCCCGCCGGAACTAGGAGCCCAGTGAGCACCGCCGACGAGCAGGCACAGCCGCTTGAGACCGATATGCCCCAGATCACCCGGATCGTGATCGCCGAGGACGAGGCGCTGATCCGTCTCGACCTGAAGGAGATGCTGGAGGAGGAGGGGTACACCGTCGTCGGTGAGGCCGGGGACGGGGAGACGGCGGTGCGGCTGGTGGAGGAGTTGAAGCCGGATCTGGCGATCTTCGACGTGAAGATGCCGATCCTGGACGGGCTCTCCGCCGCCGAGCAGATCCACGAGAAGCACCTGGCGCCGGTGCTGATGCTGACCGCGTTCTCGCAGCGGGAGCTGGTGGACCGGGCGCGGGACGCGGGGGCGATGGCGTACATCGTGAAGCCGTTCTCGAAGGCCGACCTGGTCCCGGCGATCGAGATGGCGGTGTCGCGGTACACCGAGATGCGGGAGCTGGAGAAGGAGATCGGGGATCTCACCCAGCGGCTGGAGACCCGGAAGCTGGTGGACCGCGCCAAGGGCGTGCTGCAGACGAAGTTCGGGCTGAACGAGCCGGCTGCCTTCCGGTGGATCCAGAAGACCTCGATGGACCGGCGGATGACGATGGCGGCGGTGGCCGAGGCGGTCATCGAGGAGGGCGAGGCCCAGGACCGCAAGAAGGCGGAAGAGGGCGACAAGGGCGAGTAGCGCGCAGGCGAAGGGCCCGGCGGATCGGATCCGCCGGGCCCTTTCGCGTGTGCGGGCTCAGTCCTCGCCGAGGTAGGCCTTGCGGACGGACTCGTCGTGGAGGAGGTCGGCGCCCGTCCCGGAGAGGACGATGCGGCCGGTTTCCATGACGTAGCCGCGGTCGGAGAGCGACAGGGCGGCCTGGGCGTTCTGTTCGACCAGGAGGATGGTCGTACCGGACGCCTTGAGCTCGACGATGGTGGACATGATCTTCTGCATCATCAGCGGGGAGAGGCCCATAGAGGGCTCGTCCAGCATCAGCAGTTTGGGCTGGGACATCAGGGCCCGACCCATGGCGAGCATCTGCTGCTCGCCGCCGGACAGCGTGCCGGCGGCCTGCTTGCGGCGTTCGCCGAGGATGGGGAAGAGGGTGTAGGCCCGTTCCACGTCGGACTGGATGCCCGCCGTGTCGGTGCGCAGGAAGGCGCCGAGGAGGAGGTTCTCCTCGATGGTCATGCGGGGGAAGATGTGCCGGCCTTCGGGGGAGTGGGCGAGCCCGAGGGCGACGATCTTGTGCGCGGGGACGGTGCTCAGGTCCTGGCCGTCGAAGGTGATCCGGCCGGCGGTGGGCTTGAGGAGGCCGGAGAGGGTGCGCAGGGTGGTGGTCTTGCCGGCGCCGTTGGTGCCGATGAGGGTGGTGACCTCGCCCTGGTCGACGGTGAAGCTGATGCCCTTGACGGCTTCGATCTTGCCGTAGGCGACGCGGAGGTCCTCGACCTCGAGGAGCGCGGTCACTTGGGGTCCTCCGGTGTTGCGGGGGTTTCGAGCGGGGCGCCGAGGTAGGCGGTGATGACGCGTTCGTCGTTCTGGACGGTCTCGCGGTCGCCTTCGACGATCTTCTGGCCCTGCACGAGGACGGCGGTGCGGTCGCAGAGGTTGAAGATGAACCGCATGTCGTGCTCGATGACGAGGATGGAGATGCCGCGGTCGCGGATGGCGAAGACGAGTTCCTCGGCGGCGCGGGTCTCCTGGGGGTTCATGCCCGCGGTGGGTTCGTCGAGGAGCAGCAGGCCGGGGTCGGAGGCGAGGGCGCGGGCGATCTCCAGCTTGCGTTGTTCGCCGTAGGGGAGGTTGCGGGCGAGGTGGTCGGCCTTTTCGGCGAGGCCGGTGAAGGCGAGGAGTTCCATGGCCTTCTCGCGGCTCTCGGCTTCGGCGCGGTGGTAGCGGGGGCCGCGGAGGATGGCGGCGAAGATGCCTTCCTTGGTGCGGCTGTGGCGGCCGACGAGGACGTTTTCCAGGACGGTCATGTTGGCGAAGAGCCGGATGTTCTGGAAGGTGCGGGCGATGCCGGCCTGGGTGACGAGGTGGGGTTTGGGGGGCAGTTGGGTGCCGCGGTAGCGGACGGTGCCCTCGGTGGGGACGTAGAGGCCGGTGAGGCAGTTGAAGAAGGTGGTCTTGCCGGCGCCGTTGGGGCCGATGAGGCCGATGATCTCGCCTTCGCCGACGGTGAGGGAGACGTCGTTGACGGCGGTGAGGCCGCCGAAGCGCATGGTGACGCCGGTGACGTCGAGCAGGGTGGTTGCGGTGGATGGCGTTGCGGTGGTGGTCATCTGGCGCGTCACGCCCCTGCCTTGGTGAGTGCGCCCGGTTCGCCGGTGGGCTGGGCCGGGATGGCGGCTTCGTGGAACTCGAGTTGGCGGCGCCGGTTGGGGATGAGTCCTTCGGGGCGGACGCGCATCAGGACGATGAGGGCGGCGCCGAAGGCGAGGAGCTGGTAGTCGGAGAGGAATTCCAGCTTCTTGGGGATGAGGAAGAGGAGGGTGGCGCCGGCCAGGGGGCCGCTGATGGTGCCCATGCCGCCGAGGATGACGGCGGCGAGCAGGAAGGCGGAGTTGGGGGGGAGGGCTTCGGCGAAGGTGTACTGGTCGGGGGTGACGGTGTAGCTGACGTGGGCCTGGACGGTGCCGGCCAGGCCGGCCAGGCAGGCGCCGAGGGCGAAGGCGAGGAGCTTGAGGCGGAAGCCGTTGATGCCCATGGCTTCGGCGGCGGTCTCGTCCTCGCGGATGGCGACCCAGGCGCGGCCGATGCGGGAGTTGCCGACGCGGGCGAAGATCAGTACGACGAGGGCGGTGACCAGCAGCATCAGCAGGTAGTAGTTGGAGAAGCGGCCGAGTTCGATGCCGCCGACGGTGTGCGGTTTGCCGAGGTCGAAGCCGAAGATCTCCAGGTCGGGGATGCGGGGGATGCCGTTGGAGCCGTTGGTGATCTTGGGGCCGGTGGTGCCGTTGAGGTTGAGCATGGTGATGCGGAAGATCTCGCCGAAGCCGAGGGTGACGATGGCGAGGTAGTCGCCGCGCAGCCGCAGGGTGGGGGCGCCGATCAGGACGCCGAAGACCATGGAGACGGCGGCGCCGGTGAGCATCGCGGCCCAGAACGGGAACTGGACGTGGATGGGCGAGGCGGGGGAGCCGGAGACCAGGGCGGCGGCGTAGGCACCGACGCCGAGGAAGGCGACGTACCCGAGGTCGAGCAGGCCGGCCAGGCCGACGACGATGTTGAGGCCGAGGGCGACGGTGGCGAAGATCAGGATGTTGGTGGCGACCGAGGTGTACTGGTCGCTGCTCTGGGTGAAGGGGAAGCTGGCGGCGGCGGCGAAGGCGGCGCCGGTGGTGACCGGGCGGTACTTGACGGTCAGGGCGCGCAGCCGGCCGAGCAGTCCGGACTTGGCGAGGGCGGCGATCGAGGGGGCGGCGAGCAGCAGGTAGCCGATGAAGAGCTCGCCGTACTCGGTGTCGATGCCGAAGGTGATCGCGTACAGGCCGAGTCCGAAGGCCAGGACGATGAGCAGGACCTCGGCCCAGGAGGGGAGTTGGCGGGCCGCGGGGAGCGGGCGTTCGACGGTGCCGAGGCGGATCCGGCTGTTGGCGAGGTGGCCGAGCTGGAGCAGCAGGACGACGCCGGCGGCGATGGCGAGGGCGCCGGCCAGGGCGGTCATCACCGGGGCGACGGGCTGGTCGTCGGGGATGGCGTGGGCGGCGAACCAGCCGATGGGGGCGGCGGGGACGAGCAGGAAGAGCCGCTTGTCGAGGATCCGCAGCGGAACGGCGGTGCGCCGGTCGAGGGGGAGGCCGAGGGCGCCGAGGACGCCGAGCAGGCCGCCGGCGGCGAGGACCCAGCCGCCGGGTTCGAGGTTGGCGAGGCCGCCGAGTTCGACGGAGATGGCGGTGACGGAGTAGGCGGCGACGGCGAGGGCGCCGGTGGCGGCGAACAGGACGGCGTTGTTGCTGCGGCTGGGGGCGGCCCAGCGCAGGCCGGGGACGCCTTGGGCGGCGAGCAGCAGGACGAGGGTGAGGACGCCGGCGACGACGGCGAGCCACTGGAGTCCGGCGGGGGAGCCGTAGTAGGTGAGGTCGCCGGGGAAGTCGCTGGTCCAGGTCCAGGACATGGCGGCGGAGGCGGCGGTGAGGAGGGCGCCGAGGCCGGTGAGGGCGGTGGCGGCGGGGGCGGGCAGGGGGATGACCGGGGTGGTCTCGGTGCTGGTGGTGGTCATGGTGGTCACGCCCTGTCCGAGACGCGCTCGCCGAGCAGGCCTTGGGGCCGGACGAGGAGCACGAGGATGAGGAGTACGAAGGCCCAGACGTCCTTCCAGGCGCCGCCTCCGAAGAGGTGCATGCCGGGCAGGTGCTGGATGTAGCCGGTGGCGAGGGCTTCGGCGAGGCCGAGGGCGAGGCCGCCGAGCATGGCGCCGTAGATGTTGCCGATGCCGCCGAGGACGGCGGCGGTGAAGGCCTTGAGGCCGAGGATGAAGCCCATCCGGAAGTCGACCTGGCCGCTGCGCAGTCCGTAGGCGACGGCGGCGACGGCGGCGAACGCGGCGCCGATGGCGAAGGCCATGACGATGATGCGGTCGGTGTCGATGCCCATGAGCTTGGCGGTGTCGGGGTCCTGGCTGGTGGCCTGCATGGCGCGGCCGGAGCGGGTGCGGGTGACGAACCAGCCGAGGGCGAGCATGCACAGCGGGGCGGCGATGATCAGGAAGATGTCGCTGCGCTGGATGGTGACGGAGCCGAGGCTGAACGGGTCGCCGGGGATCTTGGGGAAGACCCGGGCCTTCTTGGCGTCGGGGTAGAAGGAGAAGACGAGTTGCTGGAGGAAGATGGACAGCCCGATCGCGGTGATCAGGGGGGCGAGCCGGGGGGCGTTGCGCAGCGGCCGGTAGGCGAAGCGTTCGGCGGCGACGGCGGTGAGGGTGGAGACCAGGATGCCGGCGATCAGCATGAGGGGTAGGGCCAGCCACAGGGTGGTGCCGCCGGGGAGGGCGAGGTAGGCGGTCAGGGCGCCGAAGCCGCCGACCATGACGATCTCGCCGTGGGCGAAGTTGATGAGCTGGACGATGCCGTAGACCATCGTGTAGCCGATCGCGACGAGTCCGTAGAGGGCGCCGAGGATCAGGCCGTTGGCCAGCTGCTGCGGTAGGTCGTGCACCGCTGGGCCTCCGTAGTGCGTTCGGGGGTGTCCGCGTGGGTGGTGGATGTGGGGGCGCGCGGGGGCACTCGTGGTGTCCCCGCGCGCTGGTGGTTCGGTGGGGCCGGCCGGCGTGTCAGCCGTTGGAGGTGTCAGCCGTTGAAGGTGCCGGACTTCTCCACGGCCCACTTGCCGTCCTTGACGGTGTAGACGGTGAGCTGCTTGTTGGTGGTGTCGCCGAACTCGTCGAAGGAGACCTTGCCGGTGACGCCGTCGAAGGAGACCTTCTGGACGGCGTCGCGGACGCTCTTGCGCAGGCCGTCGCCGGTGGGGAGCTTGCCGTTGTTGCTGTTCACGACGGACTTGACGGCCTGGATGATGGCCCAGGCGCTGTCGTAGGAGTAGCCGCCGTAGGTCTCGTAGGCGTCCTTGTAGCCGGCGGCCTTGTAGTCGGCGATGTACTTCTTGGCGGTGTCGAGGGATTCGACGGGCAGGCCGACGGCGGTGGCGAAGTCGCCCTGGCCCTTGGGGTTGAGCTTGATGAAGTCGCCGCTCTGGATGCCGTCGCCGCCCATCAGGGGGATGTTGACGCCGGCGTCCTTGAGCTGGAGGGAGAGCGGGCCGGCGGCGGGGTACTCGCCGCCGTAGTAGACGGCGTCGGCGCCGGAGGTCTTGACCTTGGTGACGATGGCGGAGAAGTCGCGGTCGTCGGGGTTGACGTGCTCCTCGCCGGCGAGGGTGCCGCCGAGCTTGGTGAATTCGCCCTTGAAGGTGGAGGCGAGGCCGGCGCCGTAGGTCTTCTGGTCGTCGATGAGGAAGACCTTGGTCTTCTTGGCGTCGTTGTAGAGGAACTGGGCGGCGAAGGGGCCCTGGACGGCGTCGGTGGTGGCGGTGCGGAAGTAGGACTTGAAGGGGCGCTTCTTGTCGCCGCTGGCCCACTTCTCGCCCTGGCTGAGGGCGACGCCGGTGTTGGCGGGGGAGATCTCGGTGAGGCTGGCGTCGTCGAAGATCTGCTGCATGGACTGGGCGACGCTGGAGTTGAGCGGGCCGACGACGCCGAGGACCTTGGGGTCGCCGACGAGCTGGGTGGCGTTCTGCTGGCCGGGGGCGGGCTTGGCGGTGTCGTCGAGGGCCTTGACCTCGAACTTGACGCCGGGGACCTCGTTGGCCGCGTTGGCGGTCTTGACGGCGAGGTCGACGGAGTTGCGGATGCCGAGGCCGAGGGCGGAGAGGTCGCCGGTGAGCGGGGCGTCGACGCCGATGACGACGGTGGTGGAGCCGTTGTCCTTGCCGCCGGCGTTGTCGCCGGACTTCCCGCCGCGGGAGCCGCAGGCGGTGAGGCTGAGGGCGCCGATCACGGCAATGCTCACGACAATTGCGGAACGATGACGCACGAGGGTCCCCATTCGGTTCAGGAGGCGCCCGCGCCTGAGTGGCGGGAGCCGGGATGCGCGGAGGGCCGGGCCCATTCCGGATGGCGCGGTGACTGGCCGTGACTCTAGATGCCGTTGGGCGGCTCGGGCAGTGCTGCGGGCAGGCTGTGATTCTCTTGTTATGAGCACACGGAGCATTTGTCTCAGCATGTGGTCGTTCCGGCTCGACCGATCCTGAACTGCCGGGCGTTTACTTGCTGGTAGAGGGATGTAAGGGCCAGAAATGGGGGTTGCAGCTGGCAGCGTCGATAATCGGACACCGGCGTCCGGTGTGCGGCATTCGGCCGTGCACGTCCGCATTGCGGACGGCGGGGGTGCGGCGAAGAGGTTCCGCGCCTCGGGGGGCCGCGGAACAGTCGCCCGCTGGGATTTCCTGCCTGTTACGCACTGTTACAGGTTTGGGGGCGTGCCGATCGCATCCGGACATGCCGACGCCCCCTCGTTCAGACCAACGCCTGCCCAGGGCGGCGGAGGGTCAAACAAGGGGGCGGGAAGGAGACTTGGTGTTCTCGGTGGTGAACTGGCGCTGCCCGGAGGCCCGTTGATCTCCTCGGGGGCCCGTTACAGGTCGCGCAGCATGCAGGTCAGCCGGCAACTGGTGATCCGCTTGCCGGTGTCGTCGGTGATCGCGATCTCGTACGTCGCGGCGGTGCGGCCCTTGAACACCGCCGTCGCCACGCCGGTGACCAGGCCGGAGGTGGCCGAGCGGTGGTGGGTGGCGTTGAGGTCCACGCCCACCGCGTACCGGCCCGGGCCGGCGTGCAGCATCGCGCCGATCGAGCCGAGGGTCTCCGCCAGCGCCGCCGAGGCGCCGCCGTGCAGCAGCCCGTACGGCTGCTGGTTGCCCTCCACCGGCATGGTGCCGACGACCCGGTCGCCGGAGGCCTCGACGATCCGGATGCCGAGTTTCTCGCCGAGGTGGCCGCCGGAGAAGGTCTCCGGGTTCACGCCGAGCTTGGCGAAGTGGTCCAGCACGTCCTGCGGGACGTTCAGGACGGTGGCCGGGGCGCCGTCGGGTGCGGTGGCCGGGGTGCCGTCGGGGGCGGTGCCCGGGGCGTTCTCGGGGGCGGTGCCGGGGGCCGCGTCGGTCATCGGGGGAACTCCTGCCGCTCTGGGGTCACGTCGTCGTGCTGCCTGTGATCGTACGACCGTCCTACTCACTGGTAGTGGGCCCGGCCCGACCGGCGCGGCGCCCCTTTTGTCGGTGCCGGGCCATAGGATCGGGGGCCGGTAGTGGAATCGGCAGGAACGGACGTTGACGTGGCTACGCAGAGTACGGACAAGGGCGTGACGGGTGGCGGCGGGGCCGGCCCGCGGCCCCGGCTGATGCTGCTCGACGGGCACTCGATGGCCTACCGGGCCTTCTACGCCCTGCCGGTGGAGAACTTCAACACCTCCACCGGACAGCCCACCAACGCGGTCTACGGCTTCGCCTCGATGCTCGCCAACACCGTCCGGGACGAACGCCCCACCCACCTCGCCGTCGCCTTCGACCTCTCCCGGCAGACCTTCCGTTCCGCCGAGTTCCCCGACTACAAGGCCAACCGGGCCAAGACGCCGGACGAGTTCAAGAGCCAGATCGGCCTGATCGGCGAACTCCTCGACGCCATGAACGTCCCCCGGATGACGGTCGAGGGCTTCGAGGCCGACGACATCATCGCCACCCTCGCCACCGCCGCCGAAGCGGCCGGCTACGACGTCGACATCGTCACCGGCGACCGCGACTCCCTCCAACTCGTCACCGACCACGTCACCGTGCTCTACCCGACCAAGGGCGTCTCCGAGCTCACCCGCTTCACCCCGGAGAAGGTCACCGAGAAGTACGGCGTCACCCCGCGCCAGTACCCCGACCTCGCCGCCCTGCGCGGGGACCCGTCCGACAACCTGCCCGGCATCCCCGGCGTCGGCGAGAAGACCGCCGCCAAGTGGGTCAACCAGTTCGGCTCCTTCGACGAACTCGTCGCCCGCGCCGACGAGGTGAAGGGCAAGATCGGCGAGAAGCTGCGCGACAACCTCGACTCGGTCAAGCGCAACCGGGTGCTCACCGAGCTGGTCCGCGACGTCGAACTCCCGCTGGGCGTCCCCGACCTGGCCCGGCAGCCCTTCGACCGGGACGCCGTCGGCACCCTGATGGAGTCGCTGGAGTTCCGCAACGCCAACTTCCGCGACCGGGTGTTCGGGATCGACCCGGCCGGTGCCGCGGAGGCCGCGGAGGCCGAACTCGCCCCCGGCGTCGAGGTCGACGGCGAACTCCTCACCGACCCGGGCACCCTGGCCGCCTGGCTGCGCGAGCACGCCCGTGACGACAAGGCGCCGGTGGCGCTGGCCGCCGTCTACCAGTGGGCCCTCGGCACCGGCGAGGTCACCGAAGTGGCGCTCGCCGCAGGGGAGACGGCCGCCTGGTTCGACCCGGCGCTGCTCGCCGAGGAGGACGAACGGGCCTTCGCCGACTGGCTCGCCGACGCCTCGGCCCCCAAGGCCCTGCACATCGCCAAGCAGGTCATGCGGGCCTTCGCCGAACGCGGCTGGACCATCGCCGGGGTCGTCGCCGACACCGCGCTCGCCGCCTACCTGGAGAAGCCCGGCCGCCGCACCTTCACCCTGGAGGTGCTCGCCGAGGAGTACCTGGCCCGCTCCCTCACCCCGGCCGCCCCCGCCGCCGAGAGCGGCCAACTCGCCTTCGACGCCCCGGAGGAGGACGGCGTCGACGCCGAGGCCGCGCGCGCCCAGGCGCTGATGCTCCAGGCCCGCGCCGTGCTCGACCTCGCCGCGCTCTTCGACACCCGCCTCGCCGAGGTCGGCGCCGCCGAGCTGCTGCACGACATGGAACTGCCCATCGCCGCCCTCCTCGCCCGGATGGAGCGCAACGGCATCGCCGCCGACCGCGACTGGCTCACCCGGCTCGAGGCCCAGTTCGCCGCCGAGATCCAGCGCTGCGTCGAGGAGGCCCACGCCGCCGCCGGGCGCGAGTTCAACCTCGGCTCGCCCAAGCAGCTGCAGGAGATCCTCTTCGGCGAACTCGCCCTCCCCAAGACCAAGAAGATCAAGACCGGCTACACCACCGACGCCGACGCGCTCACCTGGCTCGCCACCCAGACCGACAACGAACTGCCGGTCATCCTGCTGCGCCACCGCGACCAGGCCAAGCTGCGCACCACCGTCGAGGGCCTGCTCAAGACCGTCTCCCCGCAGGGCCGGATCCACACCACCTTCAACCAGATGGTCGCCGCCACCGGCCGGCTCTCCTCGCAGGACCCGAACCTGCAGAACATCCCGGTCCGCACCGAGGAGGGGCGCGCCATCCGCCGCGCCTTCGTCGTCGGGGCCGGCTACGAGTCGCTGCTCACCGCCGACTACTCGCAGATCGAACTGCGGATCATGGCGCACCTCTCCGAGGACGAGGCCCTGATCGAGGCCTTCGCCTCCGGCGAGGACCTCCACACCACCGTCGCCTCCCAGGTCTTCGAGGTCCCGGGCGCGGCGGTCGACGCCGAGATGCGGCGCAAGATCAAGGCGATGTCCTACGGCCTCGCGTACGGGCTCTCCGCGTACGGGCTCTCGCAGCAGCTCAACATCAAGCCCGCCGAGGCCCAGGGCCTGATGGACACCTACTTCGAGCGCTTCGGCGGCGTGCGCGACTACCTGCACCGGGTCGTCGAGGAGGCCCGCGCCACCGGCTACACCGAGACCCTGCTCGGCCGCCGCCGCTACCTGCCCGACCTCAACAGCGACAACCGCCAGCGCCGCGAGATGGCCGAGCGGATGGCCCTCAACGCCCCCATCCAGGGCTCGGCCGCCGACATCGTCAAGATCGCCATGCTGCGGGTCGACGAGGCCCTGCGCGCCGCCGGGCTGACCTCCCGGATGCTGCTCCAGGTGCACGACGAAATCGTGCTGGAACTCGCCCCGGGCGAGCGCGAGCCGGTCGAGGCCGTCGTCCGCGAGCAGATGGCCGGCGCCTACCCGCTGCGCGCCCCGCTCGACGTCTCCGTCGGCGTCGGCGCCGACTGGGAGGCCGCCGCGCACTGACACGCGCCGCGGTCATCCTCGGCGGCGGGCCCGGACACGGTTGGGTGTCCGGGCCCGCCGCCGTGTTTTCGGGTGGGAATGCGTCCGAACGCCGGCGCCCGTTCCGGTCTTCCGGTATACGGATGATCACCCGCAATGTGGCCGAAATATTCAATGTCGACGAACTTGTCCAAGGTGGACATCTGGTACTTCGTGTTCGAGTCCGCCAATGACGAGATCAGCCATCTTGATCGCTCGGCCGCCCTGTCCAGCGGTCGGTTGACCAGCACTTTTCGGGTGGCCGTTGCCGGAGGCGCGGTTCTGTTGGCTCGAATCGATCGTACAAATCGGCTCCCGCGTTCGAGGGGCGTGCTAGAAAACTCCTACAGCCGCTCCTTCGTGCGGAATTTCGTGGAAACCCGGTCGGGGGAGCGGGAAGGATGAATTCGTGATGGAGGTAAAAATGGAGCAGGACTTCGACCTCGACGTCCGCGTGGCTGTTGCTCCCGAGGCGGCCAACACGCCGGACGGTTTCGCCACCATCGGCACCACGTGCTGGTCCTGTGGCAACTCGTGCAACTGCCCGATCACGGTCGGTTTCCCGACCGTCTGCTAGTCGCTCGTCGGCGCCGACGCCGACCTGGGGGGCTCCTGGCGCTGTCCTGCGCCGGGAGCCCTCCCGAATGGGCCGGAATCATTTCCGGGATTCTTCGGCGAACGGGTCGGCGCACTCGAGGCGCGTACGTTCGGAAATGCTGCCGGGTATCGGCGATGTGATTCTGGGGGAATTCGCAGTGGCGGTGCTGGATCTCGATGTGAGGACCGCGGAGGTGGCCCGGTCCGTGGCCGATCGGCTGACGGTTTTCGCCCGCACGCCGGGGTCGTCGGGGGAACCGACGGGACCCGAGCCGCTTTCGGACGGGGCGAGCCTGGCCGACGGCTATCCGGGGATCGCACTGTCGCTGCTGCACGCCGGAAAGGCGCTGGACGAGCCCGGGCTGATCGAGGCGGCACAGGCCGTGCTCCGCCGTTCCGCGCAGGCCACCGCCGAAAGGCCGCTGTCCGAGGCCGGTCTCTACAACGGCACCGCGGGCTTCGCCAGCGTCCTGCTCGAATTCTCGATCCACGACGGCCGCTACCTGCCATCCCTGCGCCGGGTCGCCGACCGGCTCGGCGAGCAGATCGCCGCCAGGCCGCTCCCGGAGCCCGGGAAGGGACTGCCGCTCTCCGCCTTCGACGTCATCTCGGGTGCGGCCGGGCAACTGGCCGCGGCCGTGCGGCTCTGCTCGGCGCTGGAGTCCCGACCGGGCGACCCGATCCGCACCGCGGCCGAGCGGCTGACGGCGTACCTCCTGCGGGTGACCGAGCCGGACGACCGGCACCGGTTCGGCTGGTTCACGTCGACGGACTACTACGCGGCCTACCCGGGCTACGACGAGCAGGCCCCGTACGGGATGTACAACCTCGGCTTCGCGCACGGCCTTCCGGGCATCGTGGCGGGGCTGTCCGCCGCGGCCGTCGCCGGGATCGGCGGGTCGGGCCCGGCCGAGACGCTCGCGCGGACCACGGCCTGGCTGGTCGAGAACCGGCTCACGGACGACGTGCCCGGCGCTGCCTGGCCGAACGTCCTCCAGGCCGAGGAGGGGACCGGGCTGCCCGTCCCCCCGACCGGCCGACGGTCCGCGCGCGCCGCCTGGTGCTACGGCGCTCCGGGCATCGGCACCGCCCTGCTGAACGCGGCCCGGGTGCTCGGTGACACCGCCCTCGAGGCGACCGCGGTCGGAGCCCTGCAACGGGTGGTGGACTGGTCGCCGGCCGAGCGGTACATCTTCTCGCCCAACCTCTGCCACGGCCACGCCGGGCTGCTGGCGATCTATCAGCGGGCTCACGCGCTCACCGGCTCGGCCGCCTTCGAGTCGATGGCCGAGCAGTCGCTCCGGGCCGTGCTGTCGAAGGCGGACGAGGCCCGCCCGTACGTGATGGCGGACGAGCCCAGGCCCGGCGAGCCGGTCGACGACCCGGGATTCGTCAACGGTGCGGCCGGCGTGCTGCTCGCGCTCTGCGGGGTGCTCGCACCGCGGGCGACCGGGTGGGACGAGATCTTCCTCCTCTCCCCGGCCTGACCGCGGCCGGAGGCCGCGAAGCCCGGGCGCGCCGGACCGCCCCGGGGCGCCCGCGCCGGACCGCCCCGGGGCGCCCGCGCCGAACCGCCCCGGGCGCCCGCGCCGAACCGCCTTGTCCCGTACCAGCGTCGACAGCAGAGCTAAGGAACGAGTGTGACCCGTCGGAACGCCGAGACCAGCGACCGGAAGTCCGGGAGAAGCCGCAGCTACGTCGCCCGGGACTTCTTCCTGCTCCGCGCGCCCGCTCTGCCGACCCGGGCGCTGACGGACCTGCTGGCCCCCGGGACGGGTCCGGCGGGCGCGCACGCCGCCACCTGGGAGGACCGCTACCTCCAGGGCCTGCTGGAGCTGTGGGAGAGGCCCGAGGTCCGCTCGGCGATCTCGCTGGCGGCACCGGACCTGGCCCGGGCGGTGACAGGGATCGACCGGCTCCCGGCCCGGGACCGGCGGCGGGCGATGATGAGCCTGGGCCGGTACCTGAACCGGATGAGCATGCGGGCGACCCCGCTGGGCACGGTGGCGGGCGTCGCGGTCGGCACGTTCCCGGGGCCGGAGTCGGACACCGAGGCCACCCGGCTCGGCGTTCCCGCGATCGGCACGGCGGTGGCCAGGCCGGACATGGGCTGGGTGCTGCACCTGTTCCGGGCGGCCGCCGACGCGCCGCGGCTGCGGCCCGAGCTGGAGCTGCGCGCCAACGACCTGATCCACCGCGGCCGGGGACGGGCCTGGCTGTCCACGGCCGACGCCTACGGCGGGGGATCGCGACGCTCGGTGTCCGTCCGCTGGTCCCCGGCCGTCCAGTTCGTCCTGGAGGCGGCGCGCACCCCGCAGACCTTCGGCGAGCTGCGGGAGCAACTGGCGCGGCGGTACCCGACGGTTCCGGTGGAGAAGGTCACCGTGCTCCTGGACCAGCTGGTCGAGTTGGCGTTCCTGATCACCGCGCACCGGCCGGCCCTGCTGGAGGGGCCGGGCCGGCCGTCGCTGTCGGCCCAGCTGGCGGGTGTCCACGACGGCGACGCGGCCACCGCGCTGACGGCCGTCGAGGAGGCGGTGGCCGAGTTCAACTCGGCCGGCGACCCACGGGGTCTGGAGGCGCTCCAGGAGCGGATCGCCCCACAGGCGCGGCGGGTGAGCGAGGACTACGACGGGCCCCTGCTGAGGGTCGACGCCCGGCTGAACCTGGTCTCCCCGCCGGTGCTGCCCGCCGAGGTCCGGGCGCTGGCGGAGGACGCCGCCGAGATCCTGGCCACCTTGGGCGCCGGCCAGCGGTACCCGTCGCAGCTGAGCGACTACGCGCTGGCGTTCAGCGAGCGCTACGGCGCGCAGGCCGAGGTCCCGGTCCTGGAGGCGCTCTCCGAGGAGACCGGCCTCGGTGCGCCGAACAGCTATCGGAATCCGCCGCGCACCTTCGAGTTGCAGCCGGCGACCAGGCGTGACCGGAGCATGGAGGAACGGGACGCGGTGCTGCACCGGCTCGTCGCCGACGCGCTCAGCCGCGGCAGCGTGGAGGCGGTCCTCGACGAGCGGTGGATGGCCGAGCTCGGGCACGGTTCGGACGACCGGCCGCCGAGGCCCGCGGTCGACGTCCACCTGCAGCTGGCGCCGCCGACGGCACCGGGTTCGCGCTGGCGCGGGGTGGTCACCGCGATGGCGAACGGCGGGCGCACCTTCGCCCGGTTCCACGACCTGCTGGGCGCCGAGGAGCAGGCCGGGCTGCGGGAGCTGGCCGAGGCGGAGGCGGCGGCACTGCCCGGGGTCGAGGTGGTCGAGCTGACCTACCTGCCGGAGAAGGCGCGGGCCGCGAACGTCTCGGTCCGGCCCGCGGTACGGAGGCTGGAACTGCCGGTCAACGTGGCACCGGGGCGGGGCACGGGGGAGGTGATCGCGCTGGACGACGTGGTCGTCGGCGTCCGGGAGGGCCGGCTGTACCTGCACAGCCCCGCCCTCGGACGCGACCTGCACGTCACCCAACACACCATGCTCAACCCGCTGATGGCGCCGAACGTCGCCCGCTTCCTGCTGGACGTCTCCTCGGCGGCCTTCCAGGAGGTCCCTTCGTTCGACTGGGGCGGACTGGCCACCGTCATGCCGTTCCTGCCCAGGGTCGTCCGGCACGACCTGGTGCTCAGGCGCGCGTGCTGGCTGCTGCGCGCCACCGACGTGCCGGCCGGCTGCACCGGTTCGGCGGCGGCCTTCACCGCGGCCGTCGCGGCCTGGCGCGAGCAGTGGAGCGTCCCGCGCCTGGTCTTCCTGACCCACGGCGACAACACGATCCTGCTGGACCTGGAGAGCGAGCCCTCGCTGGCGGAGCTGCGGCTGGCCGCCGCCCGGAACGCGGCGTCCTTCGCGCTGCGGATCGAGGAGGCGCTGCCCGGCCCCGAGGAGGGTTTCCTGCGCGACACGGACGGCGCCCCCTACGTCGCGGAGGTCGTGGTCCCCGTACTGTCCGGGCAGCGGGCCCGGGCGCCCCGGGCGGCGGCCGTCACCCGTCGGCGGATCACCGAGGCCGAGCGGCTCCGCCCGGCCGGCGGGCCGTGGGTCTTCGCCAAGCTGTACGTGGAGAACGAGGCACAGGACGCCCTCCTGCTGGACCAGGTGACGGCGCTGACGCGCTCGCTGGCCGAACGCGGCCTGACCCGGCACATGTTCTACCTCCGGTACGGCGATCCCGCCCCGCACCTGCGGTTGCGCTACCGGGCCGCGGACCCGGCCGGGGGCGCCGAACTGCTGGGCGAGGTCGCCCGGTGGGCGCACGACCTGGCCGTCGAGGGCCGGATCGCGGACGTCGAGTTCGCGACCTACCGCCGCGAGATCGAGCGCTACGGCGGCCCCGACCTGATCGACCGGGCCGAGGAGCTGTTCTGCCTGGACAGCACCGCGACCCTGGCCCTGTTGCGGCACCTCGCCGAGCCCGTGCGGGCGGGCGAGGTCCCGCTGGAGCGCAACGCCCTCACCGCGCTCAGCCTCGAAGCCGTCGGGCGGGTGCTGGTCCCCGACTTCGCCGAACGGCACGCCCTGGTGCGGTCCATGGCCGGGCCGCAGGCCGGTGCCACGGAGTACCGGGCCGTCGCCCGCCGGCTCTGGCAGGGCCTCACCGCGCCCGGTGGCGAGGCCGCGGTGCTGGAGCGGGTGGACGCCGCCTGGTGCCTGGAGGGAGCCGGATTCGCCGCCGGGGTCGCGAAGGCCGCCGAGGCCGGCGAACTCTGGTCGGACCGGGAGTCCGTCCTGCGCAGCCTGTTCCACATGCACTGCAACCGGATGGGCCTGCTGCGCGAGCACGAGGACGCCGCCTACGGCATGTGGCGGCGGCTGCTCGACCGGGCCGCCACGGCCGGGGGCTCGCCGGAGGGGAAGGCCAGGTGAGCCCGCGTTCCTGGTTCCGGCGGCCGGTGGCCGCGCTGCGTCCGGTGCTGACCGTGTTGGGCCAGTCCTGGCGCTGCGACCGCTCGGGAACGGCACAGGTGCTGCTGATCTCGCTGGTGGTCGGCCTCCTGCCGGCCTGGCAGGTCAAGACCACGGCGGCGTTCGCCGCGGCCCTGCTCAGCGCGGCCGAGGGCGGGCACCCGCAGGTGGGCGGCGTCCTGTTCTACCTGGTCGTGCTGGCGCTGCTCGGCCTCGGCTCGCAGCTGCTGACGCTGCTGCAGAACCGGGCCATGCAGCGCTGCCAGAGCCGGCTCTCGGCCCACCTGGCCGACGAGATCGTCAGCCGTGCGAGTCGCTTCACGCTCTCCCAGGTGGAGGACGCGGGCGTGCAGGACTCGTTGCAGCGGGCCGTCCGGGAGGTGGCGTTCCGGCCGGGCATGATGCTCTCCCAACTGGTGCAGGCAGCCACCCCGGTGGTCACCTTCGGCTCGGTCGGCGCGATCCTGTGGACCCTGGACCCCCGGGTCGCGCTGCTGGCCGTGATCGCGCCGTTCCCCACGGTGGTCGCGCAGATCCTGCAAGGCCGCCGTGCGCACGCGCTGGAGCACGGCCGGTCCGAGGAGCGGCGGCGGATCAACTACTGGCAGCACCTGGCCTCGCAGCCGAACTCGATGAAGGAGGTGCTGGCCTTCCGGCTCGGCCCGGTGGTGCTCACCAACCACCGGCGGCTGCTGACCAGGATCGTCGGCGCGGACCTGCGGATGGCGAACCGGAACTTCGCCCTGGCCGTCCCGATGGTCGTCCTGACCGCGCTGCTGACGATCGCCGCGCAGGCCACGGCGATCGTGGCCGGCAGCGGCGACACCCGGCACCTAGCCGGTCTGCTGGCCGTGATCCAGGCGATCGGCATGTTGCAGGGCAGCATGCAACAGCTTTTCGGCGCGGTGTCCGGGATGTACGTCAACCAGCTCTACCTGCGCAACGTGCAGGAGTTCCTCGCGATCGAGCAGGAAGCCTCGGCCGAGGGGGAGTTGACGTTCCCTGAGGAAATCGCGGGAGGAGTCGAGTTCCGCAACGTCTCGTTCAGCTACCCCGGCGGCGAGCGGCTCGCCCTGGACAACGTCTCCTTCACTTTGAAACCGGGCCAGGTGACGGCCGTGGTCGGCCTGAACGGCGCGGGGAAGTCCACCCTCGGCAAGCTCATCGGCCGCCTCTACGAACCGACCGGGGGCTCGATCCTGGTCGACGGCGTCCCGCTCACCGACTACCGGCTGGACAGCCTGCGCGACCGGGTCTCCTACGTGTTCCAGAACTACGTCGAGTACCAGCTCTCGGTGGGCGAGAACATCTCGCTCGGCATGGCGCACGAGGCCGACCGGTCGACCGCCCGGGTCGAGGCCGCGGCCCGCGAGGTCGGGATGCACGAGCACATCACCGCCCTGCCCCAGGGCTACCGGACACAGGCGGGGAAGCTGTTCGCCGGAGGCGTGGAGTTCTCCGGCGGCCAGTGGCAGCGACTGGCCATCGCCCGCAGCGCGGTGCGGTCCGCCAGCGTACGGGTCATGGACGAGCCGACCGCCGCGCTCGACCCCATCACCGAGGCCGAACTGCTCGACACGTTGACCGCGACCTCGGCCGGCCAGGTCTCGCTGATGATCGCCCACCGCTTCTCCTCCGTGCTGCGCGCGGACCGGGTGCTGGTCTTCGACCGGGGCCGGCTCGTCGAGGACGGCGACCACCAGGAACTGATGAGCCTCGGCGGCCTGTACGCGGAGATGTACGAGGCGCAGACCGCCGGCCACGAACCCGCGTCGAAGGCCGGGGCGAAGGCCGGGGCGAAGGCCGGGGCGAAGGCCGGGGCGAAGGCCGGGGCGAGGGTCGGGGCGAAGGTCGGGACGAGGGCCGGGACGAGGGCGGGAACAGGAGCCTGATGATGAAACTCACCGCGTTCGACCAGGTGCTGGTCTACGGCGGCACCGGCCCGGCCGGCGCCGCCCGGGAGTCGGTCCAACTCGCCGTGGCGGCCGAGCGCCTGGGCTACCACCGGTTCTGGGTCGCCGAGCACCACGGCACGACCAGCGGCTGCGGCTCGCCCGAGATCCTGGTCGCCGCCGCCGCGGCCGCGACCGGCACCATCCGGGTCGGCACCGCCTCGGTCCTGCTGCCCCACTACGCGCCGTTGAAGGTGGCGACCACCTTCAACCTGCTGGAACGGCTCCATCCCGGGCGGATCGACCTCGGCATCGGCCGCGGGCCCGGTGCGGCCGAGCGGGTCACCCGGCTGCTCGCACGGGAGGGCGAGGCGCCGTACCACGAGAAGATCGCACAGCTGCTGGCCCATCTCACCGCGGAGACGGACCTGCTGCCCGACTCCACCCCGCCGCAGCTGTGGCTGACCGGCTCCGGAGCGGGCGGGGCACACCTCGCCGCCCATTACGGACTGCCGTTCTGCCTGGCGCAGTTCGCCCACGGCGACCTGCGGCCGGACCTCGTCGAGCTGTACCGGGAGAACTTCCGCCCAGGCCCGTTCGGGGTACTCCCGCGCGTCGCCGTCGCGGTCCGGGTGGCCTGCGCGGACGACCCGGGGGACGTCCGGCTGATGCGCGCCGGCCTCGCCCTCGGCGCCACCTCGACGGGCCGCCGGACCCTTCCCTCCTGGGACGAACTCCACGCCCTGGCGGCCAGCGGGTCGTTGCCCGCGGAGGAACCGGCCGACCTGTCCGTACTCGCCGGGGCCCCCGCCGAGGTGTCCGAGCGGCTCGCCGCCCTGACCGCCGCCTACGCGCCCGACGAGCTCGCGATCACCACGCTCTGCCCCGACCTCGGCCTCCGGATCCGCACCTTCGAGCTGCTCCGCGCCATGGTTCCGGCCGCTCCGGCCGCCGCGAGGTCGTGACCGAGGCCCGAGTGCCGCTCAGGCGGGGCGAGGGGTGGGGCGAGGGACGGGGCGAGGGGTGGGCAGTGGGTGGGCCGGGTGGTCGGGGCCGGTGGGTTCCGGGCTCACCCGGTGTGCCCACCGACCCCGCCTCACCCCGGTCCCAGCGCGAGCATCGCCCCGGCGACCTCGCCGACCGCCGCGTCCGGGATCGCGGTGGCGGCCTCCGGGAGGACGAGCAGCCGAGCGCCGGGGATCTCGCGGGCGAGCGCCTCACCGTTGCCGACGGGGAAGAACGGGTCGCGGCGGCCGTGGACGACGAGCGTGGGGACCCGGATCCCGGGCAGGCGCTCGCGCCAGCGGGGTGCGCAGTCGAGCCGGGAGAACACCAGGCCCAGCTGGTTGGCCAGGTGGACCGGGGGAGCGGTGCCGGGCGTACGGTCCCAGATGCGCGCGGCGGTCGCGCGTGCGGTGCCGGGGTCGTTGCCGAGGATCTCCGCGCCGGCGGCGGCGAACTCCGCCACCGCCGTGCGGCTGCTCCAGTCCGGCGCCGGACGGGCGAACAGCCGGCTCATCGTCGCCGGGTCGTGGCCGGGGAGGTCGTCGTCGGGCGGGCCGGGGGCGACCGCGCGGGTGCCGACCAGGGTGAGGGCGCAGAACGCCCCCGGGTGGTCGAGCGCGGCCACCTGGGCGACCATCCCGCCGACACCGATCCCCGCGAGGTGCGCGGGCCTCCCGCCGCCGAGCGCGCCGGCCAGGGCGGCGGCGTCGGCGGCGAGGTCACGCAGGGTGTAGGCGGGGGCCTGCGGATCCACCGTCGTCGACGCCCCGCTGTCGCGCAGGTCGTAGCGCACCACCCGGCGCCCGCCGGCCGCGAGGCGCGCGCAGAGCGCGTCGGGCCAGGACAGCATCGTCGGCCCGCCCACGAGCAGGACGAGCGGCGCGTCGGCGGCACCGAAGGACTCGGTGCCCGAGACCACCCCGTTGGCGTGGACGGCGGTGTGGACGGTGGCGTGGACGGCGGTCATCGGGTCACCGGGCCCCGTCGTCCCCGAGACCGCGGTCGGGCAGGCTCATGTCGCCCGTCCTGGGCGTGCCCTCGGCGAGCCCGTACCGCAGGTAGACGGTGCCCTGCGGGCCGGCCGCCGGGGGTTCGAGGAGCGTGAGGTTCGTGGGCACCGCGCCCTCCTCGAAGACCTTCTTCCCGACGCCGAGCACGATCGGGTGCACCCACAGGTCGAGGCGGTCGAAGAGCTTCTCGCGCAGGAGGCTCTGCACCAGGTTCAGGCTCCCGACGACCTTCACGTTCTCGTGCCGGTCGCGGAGTTCGCGCACCGCGCCCGCCAGGTCGGGGCCCAGCCGGGTGGAGTCGGCCCACGGGAGGTCGGTCGTGCCCCGGGAGGCCACGTACTTCGGGACGCGGTTGAACAGCTCGGCGATCTCGCCCTCCTTCTGGTGCGGCCAGTAGGAGGCGAAGAGGTCGTAGGTGCGCCGGCCGAGCAGCAGCGCGTCCGTGCCCTGGTAGGCGGCGAGGATCTGCGCCCCGGTGACCTCGTTCAGCAGGGGCGCCTGCCAGCCGCCGTACGGGAACCCCTCCGGGTCCTCGTCGGGGCCGCCGGGCGCCTGCCCGACGAGGTCGAGGGTCGCGAACAGTTCGATCTGGATGAGGCCCATGTCTGCACTCCCGATGAGCTGGGTCGGTCGGAGGGACCGGTCGGTCCCGTCGAGATGTAGACCGGTCGGCGCCGGAAAACTCATCGCCGCGCCGACACCCGGTTTCCGGACCCGCCGACCACCCCGTCCGGCGGTAGCCCGTACGGCACCGGAAGTCGGCCGGGCCGACCTCCGGTGCGGACGGGCGGAAAAAGGGGTTGGGGGATGATCGCCGGGGCTGGTAGCTTCCAAGCGACCGTGCAACCGCCCGAGGAGGTGAGACCCATGACCGCCGGACCCATATGGGTGCTCCCCCGCTCGTCACGGCCGGGCGATTGACGTAGGTGTCGCCGGGAGCGCCTCGACAGCCAGGCACTCCCGAAAGGCAACACCTCATGCACTCTGCACACTTCACCGCTCAGTCGTCCTCGAACGGCATCCTCGAGCGCGACTTCACCCTGGGCACCGGCCCTGGGGCCCCCGGCGTCCCCGGTGTCCTCTGGTCCCCGGCCTCCGGCGCGGCCGACCCCGCGCCCCTGGTCCTGATGGCCCACGGCGGCGGCAACCACAAGAAGCACCCGGCGATGTCCGGCCGCGCCCGACTCCTGGTGGCCGGCTGCGGCTTCCACGTCGCCGTCATCGACGCGCCCGGCCACGGCGACCGGCCGCGCACGGCACACGACGAGGCGGAGATCGCCGCCCTGTACGCGGCCCGGGCGGCGGGCGAGCCGGAGGGCCCGATCGTCGTGCGCTACAACGACCACCTGGCGGAGCAGGCCGTACCCGAGTACCGGGCACTGCTGGACGCCCTCCAGGAGCTCCCGGAGATCGGCGCCGACGGGCCGGTCGGCTTCTGGGGCATCAACATGGGCACCGCGATCGGCATCCCCTTCGTGGCGGGCGAACCCAGGATCTCCGCCGCCGTGTTCGGCCAGCACTGGCCGGACACCCTGGCCGAGCAGGCGAGGCGGATCACCGTCCCGGTCGAGTTCGACCTCCAGTGGGACGACGAGCACATCACGCGCGAGGAGGGCCTCGCGCTGTTCGACGCCTTCGCCTCGAAGGAGAAGTCCCTGCACGTGAACTCCGGCAGGCACAAGGACCTTCCCCGCTTCGAGGCCGACAGCGCGGCCCGCTTCTTCGCCCGACACCTCGGCCGCCCCACCGCCCCCACCCCGCAGGTCTGACCACCCCGGTCGCGGCGCATGGCGCCCGGCGCAGAAAGTCGGCGGGGCCGACTTCCTGCGCTCCGGGCGGGCCTCCCGGGGAGCGGCCCGATCGGGTACGGTGCGAACGGGAAGTGGGGAGGGAGGTCGACAATGAAGCGACCAGGGTACGTAGTTGCGGTGGTGCTCGACATCGTGCTGCTGGTCGGGCTGATCCAGGGATGGCTGCCCGCCAGCTCCGAGGGCTTCCGGCAGTTCCTGATCCTCCTCACCACCGTGGTCCTGGCGTTCGTCCTCTTCTCCGCGATCCGGCCGGGCCCGCGCGACTGACCGCACCCGCCCGGGTCGGTGGCTCCGTAGGGTGGTGACCTGCCGCCGGGGGGCGCCGACGCCGCGCCGGGCGGCTGTCAGTTCCGCGGCTTGGTACGCCGGGTGGGCTCGGCCGTGGTGGGGTCCTCGGGCCAGGGGTGGCGCGGATAGCGGCCTCGTAGCTCGGCGCGGACGGCACGGTAGCCGTCGCGCCAGAAGGACGCCAGGTCGCCGGTGACGGCGGCCGGGCGGCCGGCGGGGGAGAGCAGGTGGATGGTCAGCGGGACGCGGCCGGCGGCCAGGGCGGGGGTCGTGGTCCAGCCGAAGAGCTCCTGCAACTTGACTGCCAGGACGGGGCGTTCGGTGCCGTAGTCCACCCGTATCCGCGAGCCGGACGGGACGGTGATGCGTTCCGGTGCGAGTTCGTCCAGGCGGCCCGCTTCGCCGGTGGCCCAGGGGAGGAGGCGTTGGAGGGCGGCCGTGGTGTCGATCCTCGCCAGGTCGGCGCGGCGGCGGGCGCGGGAGAGTTCGGGTTCCAGCCATTCGTCGGCGCGGTCGAGCAGCGCCTCGTCGGAGACGTCGGGCCAGGGGTCGCCGAGGGCGGTGTGGAGGAAGGCGAGGCGTTCGCGGAGCCCGGAGGTGAAGGTCAGCAGCTCGCTCACGCCTTCGCGGGCGAGGCCTTCCACCAGGGCGCCCCGGACGAGTGCCGGGTCGGGGCGGTTGAGCGGCTTCTCGGCGAGTTCGACGGCGCCGAGGGATTCGACCCGGCGGGAGACGACTTCGCCTCGGCGGGTGTCCCAGTGGACCTCCTCGCGGGCCGTGACGAGCGAAGCGCCGGCCTGGAGCGCGGTGGACTCGTCCAGTGCCGCAGCGTGCAGCACCCGGGCGGAGTGCGAGCCCGCCGGGCGGTCGGCGACGGCGACGGCGAGCCAGGGGAGGGCGCCCAGGGCGGTGCCGGGGGCGAGTTCGGCGGCCGTGCCGGAGGCCATCAGGTACGGGCTGCGCTCGCCGGGGGCGGGCCGTTCGACCCGGGCGCGGGCGATGCGCTCGGGGAAGGCGAGGG
The DNA here is from genome assembly GCF_044760155.1 of Kitasatospora sp. NPDC098652. Taxonomy (NCBI): domain Bacteria; kingdom Bacillati; phylum Actinomycetota; class Actinomycetes; order Kitasatosporales; family Streptomycetaceae; genus Kitasatospora; species Kitasatospora sp. NPDC098652. Next base: position 109,956 of record NZ_JBIWAQ010000006.1, read on the forward strand.
CGACGACGAGGCCGACGGCGGTGGCGTCGGGCAGGGCGGTCGCGGGTTCGTCGGAGGTGGCGCGCAGCAAGCGGCGGACTTCGTCGCGCCAGCGGCCCGCGTACGGGTCCCGGGAGTCCCTCACCGCCCGCCACACCGCGCCGAGGTCGTCCCCGAGCGCACGCGGCGGTTCCTCGGAGAGCAGGGCGACCACCTCGGCGGCCCGCCGCGCGCCGACGGCCGCCGCCCCGTCGACCAGCGCGCGGCCCAGCCGCGGGTGCAGCCCCGTACGGGCGAGCCGGACGCCGCGATCCGTGGCCCGGCCGTCGGGGGAGACCGCGCCGAGGGCGGTCAGGGTCTGCCGGGCGGCGGCCATCGCCCCGGCGGGCGGGGCGTCGGGCAGGGCGAGCCCGGTGGCGTCCGGGTCGCCCCAGCAGGCGGCCTGGAGAGCGAAGGTGGTGAGGTCGGCGAGGGCGATCTCGGGGGTGGGGAAGCGGGCGGCGAGGGCGTCCTCGGCTTCGTTCCAGCAGCGGTAGACGGTGCCGGGGGCCTCGCGCCCGGCGCGGCCCGCGCGTTGGCGGGCCGCGGCGAGCGAGGCCCGTACGGTGACCAGCCCGGCCAGCCCCCGCGCGTGGTCGGTGCGCGGCTCGCGGGCGAGTCCGGCGTCGACCACGACCCGCACGCCGGGCACGGTGAGCGAGGACTCGGCGACAGCGGTGGCGAGGACGACCCGACGCCCCTGCGAGGGGGTCAGCGCGGCGTCCTGGACGGCCTGCGGGGCGCGGCCGTGGAGCTGGAGCACGTCGGCCGGAACGCCGCTCAACTGCCCGGCGACCCGGGCGATCTCGCCGACCCCGGGCAGGAAGCAGAGCACGTCCCCGTCCTGCTCGCCGAGCGCCCGCCGCACCACGGCCGCGACATGGTCGAGCAGCGCCGGATCGACCCGGGTCCCGTGCGCGGGCCGGACGGCGCGCGGCGGCGGCGCCCACACCACGTCCACCGGGTGGGACACCCCGTGCGCAGCCACCACCGGTGCGCCGCCGAGGAGTTCGGCCCAGGCCTCGGTGTCGGAGGTGGCCGAGGCGCAGACCAGCCGCAGTTCGGGCCGCAGCGCCGCCCGGACGTCGAGCAGGAAGGCGAGCGCGGTGTCGGCGTCCAGGTGCCGTTCGTGGCACTCGTCCAGGACGACCACGTCCACCCCGGGCAACTCCTGGTCGCGCTGGAGCCGTTGCAGCAGCACCCCGGTGGTGACCACCTCGACCACGGTGTCGGCGCCGACGCGCCGGTCCCCGCGCACGGTGTAGCCGACCTCGCGTCCCACGGACGAGCCGAGCAGCCAGGCCATCCGCCGGGCGGCGGCCCGGACGGCGAGCCGGCGCGGTTCGGCGACCAGCACCCGGCGCACCGGCCGGCCGTCGGCGAGCAGCCCGGCCAGCGCGAGCGGCACCAAGGTCGTCTTCCCGGTGCCGGGCGGGGCGGCGAGGACGGCCGTGCCGCCCCCGTCCAGGGCCTCGTGCAGCGCGGGGAGGGCGGTACGGACCGGGAGTTCGCGCCACGCGGGGTTCACGGGCCTCAGCCCCGCTCGGTGACGAAGATCGCCGTGCCGGGGATCAGCCGCCCGCGCAGCGGGGACCAGCCGCCCCACTCCTGCTCCAGTCCGGCCGGCCACTCGGGCTCGACCAGGTCGACCAGCCGGAAGCCGGCGGCGACGAGTTCGCGGACCCGGTCGCCCAGGGTGCGGTGGTGCTCGACGTAGGTGGCGTGGCCGTTCTCGTCCTGTTCGACGTACGGGGTGCGGTCGAAGTAGGAGGACACCGCGGTCAGGCCCTCGACGCCGGGCTCGTCGGGGAAGGCCCAGCGGATCGGGTGGGTCACCGAGAACACCCAGCGCCCGCCGGGCCGCAGCACCCGGTGCACCTCGCGCATCAGCTGCTCGGTGTCGGCGCTGAACGGGACGGCGCCGTAGGCGGAGCAGGCGAGGTCGAAGGAGGCGTCCGCGAAGGGCAGGACGGCGGCGTCGGCCTGGACGACGGCCACGGGCTCCACGCCCCGGCCGAGGTCGATCCGGCGGGAGTGCTGGAGCTGGCGGTAGGAGATGTCGAGGGCGACCGGGCGGGCGCCGCGGGCGGCCAGCCAGCGGGAGCACTGGGCGGCGCCGGCGCCGATCTCCAGCACGTCCCGGCCGGCCACGTCGCCGAGCAGACGGGCGTCGGCCTCGTCCAGGCCCTCGGGGCACCAGGTGAAGCGGTCGTCGCCGAGGAACTCGCCGTGCTCGTCCTGGTACTCGTCGGCGTTGCGGTCCCACCAGTGCCGGCTGGCCCGGCTGCTCTCGCCGGCCCCGGCCTCGCGCCGGACCGCGTCGTCGCCGTCCTCCTCCTCGAACTCGTCGATTCCGTCGGCCCCTGCGGGAGAGGTGTCAAGATCGTGAAGGGAGGACTGGGGGGTGGTGGCCACGGTGACAATGCCCATCGCGTAGGGTATGGAGTGCGGAAGCGCCGCTGCTGCGAAACGACCCCATCGGGGCCGGGTCCTGGCGGTGGCATCCGGGGAAGGGCCCCTTCGGGCGTCACCGCGAGGTGCGCGATCGGAGGATATGGCCTGATCCGTACCAGGCTCCACCGTCTTGCCTCTTCTGGCGTTGACCGTGCCTGGCCGTCCCCGTATGCTACAAGTTGCGCTGCGGGCCTGCGCGCCTCGGACGGAGCAGGTCGCGCTCGCATCTGTCGAAGACCCCACGGTCGCAAGACGGACGCCGATTTCTCGTTGTTCACGGGATTTCCGGTGTGCCGTGTTCTTGGCTGTCCGGCTTTCGGTGGGAGCGATACGGGCCCTCCGCGTGGCATTACCTACGACTTTCATGTCCGTACCGGAGCCCTTTTCCTAATGACGAGCCCCACCGACTCCTCCCTCAGCACCACCCCGCAGGTCGCGGTCAACGACATCGGCGACGCGGAGGCGTTCCTCGCCGCCATCGACGAGACCATCAAGTACTTCAACGATGGCGACATCGTCGAGGGCGTCATCGTGAAGGTCGACCGTGACGAGGTCCTCCTCGACATCGGTTACAAGACCGAGGGCGTCATCCCGTCCCGCGAGCTCTCGATCAAGCACGACGTTGACCCGCACGAGGTCGTCGCCGTCGGTGACAACATCGAGGCCCTGGTTCTCCAGAAGGAGGACAAGGAGGGTCGTCTCATCCTGTCCAAGAAGCGCGCTCAGTACGAGCGTGCCTGGGGCACGATCGAGAAGATCAAGGAAGAGGACGGCATCGTCACCGGTACCGTCATCGAGGTCGTCAAGGGTGGTCTCATCCTCGACATCGGCCTCCGGGGCTTCCTCCCCGCCTCGCTGGTCGAGATGCGCCGCGTCCGCGACCTTCAGCCCTACGTGGGCAAGGAGCTCGAGGCCAAGATCATCGAGCTGGACAAGAACCGCAACAACGTGGTCCTGTCCCGCCGTGCCTGGCTGGAGCAGACCCAGAGCGAGGTCCGCCAGACCTTCCTCACCACCCTCCAGAAGGGTCAGGTGCGCTCCGGCGTCGTCTCCTCGATCGTCAACTTCGGTGCCTTCGTGGACCTGGGTGGCGTCGACGGCCTGGTGCACGTCTCCGAGCTGTCCTGGAAGCACATCGACCACCCGTCCGAGGTTGTCGAGGTCGGCCAGGAGGTCACCGTCGAGGTTCTCGACGTTGACATGGACCGCGAGCGCGTCTCCCTGTCGCTGAAGGCGACCCAGGAGGACCCGTGGCAGCAGTTCGCCCGTACCCACCAGATCGGCCAGGTCGTTCCGGGTAAGGTCACCAAGCTGGTTCCGTTCGGTGCGTTCGTCCGCGTGGACGAGGGCATCGAGGGCCTGGTCCACATCTCCGAGCTGGCCGAGCGCCACGTCGAGATCCCGGAGCAGGTCGTTCAGGTCGGCGACGAGATCTTCGTCAAGGTCATCGACATCGACCTCGAGCGTCGTCGCATCAGCCTGTCGCTCAAGCAGGCCAACGAGGCCCTGGGTGCCAACCCGGCCGAGGTCGAGTTCGACCCGACCCTGTACGGCATGGCCGCCTCGTACGACGACCAGGGCAACTACATCTACCCGGAGGGCTTCGACCCCGAGGCGAACGACTGGCTGCCCGGCTTCGAGAAGCAGCGTGAGGAGTGGGAGCGCCAGTACGCCGAGGCGCAGACCCGCTTCGAGCAGCACCAGGCCCAGGTCATCAAGAGCCGCGAGGCCGACGCCGAGGCCGCTGCCGAGGGTGGCGACGCCGTCGCAGCCGCTGCCGGTGGCTCGTACTCGTCCAGCAGCGACGAGGGCTCGGGCGCCCTGGCCTCCGACGAGGCCCTGGCCGCCCTGCGCGAGAAGCTGGCCGGCGGCCAGAGCTGAGGCTCTCGCCCCCCGCTAGCTGACAGCTAGGGAACGGGCCCCATCCGGATCACTCCGGGTGGGGCCCGTTTCGCGTTTCCGGCCGACGGTGTTGTGTTCTCCACCCGTTTCGCGCGTCCTCCCGGGCCTTCGTTTTCCGGTTTGACTTATGTGTGGTTTATGTGAAGGGAAATGTGAGATGAGGCTCATTGCCCTGCTATAGGCCGGAGTTCGGGTTGCACCTACATTGAGTGGAGCTGCCCGAAAGGCTCCTTCATGCGCATGCGCAACCCCTCCTCCGCCGTCCCCACCGCCGTGGTCGGTGGCCGGCTCGCCGCGATCGGCCGGTTCTGTTTCCGCCACCGTCGCTGGGTGCTCGGCTTCTGGGCCGTGGTCCTCGTCGTCGGGGTGCTGATCGGCGGCCGGGTGTTCGAGGGCTCGGTGGCCGGGGCCTCCTCCGCGTCCGCCGAGGCGGACCGGGGCAGTGCGGTGGTCGCCGCGGCCGACCCGGTCAAGGGGACGCTGACCGCGGTGGTGGACGGCAGGCCGGTGGACGACCCGGGCGTCCGGGCCGCGGTGCAGAAGGCCACCGCCGAGATCGCCGCCCTGCCCGGGGTCGCCGGCGCCCAGGACCCGTACGGCTCCGGCCCGGGCGCGGCCGCGCTGCGGGCCGCCGACGGCAGGGCCGGCCTGGTCAGCGTACGGATGGCCGACACCGCGACCTCCGCGCAGACCGACGCGGCCACCCATCGGCTGGCCGCCCTGAACGGCGCGGGCGGGGCGCACGTGACCGTCGGCGGGGACCTCGTCCTCCAGCAGGAGGTCAAGAAGCAGACCGAGCAGGACACCCGCTTCGGCGAGATGGTGACCCTGCCGTTGACCCTGGTCGTCATGGTGCTGGTGTTCGGCGGCCTGGCCGCCGCCGCACTGCCGGTGATCGGTGCCGTCGCCTCGGTGGGCGGGGCGCTGCTGGCCATGTTCGGGTTCAGCCGGATCATGGACATCGACACCAGCGTGCTGCCGATCGCCACCGTGCTGGGGCTCGGGCTCTCGATCGACTACGCGCTGCTGATGGTGAATCGTTTCCGCGAGGAGCGCGGCCACGGCGCGGGCATCGCCGCCGCGGTCGAACGCACCGCCGCGACCGCCGGACGTACCGTCGCCTTCTCCGGACTGACCGTGGCCGTCGCGCTGGCCGGTCTGTTCGTCTTCACCAGCCCGGTGCTGGGCGCGGTCGCCGCCGCCGGGGTCAGTGTGGTGGTGATCGCGGTCGCCGCCGCGCTCACCCTGATCCCCGCGCTGCTCGGCTTCGCCGGCGGCCGGATCAGGACACCGAGCGCGCCCGTTCCGGACGAGGGCTTCTTCAGTCGTACCGTGCGCCGGGTCCGCAAGCGGGCCGTGCTGGTCACCCTCGCCTGCGTGGGCGTGCTGATGGCGGCCGGGGCGCCGTTCCTGCACGCCGACATGCGCAGTTCCGGCGCCGCCGTGCTGCCCGCCTCCTCGGCCGGCCGGCAGGTCGCGGAGGCGATCGACCAGCGCTTTCCGCAGATCGCGGCCGCGCCGATCACGGTGGTGGTCGAGGGCGGGGCGCCGGTGGCGCAGGCGTACGCGGACGAGGTGGTGGCCAAGCTGTCGGGCGTCAGCGGGGTCCGGGCGGTGACGCCGGTGAGCGGGGCGGTCTCGACGGTCGACGTGCTGGTGCACGGGGACCCGCAGGGTGCCACGGCCAAGCAGGTGGTGGACGAGCTGCGGGCCGACCGGGGCGGGTTGAAGACCTACGTCACCGGCGGTGCGGCCTCGGTGGTGGACTTCCAGGACGAGCTGCTGGCGCGCGGGCCGTGGGCGCTGGGCCTGGTCGCGGCCGGGACGCTGGTGCTGCTGTTCCTGATGACCGGCTCGGTGGTGATGCCGGTCAAGGCGCTGCTGATGAACCTGCTGTCGCTGGGTGCCTCGCTCGGCGCGCTGACCCTGGTGTTCCAGGACGGCTGGTTGAGCGGGCTGCTCGGGTTCAGCTCGACGGGCGGGCTGGAGACCTTCATCCCGGTGCTGGTCTTCGCCTTCGCCTTCGGGCTGTCGATGGACTACGAGGTGTTCCTGCTCGCCCGGATCAAGGAGCTGACCGACCGCGGGCACGGCTGCGTCCGGGCGGTGGAGCTGGGCGTCCAGCGCAGCGGTCGGATCATCACCTCGGCGGCGCTGCTGATGGTGATCGTCTTCGCGGGCTTCGCGCTCGGGGACATGCTCATGGTCAAGCAGATGGGCATCGCGCTGGCCGTGGCCGTCGCGGTGGACGCCACCCTGGTGCGCTGCCTGCTGGTGCCGGCCGCGATGAGCCTGTTCGGCGAGTTCAACTGGTGGGCGCCCGCACCGCTGCGGCGGCTGCACCGGCGGTTCGGGCTGAGCGAGCACGTGGACCTGCCGGAGATCGAGCCGGCGGTCCTCCCGGCGCAGCGGCCGGCGGCCGGAGGGCCTGCCGTGCCCGCGGCGCCGGACCTGGTGAAGGCCTGAGGCCTTCCGGGTTCACGCGAGGCGGTTCAGCAGGCCGACGGCGGTGCGCAGCTGCTCGCGCTCGGTGGTGCTGAGGCGGGACTCGATGGCGGTGGCGATGTGGTGCTCGCGGCGGGCGCGCTGGTCGAGCAGGGCGGTGCGGCCGGCCTCGGTGACGGCGATCAGCTGCTTGCGGCCGTCGGTGGGGTGGGGTTGCTGGGCGACCAGGCCGGCCTCGGACATCAGGGCGACGGTGCGGGCCATCGACTGGTGGCGCACCCGGCGGAGGTCGGCGAGTTCGGCGACGGTGTAGGAGCGTTCGTCGCGGACCAGCAGGCCGAGCACGGCCGCCTGGTTGGGCGGGAGCTCGTCGCTGTCGCGCAGGGTGCGGACCAGGCTGCCGAGGGCGGCGCGCAGGTCGGCGGCGAGATCCAGGGTGTCCGGGTGCGGGGCGTTGCTGGGCATGGGGGAAGTCTATCCGGAAGATGTGCAGCAAGACTGTACAGCCGTGCTGTATGGTTTCTTCCATGCGAATCACCAAGTTCGGACACGCCTGTGTACGCGTCGAGCAGGACGGGACCACGCTCGTCATCGACCCCGGAGCCTTCACCGACCCCGCCGCCCTGGCCGGGGCCGACGCCGTCCTGATCACCCACGAGCACATGGACCACTTCGAGCCGTCCCGGCTGCGCGCCGCGCTGGAGGCCGACCCGGCACTGCGGGTGTGGGCCAACCGCGAGGTCGCCGCCCAGCTGGACGGCGTCGGCCAGCGGATCACCGTCGTCGGCGAGGGGGACGCCTTCGAGATCGGCGGGGTCGGGGTCTCCGTCCACGGCGAGTGGCACGCCGAGATCCACCGGGACATCCCGCTGGTGAAGAACATCGGCTTCCTCCTCGACGGCCGGCTGTTCCACCCCGGCGACGCCTTCACCGTGCCGCCGCACGCCGTGGACACCCTGCTGCTGCCGCTCGCGGCGCCGTGGAGCAAGGCCGGCGAGGTGGTCGACTACGTCCGGGAGGCGGGCCCCCGGGTGGCGGTGCCGGTGCACGAGGCGACGCTCAGCCCGATCGGGCACATGATCGCCACCCGGCTGCTCGGGCCGGACGGGCCGGGCGCCGGTGCGGAACTGACCGTGCTGGGCGACGGCGAGAGCCTGGAGCTGGGCTGACGGTCCGACGGCCTGACGCCTCGGGCCCGGCCTCGGGCCCGAGGCCGGGGCTTCGGGCCCGGGCTGCCGCGTCCGTAGCCGCGCCGGTAGCCTGACGCCATGCTGAAGATCGGACTGACCGGCGGGATCGGCGCGGGCAAGAGCGAGGTGTCCCGGCTGTTCGCCGCGCACGGCGCGGTGATCGTGGACTCCGACCTGATCGCCCGCGAGGTGGTCGCCCCCGGGACGGACGGCCTGGCGGCCGTGGTCGCCGAGTTCGGCCCGCAGGTGCTGCGGGAGGACGGCACGCTGGACCGGCCGGCCCTCGGGGCGGTCGTGTTCGCCGACCCGGAGAGGCTGCGGGCGCTGAACGCGATCGTCCACCCGCTGGTGCGGGCCCGCTCCGCCGAACTGGAGGCGGCGGCCGCGCCGGACGCGGTGGTGGTGCACGACGTGCCGCTGCTCGTCGAGAACGGGCTGGCGTCGCTGTTCGACCTGGTCGTGGTGATCGACGCGGACGACGAGGTGCGGCTGGACCGGCTGGTGCGGCTGCGCGGGATGGCCGAGGAGGAGGCCCGGGCCCGGATGGCCGCCCAGGCCTCGCGGGCGGACCGGCTGGCGGCCGCCGACCTGGTGATCGACAACGGCGGGCCGCTGGAGGCGCTGGCGGCGCGGGTCGACGAGGTGTGGGCGGAGCTGGTGGAGCGGGCCGCGGCCTAGAGCCGCCTCCGGTGGGTCGGCCGGTTCGGTGGGTTGGCCGGCGGCGCACGAGGGGCCGGTTTCCACGCCCCGGTACCCGCGGGTGCCGCCGTCCGATCATGTGACCGATCCGGTGGGCCGGAGGGGACTTGGAGGCCGGTCCGCGGGGAACGGAGCATGGAGTGATGGATGATCGATTCTCCGCTGAACCACTGACCGTCGAGCGCTTGGAGAGCTACTCCCGCGCCGAACAGGACCAGATCCTCGGCCCCGGCGAGGACCCGTACGGCGTCGCCTACACCGGGCTCACCTTCCGGCCCAAGGACGTGCACTTCGGCATCCGGGCCGCCGACGGCCGGCTCGTCGCCCACACCGGGCTGCTCCCGGTCCCGCTCACCGTCGGCGGCACCGACCTGGACGCGATCGGCGTCGGCGGCGTCTGCGTCGCCCCCGAACGGCGCGGCGAGGGCCTGGCGCACGCCGTGGTCGGCGCCGCCGTGGACCACGGGCGCGCGCTCGGCTTCCGGTACGCACTGCTGTTCTGCCGCCCGCCGCTGGCGGCCTTCTACCGGGGGCTCGGCTTCCGGGAGGTGGCCGAGGAGGTGACGGTCGAGCAGCCGGAGGGGCGGCTCGCGGTCATGCCGCTGCGCACCATGTGGCGGCCGCTGGCGGAGGGCGCCGGGTGGCCGGAGGGGCCGGTACGGCTGCGGTCGCTGCCGATGTGAGGGCCGATCAGCCGGGGCCACCGGGCTCGGGCGGGCTCGGGCGGGCTCAGGCGGGCGTCGCTTCGGTGCGTGCCGCGCGGGCGACGGCCGCCTGAGCCAGGGCGCGGATCATCGGGTGCGCCCGGGTGCCGTCGCCGGACAGCTCGGGCTGGAACAGCGAGGCCAGGAAGAACGGGTGCTCCGGCAGTTCGAGGATGCGGACCTCGCCGGACGCGTCCGCGCCGCTGAAACGCAGCCCGTGGGCGCGCAGCCGGTCCAGGTAGTCGGCGTTGAGGCCGTAGTTGCAGTGGTAGCGCTCCTGGGTGCCGGTGGCGCCCAGGGCGCGCTCGGCGAGGGTGCCGGGGGTGATCGCGACGGCGCCCTCGTGGCCGACCAGGGAGCAGCTGAGCGGGACGATCACCTGCTGGTCGAGGTCCGGGTCCTGTTCGCCGTGGACGGCTCCGGTGATGCCGCAGACGTTGCGGGCGAACTCCAGCACCGCGTGCTGGAACCCGGCGCAGGTGCCGAGGAAGGGGATGCCGTTCTCGCGGGCGGTCCGGATCGCGGCCAGGGCGCCCTCCTCGCTGCGGTACGGGCTCCCGGGCAGCAGCCAGACGGCGTCGAAGCCGTCGAGCGCGCCCGGGGCCCCGGCGTCCTCGGTGGGGATCCAGTAGGCGTCCAGGACCAGTTGCTCGCGTTCGGCGAGGGAGGCGAGCAGGCCGGGGATGCGGGCGTGCGAGCGGACGGCGGGGGAGCGGTCGCCGACCAGGGCGATCCGGGGGGTCAGGTAGGTCATGGGGCTATCCTGGCGCCGCACCCAGATCAGCGCCAACGATGATTTCTTACACCCCGATCAGATCGGTTGATGACCGCAGTGGATCCGCAGCAGCTCCGCACCTTCGTCACCGTCGCCCGGCTCGCCTCCTTCTCCGAGGCGGCCCGGGACCTCGGCTACACCCAGTCCGCGGTGTCCCAGCAGATCGCCGCGCTGGAGGCCGACCTCGGCACCGCCCTGCTGGGCCGCCGCCCGGTCGCCCCGACCGCGGCCGGCCGGCGGCTGCTGGAGCACGCCGCCCCGCTGCTGGTCCGGCTGGAGGCGGCGCGCGCCGATGTCGCGCGCCTGGCCGACGCCCCGAGTGCCCGGCTGGTGCTCGGTGCCACCCCACTGGCGGTCGGAGCGGCCCTGGGGCGTGCGCTCGGCGAAGTGCGCCGGGTGTTCCCGCAGGTGGAACCCGTCGTCCAGGTGCTCGCCCAGGGCGTGCTGCCCGCCCAGGTCGCCACCGGCGAGGTCGACCTCGCGCTGATCGACGGCCTGGCCGCGCCCAGCGACCCGCTGCCGCTGCCCGAGGTCGGCCCGCTGACCACCGTCGCGGTCGACGAACAGCCGCTCGCCGTCGCCCTGCCGCTCGGGCACCCGCTGGCCGGCCGCCCCGGCCTCGCCCTCGCCGACCTGTCCGCCGCCCGCTGGCTGGACGCCCCCGACCTCACGCCCACGGCGGCCCGGCTGCGCGCCGCCGCCGGTACCGACGGCTTCCGGTCCGCCACCCGCTACCGCGGCACCGACCTGTACGGGCTGCTCGCGCTGGTCGCCGCCGGGCACGGACTCACCCTGCTGCCCGCGTCCGTCCTCGCCCGGACGCCCGAGGTCGCGTACGCCCTGGTCGCCGCGCCCCGGCTGGTGCACCGCACCGAACTCCTCCACGGCAGCCTGCCGGAGGGGCCGGCGGCACTGCTGGCGCGGCTGCTGGCGGGGTGAGGGCAGGCGCGGGGCGGGGCTGAGGTCAGGCCGAGGCCAGGCGTGTGGTCGGGCTGAGGTCGGGCGCGGGGTCAGGCTGAGGTCGGGCGCGCGGTCGGGCTGAGGTCAGGCCGCGGTCCGTGCGGCGCTGCGGGCGAGGAAGTCCGCGACCGTGCCGGTGAGCGCCGCCGGGTCGTCCAGCCACGGGTAGTGGCCCGCGCCCGGCTGGACGGTGAGGGTGACGTCCGGGAAGAGCGACGCCGCCGCGGTGGCCGAGGCCGCGGTGGGCCACAGGTCCACCTCCCCGGCGAGCAGCAGCACCGGGCAGCTGAGCGCGGCCAGTCGGCGGCGCAGCCCCTCGGTGTCGGGGGTGTAGCCGGCGTAGTAGTGCTCGCTGACCGGCAGGGAGCGCTGGGCCGGGTCGGCGGCGGCGTGGGCGCGGGCCGCGGCGTCCCAGCGGCCGTACATCAGCGGCTCGAAGGCGAAGCGGTGCCGGGCGGCCTCGGCGAAGGTGGTGGCGGACCGCATGCCGTCGTACGCGGCGACGGCCTCGGCGTGCCAGGGCTCGCCCGCCCGGGCGGCGATCACCTCCCGCGCGCCGGTGTCGGAGGGCAGGCCGACGGCGGCGAAGGAGGGGGTGAGCAGGGTGAGGCTGGTCAGGCGGTCGGGGTGGGCGGCCGCGTAGAGCATGGCGAGGGCGCCGCCGGCGGAGTGGCCGAGCAGGTCGATCCGGTCCAGGCCGAGGTGGCGGCGCAGTGCCTCGACGTCGGCGACCAGGCGGTCGACCCGGAAGGTCGTCGGGTCGGCGGGCGTCCCGGAGGCGCCGGTGCCCCGGGTGTCGGGCAGGATCAGGGTGCGGTGGGCGCTCAGGCCGCCGAGGTCGCCGAGGTACTCGGCCGCGCGGCCGGGGCCGCCGGGGAGGCAGAGCAGCGGCGGGCCGTCGCCCAGGGTGCGGAAGGCCAGGTCGGTGCCGTCGTACGAGGTGAGGAACTCCATGGCGGACAGCCTGGAGGGCCGGTGCCCGCACGGCTATCGTTCAGCCAGGACTGAACGGTCGAGGACCGAACGTTCGACGACTGAACAAGCGAGGACGATCGAGGGGCGGTGGCCGCGTGGCGGTGGAGATCCGGCTGTCGGCGGCGGAGGTCGCCCGGGTGCGGTTCGCGGTCTCGCCGCTGGCCGAGACGGTGCTCGGGCTGCGGCTGACGCTCGGGGTCGGCGGGCACGACGTGCACCGGGGGTGGGTGCGCGGGGCCCGGCCGGTGCTCGCCCGGGAGCCCGAACTGCCGCTGCTGCGCGCCCTGTTGGCGGGGTGCCTGCCGTCCTTCCTGTTCCCGGTGCCGGAGTCGCGGCTGCCCTCCTTCGAGGCCGAACTGACCGGGCTGCGGGCGACCGACCCGGCGTACGCGGCGGCCGAGTGCGCCGCCGCGCTGGGTGCTGCCCGGGCGCGTGAACTGCCGGGCGCCGAAGAGCTGTTGAGCCGGGTCGCCGATGCCTTGGAGCGCTTCCACGGCGCGCTGGTCGCCCCGCACTGGGGGCGGATGCGGGCCCTGCTGGAGGCGGACCTGGGCCGCCGGGCGGTGACCCTGGTGGACCGCGGGGTGGAGGGGCTGTTCGCCGAGCTGCACGGTGATGTCGTCTGGCGGGAGGGCGAGTTGCTGGTGCACGGCCGTCGCCGTACCGGGTCGGTGTGGACGGTCGAGGCGGGCGGGCACGGCCTGGCGCTGCTGCCGTCGGTCTTCGGCTGGCCGGACGTGATCGTCGACCACTCCCCGCGCGCCGCCGCCTCGATCCGCTACCCGGCGGCCGGCGTCGGCCTGTTGTGGGAGGAACCCCGACCGTCCTCCGCCGGGCTGGCCGCCGTGCTGGGGCGCACCCGCGCGGAGCTGCTCGCCGTGCTCGGCGAGCCGTCGAGCACCCCGCAGCTCGCCGAGCGGCTCGGCGTCACCCCGAGTGCCGTCTCCCAGCACCTCGGCGCGCTGCGCGGCGCGGGGCTGGTGGCCACCCGGCGGAGCGGGCGCAACGCGCTGCACCTGCGGACGGCGCTGGGGGCGGTGCTGGTGGGGGAGGCGGGCGCCGTTCCGCCGGGGCCCGGGGGCTGAGGGCCGGAGCCCCCGCCGGGGGCGGGCGGACGGGTCCGACTGCCCGGGGCGGGGCGGGGCCGGGCCCGGATGTGGAGGGGGTGGACACCACTCGTTCACGTCCCGCACCTGACGGTCGTCGCGCGGGCGGTGCTGTCATGGGCACAGTCGCCCGGCGAACGGCCGGGCCGGACCGGGAGAGCTTCCCCCATGATGCTCCGTCAGCGTCCCACCGTCGTCGCCGCGGTGATCGCCCTCGCCGCCGCCGGGCTCGCCACCGGCACCGCGCAGGCCGCCACGGCCGCCCACAAGCCGGGCAAGTCCGGTGCCACGGCCGCCAGTTGTTCGCAGGCGTACCTGCCGCTGCCCGACCCGTCCTGCACCCCCGGCGCGTACAACCCGGCGGTCACCCAGGCCACCATCGGCCAGACGATCTGCGTCTCCGGCTGGACCGCCACCGTGCGCCCGCCGACCAGCTACACCAACGCGTTGAAGACCCAGCAGATCGCCCAGTACGGCTACTCGGACACCAACCTCTCGGACTACGAGGAGGACCACTTCGTCCCGCTGGAGCTCGGCGGCGACCCGCGCGACCCGCGCAACCTGTGGCCCGAGCCGCGCTACGGCACCGAGCCCGCGCAGAGCAAGGACTCGGTCGAGACCAGATTGAAGAACGCGGTGTGCGGCCACAAGGTGACCCTGGACGCCGCCCGCAGCGCGATCGCCAGTGACTGGACCACCGCGCTCAGCCGCCTGGGGCTGTGACCCCGGGGGGTTGAAGGAAGCCGCCAGGTCCGTCCGGTCCCCTGTGCCGGACGGGCCTGGCGGCGGTCTGTCGGTACGTCAGTTGCACCCGGAGAAGGCCTCGCAGAGCGGGGCCGTCATGCCGGTGGCGACGTACTTGTCCTCGGGCGCCTTCCAGGCGTCCTTGGGCTGGGCGCCGCCCTTGGCGGTCGCCCAGACGGACAGCTCGGTGACCGCCCCGCCGCCCAGCACGACGTACTCGTGCAGGGTGGCGGTGGAGCCGTCGGGCTGCGGGGCCGTGACGGTGGCGGCGAAGTAGGGCGCGTCGGCCGCGCTGGTCACCTTGACCGTGGCGCCCGGCGCCGTCCGGGCGCAGTTCGTCACGGCCTCGACCAGACCGCGCCTGATCGCGTTGGCGGTCTGGGCGTTGCCGCTGCTGTGGGTCGGGTCGCCCCAGAAGTCCACGGTCTGCTGGGCCGTCCAGCGGTCCCCGCCGAAGCCGACGGCGGCCTTGGCCCGCGCCGCGCCGTCGGTGTACATGTACTCGTCGCCCTTGGGCGGCGCGGCGTGGCACAGCTCCATGCCCTTGAAGCCGATCGGCCCGGTGACCGGCTTGGCGTTGGCCGCCAGCGGGGCGAAGTGGTAGGTCTCGTCCATCGGGATGCTCTTGGTGTCCGCCCAGGCCTTGGCCGGGACGCCCTTGCCCTGGTCGGCGCCGGCGGTGGGCTTGGCGGTGCCGCCGGGCTGGGTCGTGCCGGTGGCGGGCGCCGCGCTGGTCGGCGCCGCCGGGGCGGCGCTGCGGCCGCCGTCCTGGCCGCCGTTGTCCGGTCCGCAGGCGCTCAGGGCGCCCGCGCAGAGCAGGGCGGCGGCGGTGACGGTGACCAGGCGGGTGCTGCTGCGCACGTGACGATCCCTCGGGTGTCCGGTGTCGTGGAGCGGGGCCGGGGCCGGCGGCGCGTCGGCCGCCCGACTCCGCCGCCCGGCCGACCCGTGAGCGCGGGCACTCGGCATGGCTGTTCCTCCCCCGTTGCTGCTGCCGTCAGGCCCCCTGGCTCCGCAGCTCACCGCAGGTCTGAGGAACGGTCAGAGCGGGTGCTGCGTCGACGGCGGACGAAACCTATGACACGGCGGCGCCGGTCGCAAAGCGGGATTCCGCCCGGCGCGCGGGCGAATGGGGCGGTTGCAGCGGACTGGTGGTGAACATGTGTGCAGCCGCGGCGGAACCTCTGTCCGGCGGGGGAGCGCCGTTCGGCCGGTCCGTGGGGGCCGGATCCCTTGGCGGGCCACGGATTCAGGGCCCCGGGGCCGGGAGCCGGCGGGTGGGCCGGGGCCGTTCGAGGCGGTGTCGGCCCGCCCCGAACGGGCTGCCGATGCCAAGGCTTCCTCCCGGCCGCCGGGCGGATGTGATCCCACCCACGGTCCGGGTCGGGGCAGGTCGCGCGGGGTGTCCGGCCCGGTGCGGCGGCGGGGTGTCCGGCCGGCCCGTTATGGCTGCGGGGTGTCGGGCCCGGTGCGGCGGCGGGGTGTCCGGCCGGCCCGTTATGGCTGCGGGGTGTCGGGCCCGGTGCGGCGGCGGGGTGTCCGGCCGGCCCGTTACGGCTGTGGGCGGGTGCCCGGGACGCCGAGTTGGGCGGCGAGCCAGGGGAGGGCCTGGGCGAAGGTGGCGGAGCCGGTCTGCCAGCTGTGCTTGCCGGAGCCGACGGCGGCGGTGGTGCGGATGCCGTCCTTCCTGGCGGCCGCCTCCAGGGCCTTGGCGGACTCGATCTGGCTGTGCTCCTCGTCGCCCTGCCCGAAGTAGCCGGAGACGCCCTGGTACTTGGGGTGGTGGGCGAGCACCGTCAGCGGGTCGTGGGCGGCCCAGGCCGCCGCGTCGCCGCCGTACAGCTCCTGGATGGTGTGGTCCTTGTCGCCGATGTACGGGCCCTTGTCGCCGGAGAAGTCGCCGAAGTGGGTGAAGACGTTCGGGTGCTCGACGACCAGGTCGACGGCGCAGGTGCCGCCCATCGACCAGCCGGCCACCCCCCACTTGTGGGGGTCGGTGGCGGCGTTGAAGGTCTTCTGGACGTACGGGGGGACGTCCTTGAGCAGGTGGCTCTCGGAGTTGCCGTGCGGGCCGTCCACGCACTCGGTGTCCACCCGGAAGCCGCCGGTGGCGTCGACGAAGACCAGGATCGGGGCGAAGCCGTTGTGCTTCGCGGCGAACTCGTCGGCGGTCCGCACCGCGTTGCCCGAACGGATCCAGTTGTCGGGCGCCGCGAACTCGCCGCCGATCATCTCCAGCACCGGCAGCTTCGGCCGGGTCTTGCTGCGGAACCAGGCGGGCGGCAGGTAGACCAGCTCCTGGCGGTGGGTGAAGCCGCTCGCGGTGTCCGGGATGTCGACCTGGACGATGCGGCCGGTCGTCGTCTTCCCGTGGATCGAGGAGACCTCGGCCAGGGTGATCTGGTCCGGCAGCGGCTGCCCGCTGAGCTCGCCGATCGCGTCGTCGACCGTCGGGTAGTAGCCGGTGGCGATGTTCACGCTGTTCGCGGCGCAGAACAGCGCCAGCAGGACGGTCGGCGCCACCAGCGCCCGCCGCCACCACCGCGCGCCGCGCCAGCCGAAGCCCAGGACGGCGAGCGCCGCGATCGCCACCCCGCTCCACAGCCACACCCCGAACGGGATCGGGTCGGTGATCCCGGACAGGGTGAGGACGGCGAGGGCGAGCAGCGCGGTGACCACCAGCGCCGTACCCAGCGCGATCGGCCCCCACTTGCGCTGCCACGCCCGGTCCCGCAGGCCCACCGCGGTCAGGAACAGGGCGAGGGCGGCGGCCTGGACGGTCCAGGGGAACCAGCCGTCGAGCAGCGAGACGTTCATGCGCGGAGGCTAGGGGCGGTGGATGAGAAGGGGCTGAGAGGCTGACCGTTCGCTGGTGGTTCGCTGACCGCCACCTGGGGGTGCGGGGCGTGGCCGCCGTCGCCACCGTCGCGGCAGCACCCGTCCGCTGCCGGGCGCCGGGCCGACATCCGGACGGGACGGCTCTCAGCCGGCCGGACAGGCTTCGATCAGCGCATCGACCACAACGCCGATCGAGGGACGCGCGGTCGAGGTGGAACGCCAGACGGCGAAGACCCGGCGCCGCGGGGCGTCCACCAGGGGCACGAACCGTACCGGAGCGGCGGCCGGTTCACGTCCCAGGCGCGGGATGATGGCGATTCCCAGTCCTGCCGCGACCAGCGCCAACTGCGTGGGGTGTTCCGAGGCGGTGTGGGCGATGCGGGCACGCTTGATGTTGCGCACCAGCCATGCGTGGCACAGCTGCCCGTCGCTCGAGGTGATCCAGTGCTCATCACCGAGGTCGGCCAAGCTCAGCGTCGGGCGGCCGGCGAGCCGATGGTCCGGGGGCAGGGCGATGTCGTAGGTGTCGTCGAGGAGGGCGCGGTGGTCCAGCCCCTGGGGCAGGGCGAGCGGATCACCGGTCCAGTCCTCGACGACGGCCAGGTCGAGCAGCCCGCGCCGCACCGCCGGGACGGCTTCGTACGGTTCCTGCTCCCGCGCCGACACCGTCAGGTCCGGGTACCGGGCCCGCAGGGCCCGCAGGGCCGACGGGAGCAGCGCGCGGGCGGCGGTGGGGAAGGCCGCGATCGTGAGGTTGCCGGTCACCAGTCCGTGGTGCTGCGCCATCGTCGCCATGACGCGTTCCACGTGCGCGAGCAGTTCCGCGGCCTCCCCGGCGAGCAGGGTGCCGGCCTCGGTCAGGCGAATGCCCCGGCCCTGACGTTCCGCCAGGTGGGCGCCGGTCTCCTGCTCCAGTCGCGCCATCTGCTGCGAGACCGCCGACGTGGTGACGTGCAGGAGCCGGGCCGCGCCCACGACGGATCCGGTCGTCGCCACCGCGTGCAGCACCCGCAAGCGTTCGAGGTTCAACATCTCAGTGATGCTACGAGGTGCAGTCAAGAAACATTCACTTGTGCTGTCCGGTGATCGCACCCAGAGTGGGCGCGTGCAACAGGCCATCGCGAATGGCGACGGGGGTATGCCGAGTGACGTCTCGGCGTGCACGTCATTCGGCCTTCTGTACGCGTCCGGCCGAACGGAACGGGGAGATCCGGCGCGCAGCATCCTCCGCGAGACCACGGATCCTGCGGCGGCCGCTGCCGCCACCCCGGCCGGCGGTGCCGCTCCTGCCTCAGCCGCCGACCCGTCAGTCGGCGGGTGGGGCAGGACGGGCACCCCGGAGGTCGCGCGGGACGGCCCGGGAGGCGGCTGGGAGCGGGGTCGCGCTCGGACGGTGCACTCGGTGTGCGGGCGGGGTGCCGCGCT
This sequence comes from Kitasatospora sp. NPDC098652, assembly GCF_044760155.1. Classification (NCBI taxonomy): domain Bacteria; kingdom Bacillati; phylum Actinomycetota; class Actinomycetes; order Kitasatosporales; family Streptomycetaceae; genus Kitasatospora; species Kitasatospora sp. NPDC098652. The sequence continues at coordinate 128,191 of NZ_JBIWAQ010000006.1, forward strand.
CGGACGGTGTGCTCGGTGTGCGGGGTGCCGCGCTCCCCGACGGTGCGGTGAGCGCGTGCTCCCAGCGGATGCAGTCGTCCGCTACAGCCGGGTGCGGGCGTAGGCGGCGAGGCGGGCGAGGGCGGCGTGGGCGGGCGGGCCCCAGGTGGCCTTGCCGCCCGGGCGGCCGTGGCGGCCGGCCTCGCCGATGTGGACGCCGCCGAGGGCGCGCATGACGGCCCAGCCGCGGGCGCGGCGCAGGGTGGCCCGGTCCGGGGCCGGGCGGTAGGCCCGGTGGAAGAGCTCGGCCCCGCCGTCCGGGAGGAGGGACCAGGCGGCGGCGAGGTCGCTCGCCGGGTCGCCCGCGCAGAGTTCGCCGAAGTCGACGACGCCGCAGAGGGTGCCGTCGGCGGTGAGGACGTTGGCCGGGTGGAGGTCGCCGTGGATCCACAGGGCCGGGCCGGTCCAGTCGGGTGCGGTGACGGCGTCCTCCCAGACGGCGCGGACTGCGTCCGGGTCGGGGATCAGCCCCATGGCGGCGGCCGAGGCCAGCCCCGCGGTGACGTGCTCGGCCTGGGCGGCCAGTGGCTCGCCCCGGGCGCCGGTGGGGGCGGAGGCGGGGGCGGGCCGGTGCAGGGCGGTCAGGAAGGCGGCCAGGGTTCCGGCCGCGGCGGCGGCGCGGGTGACGGGGGCGCGGTCGGCGGGCGTGCCCGGGACCCAGGTGGTGACCAGCCAGGGGTGGGGGAAGCGCTCGGAGGGCTCGCCGAGGCGCCGGGGTGCCGGGATCGGCAGCGGGAGGGGCTGCGGGAGGGCGGGCAGCCAGGCGTGTTCCTTGCGCAGCAGGGCCCCTGCCGACTCCGTCTCCCAGGGCACCCGGACGGCGAGGTCCTCGCCGAGCCGCCACATCTGGTTGGTCCAGCCGAGCGCACCGAGCCGCAGCGGGAGCTCGGCCAGGTCGGGGTGCTGGTCGCGCAGGAGCTGCCGGACCAGCTCCTCGGTGATCTCGATCTCGGTACGGGGCATGGAGGGAAGGGTAGTTGGGTGCCCCGAGACGGCCCACGCCTAGGTGGACGGAACCGTGGACGCCGTCCAACTGGCCAGGACCCGGAGGGACTGCGCGGTGGGGGAGTTCGGCTCGACGTTGTAGACGCACAGCGTCTGCTCCGCGTCGCCCGGCACCTGGAAGGACTCGTAGGAGAAGTGCAGCTCCCCGACCAGGGGGTGGTGGTAGTGCTTGGCGCCGTGGGTGCGGCGCAGTACCCGGTGGTCGTTCCACCAGCCGGTGAACTCCGGTACCTGGAGCGTGAGTTCGCCGACCAGATCGGCCAGCCGGCGGTCCTGGGGATAGCGACCCGCCTCGAACCGGAGCATGGCCACCGTCTCGGCGGCGAGCCGCTCCCAATCACCCACCGTCTCCCGGGCCTTGGGGTCCAGCAGGTAGTAGCGGGCCAGGTTGCGGCGGTTGGCGGGCAGGGCGTCGAAGTCGGTGAGGACCTCCCGGGCGAGCCGGTTGGAGGCCAGGACGTCGGTGCGTCGGCCGAGGATGAAGGCCGGGACGCGGTCGAGCGTCTCCAGCATCAAGTACAGCCCCGGGCGTACCCGTTGGGCCGTGGCCGGGGCGCGGCGGGTGGTGGGCCGGGGGTCGGAGTGGAGCAGGTCGGTGAGGTGCTCCCGCTCGGTGTCGTCCAGGCGCAGGGCGCGGGTGATCGCGTCGACGACCTCGGGGGACGGGTTGAGGGCCCGCCCCTGCTCCAGGCGGGTGTAGTACTCGGTGCTCACCCCGGCCAGCCGGGCCACCTCGTCCCGGCGCAGCCCGGGCACCCGGCGGACCCGCCCGTCGGCGGGCAGCCCGGCGGCCTCGGGGGTGACCCGGGCGCGGCGGGAGCGGAGGAAGCCGGCGATCTCCTTGGTGCGGTCCATGACTCCATTGTCGGTGCGGTGGCGCGGTGGCGGGCGGTCCTGGGTGGCCCTGGCAGTACCTGCCTGGACAGGGCCAGCTATGGCGTCCCGAGGGGCCGGCGCGGGGGCTGTACTGGATCTGTGGCCGACCGGGAACGGCGGCCGAATCCCACATCCCTGGAGCGTAAGAGCCATGTCCACGAACACCACCTCCCTTCCGCTCGCCGGCCGCGTCGCCGTCGTCACCGGGGCTTCGAGCGGCATCGGTGCGGCCTCGGCCGAGAAGCTGGCGGCGCTGGGCGCCCGGGTCGTCGTCCTGGCGCGGCGGGCGGAGCGGCTGGCCGAACTGGTCGAGCGGATCGAGAAGAACGGCGGCAGCGCGGTGGCGATCGCCGCCGACGTGACGGACGTCGAGGCGATGCAGGCCGCCGCGGCGCGGGTGGCGGCCGAGTTCGGCGGTGCCGACCTGCTGCTGAACAACGCCGGGGTCATGCTGCCCGCCCCGATCGAGGAGCTGGCGACCGCGCAGTGGAAGCAGCAGATCGACCTCAACATCACCGGCCTGATGAACGCGATCGGCGTGTTCACCCCGCAGCTGGTGAAGGCGGCCGCCGAGCGCGGCGTGGCCGACCTGATCAATACGTCGTCCATCGCGGCGCAGAACATCTTCCCGACCTTCGCGGTGTACTCCGGCACGAAGGCGTACGTCAGCCACCTGTCCCGGACGCTGCGGGCCGAGCTGGGGGCGAAGAAGGTCCGGGTGTCGGCGGTCGAGCCCGGCATCGTCGGGACGGAGCTGCAGAGCCACGTCACCGACCAGGGCGCGCTGGACTGGCTGGAGGGCGCGAAGGCCGCCATGGAGTGGCTCACCCCGGAGGACGTCGCGGAGACCGTCGGCTTCATCGCCACCCTGCCGCCCCGGGTCAACCTCCAGCAGGTCACGGTGATGCCCACCGGCCAGCCCAGCTGAGCCGCAAGCCCCTGCCATGGGCGGCCCCGCGCAGCGTGCGCGGGGCCGCCCGTGGTGTTTCAGGGGGTGGTGGGGAAGTCGTCCGAGCGGATGCCGGCGATGAAGGACCGCCAGCCGTCGGGGGAGAAGGTGAGCGCGGGGCCGTGCGGGTCCTTGCTGTCGCGGACGGCGACAGAGCTGACCAGTTGGCCGAACTCGACGCAGTTGTCGTTCGGGTTGCTGGCACTCGACTTGCGCCAGGCGATGGGGAGTGTCGAGGCGACTTCGACGCAGTCCCCGCCGGAGGGGTTGCTGTAGCTGCTCTTTCGCCATTCAAGGCCGACTGACACGGGCAGGACCTCCCGAGGCTTGGTGTGGGCTGCCCGCGCAGCCCGGGCAGCCCACGCTACTGGGTCAGTTGGTGGCCGGGAAGTCGCCTGCTCGGAGACCAGCCACGAACGCCTGCCAGGCCTCTGGGGTGAAGCTGAGTGCGGGGCCGTGGGGGTCCTTGCTGTCACGGACCGGGACTATGTCGTCGAGTCCGTCGGCGATCTCGATGCAGTCACCCTGACCGTTGCTGTAGGTGCTCTTGCGCCAACTGGCCTTCTGGAATTCGTGATTCACGGGGAGTACTCCTCTGCGACTTCCCTCAACCATGCGATGGACCTCTCGGGCTGGACCGACGACGCCATAAGGCGGTGGAAGGCATCCTCGTGGCGGGCGATCTCGTGAGGCCGTTCCGAGTAGATGCTGCTGGTGGTTGCCTCGGAGTACGCCACGCTGCCGGGGATGTCGTTGAACGAGAGGATGGAGAAAGAAGCGCCCATGGCCGCGTGTGCACCGGCGGAGAACGGCAGAACCTGAATGGTGATGTGTGGGTGCTCATCCGCCATCGTGGCAAGGTGATTCAACTGATCAGCCATGGTCCGGCTGCCGCCGACCGGTCGCCGTATGACGGCCTCGCCGATGATTGCCCACAGCTGAGGTGGCTCGCGGCGATCGAGGATCTGCTGACGATCCATCCGCAGGGCGACCCGTCGATCCACTTCTTCGGCGGATTCAGTGGGGTTCATCGCACGGATCACGTGCCGCGCATATTCCTCGGTCTGTAGAAGCCCCGGAACCAGCTCGCACTGATAGGTCTCGATCTTCGCGGCGTCGGACTCGAAGCCCACGTAGGCGCGGAACCAATCCGGCAATGCCTCGCCGTACGCGTGCCACCAACCTTGCTGGCGGCTCTGGCGCGTCAGGCTGAGGAAGTGCTTCACCTCATCGGCCGACGTGACGCCGTAGTGGGCCAAGAGCTTCGCGGCGTCGCGCTCTTGTAGCGGCACGAGCCCGCTCTCGATGCGGCTCAGTTTCGACGCGGACCAACCCAACGCGGAGGCCACGTCCTTGGCGTTCATCTCGCGCGACGCGCGCAACTTGCCGAGCTCGCCGCCGAGCCTACGCCGCAGCACGGTCGGACTGCTCATGCGTCACACTCCCTGGCCGATCGCTTCCTTGCATAGTTTGCCATCACTCCCGGAGTCCAATCTCGGTTCATGATCGAGCAATTGCATGGTGCGAGCAGTTGCATGCAATTGCTTCGCCAGGGCATGCTACAGGGAGTAGTCCTTCGGGTCGTCTGGGTGATCACGACGGTCTGCCGCCGGGCATTCCTTTGCCTCCGCCCGGTCGTCGCATGGCTTCAACCCCTCTTCCTGGAAGATGACTTCGCCATGTCTCGAACCTCCTCCACCATCTGGCTCCCGCGCAGCCGTCGCTCCCCCGCGATCGCGCGCCAGCGGCTCGCCGTTCTCCTCTCCTCCACCCCGAGCGGCGACCGCTTCCTCGACTCCGGGCTCGTCGTGGCCACCGAGTTCGTCACCAACGCCGTCCTGCACGGCACCCCGATCGGCCACCTCATCTACTTCGCCCTCGACGTCGACTCCACCCGCCTCCGTATCGAGGTCCACGACGCCCGGGGCGACCGCCTCCCCTCCCTCTCCTCGCCCGGTCTCGACGGCGAGACCGGGCGAGGCCTCCACCTCGTCGACTCCCTCACCAAGCGCTGGGGCTGCTGCCCGCGCCGGCCCATCGGCAAGGTCGTGTGGGGCGAGGTGGCCGCGTGATTGACCTGCTCCGCGACTTCTGGTTCCAGCACTGCTCCCGTGCCCCCGTCGCCCGGCTCCTCCGGGCCGAACGTCGGCGACTCGACATCGAGTTGGCCCGTCGGTTGCCCTGCGCCTCCGCTGCCGTCCGACGGCAGCTGCTCGCCGCGATCGGCGACGCCGAATCCGCCTGACCGTTCCCCGTCTCCCCGCATGCTAGGTTTGAACGCGTTCAAACGAATGGGGGAGGCATGGCCGTGGTGCCCGCGAGTGCGCGGTGGTCGGCCGGGATGGCGAGTGCGGTGTTCCTGGTGCCGCTGATACTCATCGCGCCGACGTACGAGGTCGGCCTGTGGCTCTTCCTCGCCGCCGTCGGACTGCTGACCGCCGCCGTCTGCTCCGTCCCGTCCTTCTACCGGCGCCAGGACCGGTTCCGCGTCGCCTGCGCCGCAGCCGGGTTCACGGTGGCCGGGGTGTGGCTGCCGCTGCTGATCCTCGGCCTCCTCGCCGTGCTCTCCCTGGGCGGATGGCCCTGGTTCCTGGCGTTCCTGTTCATGCCGGTAGCGGCGATCAGCGCGCTGATCGCCGCCTTCCAGCGGGCACGGGGGCCGGAGCACGGGCGGGCGGCGGTTGCCCTCGGCCGGGTCGCCGCAGTGGTCTCGGTGGCCGGCTGGTTCGTGCTGGCCCTCTAGCGGTTGTCCGAGCCGTCCTCCTCGGGTGAGCCTGCGGAGCTGCACTCTTTAATCACTGCCCGGTCGGGTGCTGTGTGGGTACCGTCGGCCCGTGATCGATCACGGAATCGCTTTCCCCTACTACCGGCTCCACGTCGTGCCCGCCGTCGTGTCCCTGGCCAGCCCGACCTGGCAGCGGGAAGTGTGGCTCGACCGCGGGCAGTTGGAGGATCTCGACCACGTCGTGCACGTGCTCTTCGACGACTTCTGCGACGCGCGCGAGCCCGCGGGCCATCTCGGTCTGAGCCTGCGCACCGAGCAGGAGGTCGAGCTGATGGCCCGGCTCGGCGCCGCCTGCAGCGCCGTACAGGACGCGGTCGGCGCCCGGGCTCCCGACGAGGCCTTCCTGGACGCCTCCGGCTGGCCCGATGTCGTCTCGGCGGCGGCCCGGCTGGCTCAGGTGATGCTGAACAACGACTACCTGGCCCTGGCGAACCTGCACGAGGCCGGCCACGCCCGGCCGCCCGGCACTCCGTAGGGGCGGTCAGTACGGGATCGGGCGGTTCTCCCGCACCCACAGCTGTTCGGCCTCGCTGTTGGACGGGGGCGGGGAGATCCCGTCCATCATCCACAGGTCGCGGGGAGTCTCGTCGACGTGGAACTCGCAGTACAGGCCGCGGTCGGTGGTGTGGGGCGCGAGGACGGCGGCGAGCGCCTCCCGGGTGCGCTTGCGCAGGTCGGGGTCCTCGGTGTGGCGGGCGATGTGCTCGACCACGATCCGTACCGCGTCCTGGGTGGGCCGGTCGCCGACGTGGAAGTCGTCGGCGCCGATCTCGTGGAACAGCGTCATCACGTAGAACTTCGGCAGCCCGAAGCGGGTGTAGATGCCGGTGATGTCGGCGGCCATCCGCTGCTTCTGCTCGGGGCTGTAGGTGCCGCGAGGGTGGTAGACGTGCCACAGGGGCATGGGTGTGCTCCTCCGTGAGGGCGATGGGGTCCGGAATCAGCGGCGGAAGGGGACGGTCAGGCCCTCCACCGGCCCGGCGAGCGCGGCCTTGAACGACCGGGAGACGTCGTCGACGAGGACCTCGCGGTCGCCGCGCTCGATGCCGTCCAGCACGATGCGGGCCACCTCGTCGGCCGGGAGCTTGTCGACGGGCAGGGCGGCCACCATCTCGGTGTCGGCGAAGCCCAGGTGCACGCCGACGACCTGGGTGTGCTGGGCGGCGAGCTCCAGGCGCAGCGAGTTGGTGAGCGACCAGAAGGCCGCCTTGGAGGCGCCGTACGCGCCCGCGCCCGCGCCCCAGGAGAGCGCGGAGTGGATGTCGACGAGTGCCCCGCCGCCGCGGGCGGCCAGGACGGGCGCGAAGGCGCGGGCGATGCGCAGCGGGCCCAGGACGTTGGTGTCGAAGGTGTCCTGGACGTGCCGCAGGTCGGTGGTCAGCAGAGCGCCCGGGTGCAGGACGCCGGCGTTGTTGAAGACGATGTCGACGTCCTGCACCCGCTCGGCCAGGGCGGCGACCGAGGCGTCGGAGGTGACGTCCAGGGGGAGGGCCTCGACCCGGGCGTCCTCGCTGGGGGAGGGGGTGCGGGCGGTGGCGTAGACCTTCGTCGCGCCGCGTGCCAGCAGTTCCCCGACGAACGCCCGGCCGAGGCCGCGGAGGCCTCCGGTGACCAGGGCGGTGGAGCCTTCGATCACGGTCATGTGCGTGTTCCTCGCTCTCCGGAAGGGCGGTGCCCCGGTGTCGGGGCGTCGCGGTTTTAGATTATGGGCATCATCTAAAATGGGCAAGGGAGGCCCGGGTGGGAGAGTTGGGAGCACCATCGGGGGACCGCTGGGACACCACCACAGGACGACGAAGGGAGCGCGGACATGCCCCGCGTCTCACGCGCCGAGGCCGAACGCCACCGTCAGGAGGTCATCGACCACACCGCCAGGCTGATCCGGGAGAAGGGCTCCGAGCAGGTCAGCGTCCCCCGGGCGATGGCCGCGGCCGGGCTCACCCACGGCGGCTTCTACCGGCACTTCTCGTCCAAGGACGACCTCGTCGCCCAGGCCCTCACCGCCGCCTTCGCCGAACGCCGCGAAGCCATGGACGCCCTCGTGGACGAGCTGGCGGACGGGCGTACGGACCACCAGGCGGACGGCCCTGCGGGCGAGGGCGAGCCGCGCACCCCCCGCGCCGAGTTCCTCGCCCGCTACCTCTCCACCCTCCACCGCGACCACCCCGGCCAGGGCTGCGCCGCCGCCGCGCTGGCCGCCGACGCGGCCCGAGCCGAACCCGGCGCCCCGCTGCGCACCGCCTTCACGGCCGGACTGCGCGACCTGGTCGACGGCTTCCAGCAGCTGCCCGACCCGGCCGGGCGCGAGGCGGCACTCGCCGACCTGTCGACGATGGTCGGCGCACTGATGCTCGCCCGGGCGAGCGACGATCCGGGCCTGTCCGCCGAGCTCCTCGCCGCGGCCCGGCACCGCCTGACCGCGACGGGCGAGGGCGCGCCGCCGGCGTAGGGCTTGGGACTGTCCGGCCTGCGGCCTGCGGCCTGCGCACGAGAAGTCGACCAGGCCGACTTCTCGTGCCGCGCCCGCCGCCGCCCCCGCCTCCGATCTCAGCCCGCGAAGCGCTCCCGCAGGGCGGCCAGGCCGGTGGTGAAGACGCCGTGCACGCGCTCGGTGGACTCCTTGCGGTGCTCCGCCTCGATGTCGTACGTCACGCTCCACTCCACGAAGCTGGCGCCCAGCTCGGTCACCGGGGTGACCCGCAGGGTGGCGCGGTAGGCGTCGAAGTGGAAGGTGCCGTCGGGGAAGCTGTAGGTGTAGGCGCGGGCCTCGTCGTCGTAGGCGACCAGGGTCTCCCGCAGCACCACGCCGTCGAACTCGAACACCCGGACCGCGCCGATCGCGTTGCCCGTCAGCTCGTTGCCGAGCCGGCTCGCCGGCAGGTGGGGGTGCCACTCGCCGAGGGCGTGGAAGTCCCCGACCAGTTCCCAGACCCGCTCGGCCGGGGCCTCCACCACCGTGCTGACCGTCAGACCCGCCATCGCCGTCGCCGCCTCTCGTCCGCTGTTCCCGTCGGTCGGGCACCATCCTGGCGGTGCGTCAGGTGCGGGCGCCAGGGGGCGTGGCGTGGTCAGCGGTGGGCCAGTCGGCGCAGCAGTCGTACGGGGGCGCTCCAGCGCGCCGGGGAGTCCACGGCGGCGGCGCAGGCGCGGACGGCCCGGTCGAGGGAGTCCTCCAGCAGGGCGTCGTGCAGCCAGCGGAAGGCCAGCGGCCAGCTCAGCCGTCCCGGGCCGTGCAGTCGCATCGCGATGGTGTGGCGCAGCAGCGAACCGTCGTTCGCGGGCTGGACGGTGAACTCGTGGAACCCGTCGAACCCGCGCGGCCCGCTGAACCGGAACCGCACCCACCGGCCCGGCTGGTATCCGACGACCCGGTAGCGGACCGGCCCGTGTCCGCCGGCGGCGCCGACCGCGAGCGGGCCGTCGAGTCGCAGCGGGGGCCAGCAACTGCGGCGCGAACGGCAGGCCGGGCGGCGGGTGCGGCAGGCGGTGGAGGGGCTCGCCGAGCGGCTCGGCCCCGTGACGCCGCTGGACCTCGACCGGGTCACCCTCGCCGTCGTCGGCCTGCCGCTCGCCGTCGTCCGGGTCCACCTGCACGCGGGCACCCCGCTGCCCGCCCATGCGGAGGAGCTGGCCGAGCGCGGCGCCGTCGACCTGCTGGGTGGCGTCGGGACGGAGGGCCGAGCCGGACGGTAGGGCGGCCGCGGACGGGCGGAGGGGTCGAGTCGGTCGGTAGGGCGGCCGGGAGACGGGCCGTAGGATCGCCGATCATGGAACCCCGTACCGGACCCAGCGCCGCGCCGATCGCCGTTCCGCCCGGCCGCGTCACGCTCTCCGACCGCCGCACCCAGCGGAGTTGGAGCGTCGAGGTGGCCCCCTTCGAGCTGGCGCCCTGTCCGGTCACCCGCGAGCAGTACGAGGGCCTCACCGGCGACCGCCGCCCCGCGCACAGCGTCTCCTGGCTCGACGCCGTCCGGTACTGCAACGAGCTGTCCCGGCGCGAGGGCCTCGCGCCCGCCTACCGGGTGGACGGCGAGGACGTCGCCTGGGACCGCGCCGCCGACGGCCACCGGCTGCCCACCGAGGCCGAATGGGAGCACGCCTGCCGCGCCGGCACCGACGGGCCGCGCTACGGCCCGCTGGACGAGATCGCCTGGCACCGCGGCAACTCCGGCGAACGCCCGCACCCGGTCGGCGAGCTGCGGCCCAACGCCCTCGGGCTGTACGACCTGCTCGGCAACGTGTGGGAGTGGTGCTGGGACCTCTACGACCCCGAGGTGTACGGCAGTTACCGCGTCCTGCGCGGCGGCGGCTGGTTCGACGAGCACTGGAGCTGCCGCGCCTCCGTCCGCCGCCGCAGCCACCCGACCCTGCGGATCGACGACGTCGGCTTCCGGCTCGCCCGGTCGATCCGGGCCTTCCGGGACGGTGAATGGCGCGACGTGCTGCGCTACAGCCTGCTGCGCACGGACCCCCGGCCTTAGTTAGGCAGTCCCGAACCACTCCAGCGCGAGGTCGTCCAGGGTGCGCGCCGAGGGCTTCAACTCCCGTAGGTACCAGGGCAGGTTGCTGTACACGTGGAGCAGCGTGTACGCCATCAGCAGGCGCGGTTCGAAGGGGCGGCCGTAGGCGGCGAGCAGCCGCCCGAGCAGGTGGGGGTCGGCGCGGGTGGTGAACAGGCCGACGGCGACCAGGTCGTAGGCCGGGTCGCCGATCATGGCGGGCTCGAAGTCGATCAGGCCGGTGAGCCGCCAGCCGTCGGCCGGGTCGGTGATCAGGTGCTCGCGCATGAACTCGGTGTGCAGCAGGGCGCGTTGTGGGCCGGCCGGGAGCGGGGCGGCAGCCAGGAATTCCGGGATCTGCTCCAACCAGGCCTCGGGCAGGCCGCGTTCGCGCTGCCGGGCGACGGCGCCCGCGCGCTGGCGGGCCAGGAAGGCCGGCCAGTCGCCGGGCGGGAGGGCGTCGGCGAGCGGCTCCGCGCCCGGGGCGGCCGCAGTGCGCGAGGTGTCCAGGGCGTGCAGGGCGGCGAGCGCCTCGCCGCAGTCGTGGGCGATCCGCTCGCGCTCGCGCTGCGGGACGCGCGGCCAGGCCGGGGCCAGGCCCTCGCCGTGCAGGCGGGACATCAGGACGTAGCGCCAGCCGTTGACGTACTCGCCGGCCGCCCGGAGCGCGGGGGTGGGGACGGGGAGCCGGCCCGCCAGGAAGGCCAGGACGCGCTCCTCGGTCAGTGCGTCCCGGGCGGAGGGCGCCGGGAACAGCTTGAGCACGTGCTCGGAGCCCACCGCGTAGACCGGCACGGAGCCCTCCGCGAAGCGCTCCAGCGCCCGCCCGCCGACGCCCAGCCGCGCGCACAGCGCCTCGGCGCCCGGGCGCAGCACCGCTTCCTCGGGGACGACCGCGTCCCCCTGCTCGTCCGTCTCCACCAAGGGCAGCATGCCTGCACCGTAGGCACACCAACGGCCCGGCGGCAAAGGCTTTTCAGTGCTACGAGCCCCCCGCGCGCCCCCGGGGGCCGCAGCCGCCCGGGAGGTCCGGCGGGGTGGGCTCCGGTCCGCTGTCCGGGTCGCGGGTGACCAGGTAGCGGGCGCCGGGGCCGGCCTCGGCGGCGCGGTCGTCCGCGTTGTAGAGGGCGCAGCGGGTGAGCGAGAGGCAGCCGCAGCCGATGCAGCCGGTGAGCTTGGCCTTGAGCCGTTCGAGCTCGGCGATCTGTTCGTCGATCCGGCTCTGCCAGGACTGGGCGACGACGTCCCATTCGGTGCCGCTGGGGGCGGGGCGTTCGGGCAGTCGGTCGAGGGCGACCCTGGCCTCGTCCAGGGAGAGGCCGACCCGCTGGGCGGCCCGGACGAAGGCGACCCGGCGCAGCGTGCCGCGCGGGTAGCGGCGCTGGCCGCCGGCGGTGCGGGTGGCGTGGATCAGGCCGAGGCTCTCGTAGTAGCGCAGCGCGGAGTGGGCCAGCCCGCTGCGGGCGGCCAGCTGGCCGATGGTGAGCAGGTCGCCGGGGCGCGGGGCGGCGGTGCGGACGCTGCCGGGTATCGCGGTCATGGGCACTCACTGTAGCCGCTTGACCTCAAGTTCGCTTTAAGTTGCACGATCGACGCATGACGACGACGACCAGTACGGAAACCGTGGGCCGGGCCCGCTTCGCGGACCTGCCGAACCTGATGGCCCTGATGACCGGCGACGAGAAGCACGGCCCCGCCGCCACCTCCACCCTGGACGCCCTGTGGGTGCTGTACGACCGGGTGCTGCGGGTCTCCCCGGACACCGCCGACGCCCAGGACCGTGACCGCTTCCTGCTGTCCAAGGGCCACGGCCCGATGGCCTACTACGCCGTGCTCGCGGCCAAGGGCTTCCTCGATCCGGCCGTGCTGCCGAGCTTCGGCGGCTACGACTCGCCGCTCGGCCACCACCCGGACCGCGCCCTGCTGCGCGGGGTGGAGATCTCCTCCGGCTCGCTCGGCCACGGCCTGCCGCTGGGCGTGGGCACCGCGCTCGGGCTGCGGGCCCAGGGGCTGGCGGACCCGGCGGTGTGGGTGCTGGTCGGCGACGCCGAGTTCGACGAGGGCTCCAACCACGAGGCGGTGGCCTTCGCCGGTGCGTACGGCCTGGACCGGCTCCACGTGGTGGTGATCGACAACTCCTCGGCCACCCACGGCTGGCAGGGCGGCATCGCCCGGCGCTTCGCCGCCGAGGGGTGGTCCACCGCGACCGTCGACGGCCGCGACCACGAGGCGCTGTACCGGGCGTACACCGCCGAGCACCCGGGCCGCCCGCACGCGGTGGTCGCCCGGGTCGAGCCGAAGGACTCCTGACCGCGCCGCACAACTCCTGAGCACACCAACCAGAGCGCAGCGAAAGGCACTTCACCGATGGACACCATGCGCGACCGCTTCGTCGACGTCACCACCCGACTGCTGGACGAGGACCCCCGACTGGCCGTGGTGCTCGCCGACATCACCGCCGCCGCCTTCGAGCCGGCCCAGCGGCGCCACCCCGACCGGGTGGTCAACGTCGGCATCCGGGAGCAGCTGCTGATCGGCGCGGCCGGCGGCCTGGCGCTGACCGGGATGCGCCCGATCGCCCACACCTTCGCCAGCTTCCTGATCGAACGCCCCTGGGAGCAGGTCAAGTTGGACCTGGTCCACCAGGGCGTCGGCGCGGTGCTGGTGAGCGCGGCCGGCTCCTACGACTGGCCGGCCGGCGGCCGCACCCACATGTCCCCGGGCGACGTCGCCCTGTTGGACACCCTGCCGGACTGGACGGTGCACGTCCCCGGCCACCCGGACGAGGCCGAGCGGCTGCTGCGCGACGCCTACGCGGACGGTGACCGCAACGTGTACGTACGGCTCTCGGCGCACCAGAACGCCGCGCCGGTCGCCGTCGAGCCCGGCCGCTTCACCACCGTCCGCACCGGCGGCCGCGGCGTGGTGCTGGCCGTCGGCCCGATGCTGGACGCGGTGCTCGCGGCCACCGAGGGCCTGGACGTCACCGTGCTGTACGCGGCGACGGTGCGCCCCTTCGACGCCGCCGGTCTGCGCGCCGCGCTGGGCGACAAGGCGGACGTGGTCCTGGTGGAGCCCTACCTGGCGGGCACCTCGGCGAACGAGGCGCACGCGGCGCTGGCCGACCGCCCGCACCGGGTGCTGGCCCTGGGCGTGCCGCGCGAGGAGCACCGGCAGTACGGGTCGATCCCGGAGCACCTGGCCGCCTACGGCCTGGACGCGGCCTCGCTCCGGGAGCGGATCGGCACCTTCCTCTGGTGAGGCCTCGAGCCACGCACATGGCGAAGCCTCGGGTCACGCACGCGGCGGAACCTCAGGCCACGCACACGGTGCGGCCTCAGCCCACCCGGACGACCGCCACCGCGTCCGCCCCCAGCCGAACTGCCGTGTCCTCCAGCGCCGCCGCGCCGAAGGCCGCCACCACCTCCCGCCCGGCGCCGCCCAGCGGCAGCAGGGCCCCGTCCGGGCCCAGGTTGACCGCGATCCGGTACGGCCCCCGGTGCAGCACCAGCCAGCCCGCCGCCTCGTCGTGGTCGACCCGCACCGCGCCGAGGTCCGGGTCGACCAGCTCCGGCCGGGCGCGCCGCAGCCCTATCAACGTCCGGTGCCAGTCGAGGAGTTCGGCGTGCGGGGCGCGCCGGGGCTCGGTCCAGTCGAGCACCGAGCGGAGCACGGTGGCCGGCTCCTGCGGGTCCGGGACGGCCTCGGCGGCCCAGCCGTGCTCGGCGAACTCCCGCCGCCGGCCCTGCCGGACGGCCTCCGCCAGGGCCGGGTCGGTGTGGTCGGTGAAGTACTGCCAGGGAGTGGCGGCGGCCCACTCCTCGCCCATGAACAGCATCGGGGTGAACGGCGAGGTGAGCACCAGCGCGGCGCCGCAGGCCAGTCGGCCGGGGGTGAGCGAGGTGGAGATCCGGTCGCCGAGCGCCCGGTTGCCGACCTGGTCGTGGGTCTGGAGGTAGCCGAGCAGCCGGTGGCCCGCCGCACCGGCCCCGAACGGGCGGCCGTGGCTGCGCCCCCGGAAGGAGGACCAGGTGCCGTCGTGGAAGAAGCCGTGGCGCAGCACCTTGGCCAGGGCGGTGAGCGGCGCGGTCGCGAAGTCCGCGTAGTAGCCCTGGGATTCGCCGGTCAGCGCGCAGTGCAGGGCGTGGTGGAAGTCGTCGTTCCACTGGGCGGTGAGGCCCTGGCCGCCGGCCTCGCGTGGGGCGGTGGTGCGCGGGGCGTTGAGGTCGGATTCGGCGATCAGGAACAGCGGGCGGTTCGACGAGGTCGCCAACTTCTCGACCTCACACGAGAGTTCCTCCAGGAAGTGGACGGCCCGGTCGTCCACGAGGGCGTGCACGGCGTCCAGCCGCAGGCCGTCGATCCGGTAGTCGCGCAGCCAGGCGAGCGCGCTGCCGACCAGGTAGGCGCGTACCTCGTCCGAGCCGGGCGCGTCCAGGTTGACCGCCGAGCCCCAGGGGGTGTGGTGCCGGTCGGTGAAGTACGGGCCGTATGCGGGGAGGTGGTTGCCGGACGGGCCGAGGTGGTTGTGCACCACGTCGAGCACCACCCCGAGGCCCTTGCGGTGTGCGGCGTCCACGAAGCGCTTGAGCCCCTCCGGGCCGCCGTAGGGCTCGTGCACGGCCCAGGGCGAGACGCCGTCGTAGCCCCAGCCGTGCTTGCCGGGGAACGGGCAGACCGGCATCAGTTCGACGAAGTCCACGCCCAACTCGACCAGGTGGTCCAGGTGTTCGGCGGCCGCGTCGAAGGTGCCGCGGGCGGTGAAGGTGCCGACGTGCAGCTCGTAGAGCACCGCGCCGGGCAGGGCCCGGCCGCGCCAGCCGGTGTCCGACCAGCGGAAGGCGGCGTGGTCGACCGCCCGGCTGGGGCCGTCGGGGCCGTAGGGCTGGCGGGGCGAGCGCGGGTCGGGCAGTGGTGGGCCGCCGTCGAGCCGGAAGGCGTAGTCGCCCGCCGGGGCCTCGCCGCTCCACCAGCCGTCCCGGTCCGGGCAGCGCGCCAACTCGTAGGCGCTGCCGCCGACTTCCACGTCCACCCGGCGGGTCGCGTTCGGCGCCCAGACCTCGTAGCGCGACCTCATCGGCCCCTCCTGGTCAGCAGCGCCACCGGGTACGTCGCCAGCAGTTCCGCCACCGGCACCGGACCGGCGGGGAACTCGCGCAACGACAGCTGGTCGGTCCACGGCCCGCCGGGCGGCAGGTCCAGCACGGCGTCGCGCCAGCCGCCCGCCCGCTCCAGCCCGTACGGGAGCCGGGTGACGGCGGTGACCACGTCCTCGCCGCGGGCGAAGGCGAGCAGGTGGTCGGGGGCGGCCAGCGGCCGGTAGGCGCTGAGCGGGCCGGAGCGGCGCAGGTGCAGCGCGGTGGCGGTCAGGTGGAGCTTCTCCCGGGCGAGGTCGCCGGGGCGCGGGGTGGCCGCGTCGGTGAGCCGTACGGCGAGTGCGCCGAGGTCCACCACGCCCCGGTTGTCCGGGTCGACCAGGGTGTACAGCGGCTCCTCGCTGCCCTGGAAGAGGTCCGGCACACCGGGGACGGTCAGGTGCAGCAGGGCGGCGGCCAGGGTGTTGGCGCGGGCGTAGGGGGCGAGCGCCCGCACCCGGCCCTCGATCCGGGTGAGCAGCGCGGCGTCGCCGTGGACGGCGCGGGCCCGCTGCTCCAGGGCCTGCTCGTACCCGGCGTCGGGGCTGGTCCAGGAGGTGTGCAGCTTGGCCTCGCGGACGGCCTTGAGCAGGGCGGCGACCAGCCGGTCCGGGGTGATCGGCCAGGCGGCCACCAGGGTGTGCCAGAGCAGCCAGTCGGCGTCCCGGTCGAGCCCGGGGGCGGCGGGCCCGGCGGCGGCGGACCAAGCGGCGACCTCGGCGGCCCAGGCCTGCGGCTGCTCGGCGAGGACGGCGAGGCGGGCCCGGGCGTCGGCGCTGCGCTTGGTGTCGTGGGTGGAGAGCGCCGTCATGCTGTGCGGCCAGCTGCGCTCCAGGTACCGGCACCAGTCGTGGAAGGCGGCCGGGGACAGCCCGGGCCGGGCGGGGTCGCCGCCGACCTCGTTGAGGCCGGGCAGCGCGTTCCAGCGGTAGAAGGCGGTGTCCTCGACGCCCTTGGCGGCCACGGCGGCGGCGGTCTGGGCGAAGCGCACGCAGAACTCGTCCTTGTCCGCGCTGCGGCCCAGCCGGCCGAGGGCGAGGGCGGCGACCAGGCGCTCGGTGGGGTCGGCGGCGTCGTCCACCGGCAGCCCGGGGTCGTCGGCGGGCTCGCCGGGCCGGGCGTACGGCCGGTACACCGGGTAGTGGGTGAGCAGCCGGCGCAGCGCCGCGCGCAGCTGCCAGGGCGCGTGGTCGGCGTGCGCGGGTTCGGCGGCGCCGATCCGCAGGGCGATCCGGACCAGCCGCTCGACCTCGGCGGTCAGCTCGCCGCCGGGCCCGGTCATCTCGGCCCGGCCGCGCAGGGCGGCGGCGACGGCGGGGTGCGGGTCCGGGCCGGGCCCGTGGCCCGGCCCGCCGCTGTGCAGGCCCGGCCCGTCGTCCAGGGCTGCCTCGCCGCCCGGGCCCGCCCCGCCGTGCAGGAAGGCCTCGTACGCCTCGGCCAGCCGGCGGGCGCCCGCCGGGTCGGTGAGCACGCCGTCGATGCGGCGCAGCGCGTCGTAGCCCGTGGTGCCGGCCACCGGCCAGTCCGCGGGCAGCCGCTCCTCGCCGGTGAGGATCTTCTCGACCACGACGTAGGCGCCGCCGGTGGCGTCGGCCAGGCGGCGCAGGTAGCCGCGCGGGTCGGCGAGCCCGTCGGGGTGGTCGATCCGGAAGCCGTCCAGGACGCCGTCGGCGTGCAGCCGCAGCAGCACGGCGTGGGTGGCGGCGAAGACCTCCGGGTCCTCGGCCCGGACGGCGATCAGCTCGTTGACGGTGAAGAAGCGCCGGTAGTTGAGCTCGGTGCGGGCCAGCCGCCACCAGGCGAGCCGGTACCACTGCCGGGCCAGCAGTTCGGGGAGCGGCAGCCCTTCGGTGCCGGGGCGCAGTGGCAGCTCGTGCCGGTGGTAGCGCAGCACCTCGCCGTCGACCACCAGCTGGTCGAGGACGGCGCCGAGCCGGTCGCCGAGCAGCGGCAGCAGCACCCGGCCGCGCTCCGGGGCGTCGGCGGGGCCGGGCTGGGCGGTCCAGTCGATGTCGAACCAGCGGGCGTACGGCGAGTCGGGCCCGTCCCGGAGCACCTGCCGGAGCGGCTCGTTGAGCCGCTCGGGGACGGGCACGGCCATGTGGTTGGGCACCACGTCGGCGAGCAGCCGCAGGCCGTGCCGGTGGGCCTCGGCGGCCAGGGCGCGCAGCGCGCTCTCGCCGCCGAGCTGTTCGCTGATCCGGGTGTGGTCGACGGTGTCGTAGCCGTGGGTGGAGCCCGGGGTGGCCTCCAGCAGCGGGGAGAGGTGCAGGTGGGAGACGCCGAGGGCGGCAAGGTAGGGGACGGCGGCGGTGGCGTCGCGCAGGGTGAAGCCGGGCTGGAGCTGGAGGCGGTACGAGGCGCTGGGGGCAGCGGTGGGAGGGGTGGCAGGGGTGGCGGCGCTGGGAGGGGTGGCGGCGGTCGGAGGGGTAGCGGCCGGGCGGGGCTGCGCGGGCTCGGCGGCGGAGGTCATAGCTCCATAGGTACCCGGCCGGGCCCGCCGCCAAGACCCGGTGCTGACCCGAACAGGTGAGCGCAAGATCCCCATGGGATCCCGGCACCCGGGTCAGGCCGGCCGCTGGAGCACCATCAGCGAGCGGTCGGTGAGCCACAGGGCGTCGCCGGCCTTGACCCGGGCCCCGGCCCCGGGGGCGGGCAGCCGGGGCTGCGCGGTGTCGACCACGACCTGCCACTCCTGCCCGTGGTCGGCGGGGACGGTGAACTCCAGCGGCTCGAAGTGGGCGTTGAACATCAGCAGGAAGGAGTCGTCGACGATCCGCCCGCCGCGCCGGTCCGGTTCGGAGATGGCGTAGCCGTTGAGGAAGACGGTCAGCGACTTGGCGTAGCTGGCGCCCCAGTTGCGCTTGGTCATCTCCTCCCCGGCGGGGGTGAACCAGGCGATGTCGGTGAGGTCGTCGTAGCCGTCCGGGGCGGGGGCGACGGCGCCGTGCCGCCCGGAGACCGGCCGTCCGTGGAAGAACCGGCGCCGCCGGAACACCGGGTGGTCGCGGCGCAGCCAGATCATCCCCTGGGTGAACTCCAGCAGCCGGGCGGCCGGGCCGTCGCCCTCGGGCCAGTGCACCCAGGCGAGTTCGTTGTCCTGGCAGTAGGCGTTGTTGTTGCCCTGCTGGGTGCGGCCGAGCTCGTCGCCGTGGGAGAGCATCGGCACGCCCTGGGAGAGCATCAGGGTGGCGATGAAGTTGCGCTGCTGGCGCGCTCGCAGCTCCTCGACGGCCGGGTCGGCGCTGGGGCCCTCGGTGCCGCAGTTCCAGGAGCGGTTGAAGGACTCGCCGTCCCGGTTGTCCTCGCCGTTGGCCTCGTTGTGCTTGTCGTTGTAGGAGACCAGGTCGCGCAGGGTGAAGCCGTCGTGGCAGGTGACGAAGTTGATGGAGGCGATCGGGCGGCGGCCGTCGTCCTGGTAGAGGTCGGAGGAGCCGGTGAGCCGGGAGCCGAACTCGGCCAGGGTGGCGTTCTCGCCGCGCCACAGGTCGCGCACGGTGTCCCGGTACATGCCGTTCCACTCCGTCCACAGCGGCGGGAAGTTGCCGACCTGGTAGCCGCCCTCGCCGAGGTCCCAGGGCTCGGCGATCAGCTTGGCCTGGGAGACCACCGGGTCCTGCTGCACCAGGTCGAAGAACGAGGACAGCCGGTCGACCTCGTGGAACTGCCGGGCCAGGGTGGCGGCGAGGTCGAAGCGGAAGCCGTCCACGTGCATCTCGGTGACCCAGTAGCGCAGCGAGTCCATGATCAGCTGGAGCACGTGCGGGCTGCGCATCAGCAGGCTGTTGCCGGTGCCGGTGGTGTCCTCGTAGAAGCGCTGGTCCTGGGCGAGGCGGTAGTAGGAGACGTTGTCCAGGCCGCGCAGCGACAGCGTGGGCCCGAGGTGGTTGCCCTCGGCGGTGTGGTTGTAGACGACGTCCAGGATCACCTCGATCCCGGCCGAGTGCAGCGCCTTGACCATCGACTTGAACTCCTGCACCTGCTGGCCGCGGTCGCCGGTGGAGGAGTAGGAGGAGTGCGGGGCGAAGAAGCCGATGGTGTTGTAGCCCCAGTAGTTGGCCAGCCCGAGGTCGCGCAGCCGGTGGTCGCGGACGAACTGGTGCACGGGCATCAGCTCGATCGCGGTGACGCCCAGCTTGGCCAGGTGCTCGATCACCGCCGGGTGGGCCAGGGCCGCGTAGCTGCCGCGGATCTCCTCGGGGATGCCGGGGTGCAGCTTGGTGAGGCCCTTGACGTGGGCCTCGTAGATGACGGTGCGGTGGTAGTCGGTGCGCGGCGGGTGGTCGGTGCCCCAGTCGAAGTACGGGTTGATGACCACCGAGTGCATGGTGTGCGGGGCGGAGTCGAGGTCGTTGCGGCGCTCGGGGGCGCCGAAGTGGTAGCCGTACACGGACTCGTCCCAGTCGATGTGCCCGCTCATCGCCTTGGCGTACGGGTCCAGGAGCAGCTTGGCGCTGTTGTGCCGCTGACCCAGGCCCGGGTTGTACGGGCCGTGCACCCGGAAGCCGTAGCGCTGGCCGGGCTGGACGCCCGGGAGGTAGGCGTGCCGGACGAAGGCGTCCGTCTCGCGCAGTTCGACGGCGGTCTCCGAGCCGTCCTCGTCGATCAGGCACAGCTCGATCCGGTCGGCACTCTCCGAGAACACCGCGAAGTTGGTGCCGACCCCGTCGTAGGTGGCGCCGAGGGGGTAGGGCTTACCGGGCCAGACCTGCATGAGTCCTCAACTTCCTTGTGACATACGGAAACTGATGTGTAGTCCGACAGGTGGTCCGGCCGGGCGGCCGGCCCGGACGCTCTCTTCCCGGCCGGGCGGCCGGGCATGTGCGGTCCTGACCGAGCCGTGACGCACGGCACAGCCCGCACACTCCCCCGAGATACTCCCCGAGCCCTTCCCCGGCGGCCGGGAGGTACCGCCGGGGTTAGTCCGAACGGGTGTCCGGCGAGCATTCGTGTGAAGACTGTTGTCACCGGTGCGGGAGATGCGCCGGAGGGCCCCTGGCCGATCCGGCTGCGGACGGCTCGCGGTGGGCAGTACCCTTGATCGTCCGGCCGCTCCGGCCGACCGGTGATTGTCAACGGCCCGTCAACGGCCCCCGCGCCCGCGGGGGTCAGCCGCAGATGAGGTGGCGCATGGTGTTCCCTGCTGGCGGCCGCGGCTCCGGGTCCGACGGCCCCGACCGGGGCGGCGCCCGCAGCGAGGCGCCCACGGTGGTCATGCGCCCCACCATGACCGGCCGCGCCCTCGTGCCCGCCCAGAGCGGCCCGGTCGAGGTCCCCGCGCTCGCCTGGTCGGCCGCCGAGTGGGAGGACTCCTACCAGCGGGTCCGGCTCTCCGGGCGCGCCTACGTCTGGCTCAACCTGGTCGAACAGCGGCTGCGCTCCCTGGTCGACGAGGTGCTGCACCCCATCTACGCCCCCGCCCACGGCGAGGACTGGGTCACCGCCGCGGCCGGACCGGCCGGCGAGGAGTGGGCCCACCGGGCCGGCGCCGTGCGCGAGGTCAGCCGCCGCAAGGGCTACCTCCTCGACCCGGCCGACGACGACCCGCTGGTCTTCCTCACCCTGCCCCAGCTGCGCGAGCTGATGGTCCAGCACTGGCCCTGCTTCGAGCCCTACCTCGCCGACCGGCGCGAGATCGAACTCGCCCTGGACGAACTGGAAGTGGCCCGGCACGTGGTCTCCCGCAACCGGGTGCTCACCCAGACCGTGCTGGCCCAGACCGAGCGCGCCGCCGCCCGGCTGCTCGCCGTCCTCGACGGCGGCGCGGGCGGGGTGCCCGCCGACGTGGTGGAGTCCCTGGTCGCCGGACGCTACGCCGACGTGGTCGCCGTGCACGCCGACCGGGTCCGGCTGCAGCGCGACCTCCCGGTCGAGGACCTGCTCGACGGCGCCCGGCGGCTGGACGCGCTCGGCATCGGCCTCGGCATGCTCTGCCAGAACTACACCGGCAAGCGCCTGGTCCGCCTGGCCGGCGAGGGCTGCCGGGTGCGGCTGCTGTTCCTCAACCCGGCGAGCAGTGCGGTGCGCCGCCGCGAACGCGAACTCGGCCTGTCCCGGGGCGAGTTGTCCCGCGCCATCGAGATGAACATCATGCACGTGCGGCGGGTCCGGGCCCGGCTGCGGGACCAGGGCGGCTTCGAGATCAGGGTCTTCGACGAGACCCCGCGCTTCACCGCCTACCTGGTCGAGGGCCCCCGCCCCACCGGCCCGGTGGCCGGCCGCCGGGCCGGCCGCGACCTCGGCGTCATCCAGCCCTACCTGCGCCGCTCGCGCGGCATGGAGTCCCCGGCGCTGATCCTGCGCGGCGGCGCCGGCCAGCAGCCGGGCGGGACCGAGCCGGGGCTGCTGGAGGTCTACCGCGAGGAGTTCGAGGGGGTCTGGGCGGACGCCCGGAACGTCTCCTGAGGGAGCGGCCCACGGCCCGCATGGTGAGACAACCGCTGGTGGAGGCGGTGCGCGCGCTGGAACACTGCGGTGCGTGAACAGCCTCCCCGCCTGGACCCTGGAACCCGCCGGGCCCAAGGACCTCGACCCGATCAGCGACCTCAAGGACCAGGTCATGCGCGCCGACCTGGAACGCCTCGGCCGCTGGGACCCGGAGCGCTCCCGCCGCCGGGTCCGGCACGCCTTCTCCACCCGGTACACCTCGGTCCTCCTGGTCGACGGCGCCTTCGGCGGCTCCGTCACCATCCGCCCCGACGAACGCGGCGGGCGCCGGCTGGAGATGTTCTACCTGGCCCCCCACCTCCAGGGCCGCGGCCTCGGCAGCGCCGTGCTGCGCCACCTGCTCGCCGACGCCGACGCGGCCGGCGAGCCCGTGCACCTGACCGTCCTGCGGGGCAGCGCCGCCCAGCGGCTCTACGAACGGCACGGCTTCGAGGTCGTCGACGAGGACCCGATCGACGTCACCATGCACCGGGAGCCGGCCCGATGACCCCCGACGGAGCCGGGGCCCG
Source organism: Kitasatospora sp. NPDC098652 (assembly GCF_044760155.1). Taxonomy (NCBI): domain Bacteria; kingdom Bacillati; phylum Actinomycetota; class Actinomycetes; order Kitasatosporales; family Streptomycetaceae; genus Kitasatospora; species Kitasatospora sp. NPDC098652. Next base: position 150,435 of record NZ_JBIWAQ010000006.1, read on the forward strand.
CTGGCCGACCGGGGCCCCTCACGTGCAGTAACGATTCACCCATCACCCCTGGTCGGGACGGGTGCGCCCGTGGTAGGTGTAAGCCCCGTGAAGATCACGGGGGATGACGGGGCCGTACTGCGCCTCGAAGACGTACACCGCACCTACGGCACCGGCCCGGAGGCCGTACGGGCACTCAGAGGGGTGGACGTCGGCTTCGACCGCGGCACCTTCACCGCCGTCATGGGGCCCTCCGGCTCCGGCAAGAGCACCCTGCTGCAGTGCGGCGCCGGGCTCGACCGCCCCGACCGCGGCCGGGTCGTGCTGGACGGCACCGACCTCGCCGGGCTGACCGAGACCCAGCTGACCGTCCTGCGCCGACAGCAACTCGGCTTCGTCTTCCAGGCGTTCAACCTGGTCGGCTCGCTCACCGCCGAACAGAACGTCGGCCTGCCGCTGCGCCTGGCCGGGCGCCGCCCCGACCGCGCCGAGGTCCACCGGGCGCTCGCCCAGGTCGGCCTCGGCGAGCGGGCCGGCCACCTGCCCTCCCAGCTCTCCGGCGGCCAGCAGCAGCGCGTCGCCATCGCCCGCGCCCTGATCACCAGGCCCCGGATGCTGTTCGCCGACGAGCCCACCGGCGCCCTCGACAGCTCCAGCAGCCGCGACGTCCTCGCCCTGCTGCGCGACCTGGTCGACCGCGAGGGCCAGAGCACCGTCATGGTCACCCACGACCCCGTCGCCGCCGCCCACGCCGACCGGGTGCTCTTCCTCGCCGACGGCCGGATCGTCGACGACCTGCCCCGCCCGACCGCCCAGCAGGTCGCCGAGCGGATGACCGCCCTGGAGACGGCGGGGACGGCGGCATGACCTCGCTCGGGACCCTGCTGCCCGTCGCCGCCGCGAGCCTGCGCCGCCGCAAGGCCGCCTTCGCCGGCTCCTACGTCGCCCTCACCCTCGGCGTCACCCTGGTCGCCACCACCGGCAGCCTGCTCAACGAGACCGCCGGGGACGACTCCCCGCTCGGCGCGCCCTCACTGCACAAGGTGCTCCAGTTCACCTCCGCGATGGCCGCCTTCGTCGCCGTCTTCGTGGTCGCCGGCACCTTCGCCTTCGCCGTCGCCCAGCGCCGCCAGGAGATCGCGATGCTGCGCGCCGTCGGCGCCACGCCCCGCCAGATCGTCCAGCTGATCACCGGCGAGGCCGCCGTCGTCGCCCTCGTCTCCGCCGTCAGCGGCTGCCCGCTCGCACTGCCCGGCGCGCCCGCCCTCGCCTCCTGGCTGGTCGCCCGCGGCGCCGCCCCCGAAGGCTTCACCGCCCGGCCCGCCGTCGGACCGATGCTGCTGGCCGCCGCCGTCGGCCTGGCGGTCGCGCTGCTCGGCGCCGTCACCGCCGCCGTCCGCGCCGGGCGGGTGCGCGCCGTCGAGGCGCTCGGCGACGCCGCCGTCGACCGCAAGGTGATGACCGGGCCGCGCTGGGCCTTCGCCGTCCTCGGGCTGCTCGGCCTGGTCGGCGGCGTCGCCTACTACCTGTCCGCGGCCACCCTGCCGCCCGCCCCCGGCGACCAGCCGGACGACCCGCAGCTCGCCTCCCAGTGGGTGATGGGCGCCGACCTGGCCACCATCACCACCCTCGCCCTGTTCGCGCCCGTCGTCGTCCCGCTGCTGGTCCGGCTGCTCAGCGCCCCGCTCGCCCGGCTCACCGCCGCCGCCCCGCTGCTCGCCCGGCAGAACGCGCTCACCGCGGTGCGCCGCACCGTCTCCACCGCCACCCCGGCCTTCCTCACCATCGCGCTCACCGGCACCATGGTCGGCTCCACCGCCGCCTTCGCCGAGGCCATGACCGCCCAGGGCCGGGCCACCGCCGCCGCCCGCTACGTGCTGCGCCCCGGCGCCGCCCCGCTGCCCGCCGACGCCGCCCACCGGCTCACCGCCGGCCGGCCCGACCTGCACGCCACCGCCACCACCTCCACCGTGGTCACCGGCCTCGGCGCCGACCGGCCCTCCTTCGACGACCACGGCGAGGACTCGCCCGCCAGCGCGCCCTCCGCCGCCACCGTCGTCGACGGCGACCTCGCCACCGCCTGGACCCTGCCCGCCGTCGACGGCACCGCCGCCGACCTGCACGGCGCCACCCTCGCCGCCTCCACCGACCAGGCCCGCGGCCACGGCTGGAAGGTCGGCGACCAGGTCAACCTGCGCCTCGCCGACGGCACCGTCACCGGCCTGCGGCTCGCCCTCGTCTACCGCACCCAGCTCGGCCTGGACGAGGTCCTGCTCAGCGGCGACGCCGTCACCGGCCACCTGAACGGCGCCCGCCCCGGCGCCGTCCACCTCAGCGCCGAACCCGCCGACCGGCTCGGCGGCGTCCTCACCGACGCCCGCGACCCCGGCCCCGACCCGAACGCCCACTACGCCTGGATCGCCACCACCACCATCCTCGGCCCCGCCCTGCTCTACGCGCTGATCGCCATCGTCAACACCATGGTGATGAGCGCCGCCGACCGCCGCCGCGACTTCACCGTGCTGCGGCTGGCCGGGACGCTGCGCCGTCAGGTGCTGCAGATGGTCGCCCTGGAGGCCGCCCTGGTGGTGGCCACCGCCGCCGTCCTCGCCCTCGCCGCCACCGCGCTCACCCAGTACGGCACCACGGCCCTGCTCAACCACCGCATCCTGGCCGGGCAGGCGAGCGTCGCGCTGCGGCTGCCCTGGCTGCCGCTGGCCGGCGGCGCGGCGCTCTGCCTGGTGCTCGCCGTGGCCTCCGGCGTGCTGTCCGGCCGGCTCGCGCTGAGCGGACGGGCAGCGGCCCGGTAGGCCTCACGCCGGTCGACCGCCGGCGGAAGACCGGACTGCCCCGCCCGCATTCAGCGGCCGGGGCAGTCCGCATGAAGAACGCTCAGTACTCCCACGGATTCAGCACAGCCGCACCGGTGCGCGCCAAGTGCTTGACGTTGCGGCTGACAAGCGTCCATCCGTTCGCGAGGGCCGTGGCCGCGATCAGCGCGTCGGGCGGATCGATACCGGCCCCGAGGCTCTTGAGCCGACGGTGGACGGCGAGGTAGGCGGAGGACTCCCGCTCGCCGATCACGGCGATCCGCCCCTGGTACTCAGCCCGGAGACCGTCGAGGACCCGATCGAGAACGGCCCGCCGCAGCGGATCAGGGGTTGCCGCCACGCCGGCCTCGATCTCCGCGACGGTGATGACACTGAGAAAGTGCTCGGTGGCCGGGACGGATCGGGCCCACTCGATGACCGCGGGAGCCGGCTTCGGTCGCGTCGTGAGCTCGGCGACCACGTTCGTGTCCAGCAGGTAGGTCACTCGGGGGCTTCCTCGTCGTCGTAGGAGCGAGCGCCGAACTCCAGGCCCTCGAGGGGCGTCGTCAGGAGGAAGTCCAGGAAGCCGTCGGTTCCCAACGTTGCCCAGCGGTGCAGCATGGCGGGCAGCGCGTCGATGTCGGTGTCGGCGAGCTCAGCGTCGAAGTGTTCGACCTGGTCCTCCGGCAGCGATCCGCGAATCTCTCCGATGGTCCGCAGCGGGTGGGACTCGTCGGGCCCGTGAGGGGGCACGGGCAGGTTCGGGGCGGTGCTCATGGTCGGCTCCTCCGTTCGGGTCCGGGGAACAGCGTAGGGCGACCGGGCCCTTGATCGGCTCCCCTGCCGGTCGGGTTGTCGGTGGGGCGGGTGATGATAGGGGCTGTTTCGCCGGAGGACGGAAGGACACACCTGATGAGCTGGTGGCAGCAGCCACTGGTCGGCTTCGACCTGGAGACCACGGGCACCGACCCGGCCGTGGACCGCATCGTCACGGCCGCGCTCGTGGACACCGTCGGCGCCGTCCGGGTGGAGGCCGCCAACTGGCTGCTCGATCCCGGGGTGCCGATCCCCGCCGAGGCCGAGGCCATCCACGGCATCGGCGACGCCCTGGCGCGCAGCAGGGGGCGGCAGGCCAAGGAGGCGGTCGAGGAGATAGCCGCGGCGCTCTGCGCGCGGATCGCGGACGGACGGCCGGTGGTCGCCTTCAACGCGCCCTTCGACCTCTCGCTGCTCGACGCCGAGCTGCGCCGCTACGGCCTGCCCGTGCTCGCCGAGCGCCTCGGCGCCCCGGTCGGGCCGGTGCTGGACGCACTGGTCATCGACCGGGCCGTCGACAAGTACCGCAAGGGCTCGCGCACCCTGCAGCGGGTCTGCGAGGTGTACGGGGTGGAGCTGACGGACGCCCACGAGGCGGGCAGCGACGCGCTGGCCGCCGTCCGGGTCGCCGTCGCCCTGGCCGGGCGCTACCCGGTCGAGGTGGGGGAGGTGGCCCCGGCCGAACTGCACCGGCGCCAGATCGACTGGTACCGGGACTGGGCCGAGGGCCTCCAGGCCTGGCTGCGCCGCGGCAAGGACCCGCACGCGGTGGTGGACCCGCGCTGGCCGTCCAGGCCCTCCGGATGACCGGCCCGGCCGACCCCGTACGCCGGGGCCACCCCGCCCAGCCCGCCCACCCCGCCCAGCCCGCCCACTTCGTGCGCGCGGCGGGCCCGGCGGACCTGCCCGGCTTCCTCGCCCTCGCCGCCGAGGTCGAGCACTGGTTCGGCCCGATGGTGGCCGAGCCCGGCTTCCACCGCGCCGTGGAGAAGTCGATGGCCCGGGGCACCGCGACCGTCGCCGAGTCCACCGGGGGACTGCTCGGCGGCCTGCTGTTCGGCCCCGCGCAGGACGGGCCGCACCACCTGCACTGGCTGGTGGTGGCCGGCCGCGCCCGGGGCACCGGCGTCGGCCGGGCGCTGGTCGAGGACGCGCTGCGCCGCCACCACGTCCGCGCCCCGGCCGTCGTCGAGGTGGTCACCTTCGGCCCGGACCACCCCGGGGCGGTGGCCGGCGGCGCCCGGGTGTTCTACGAGCGGCTGGGCTTCACCCCGGCCGAGGCCGCGGCCCCCGGACCGGAGGGCGGCTCCCGGCAGGTCTACCGGCTGCACCTCGGCTGAGGCCCCGCCCCGGCCTCAGCCCTGGATGTCCAGCCCCACCGGGTGGGCCGGGTCCACCGGGCAGACGAACACGTGCAGTTCGCCGTGCCGGCCCAGGGACAGGTCCGGGTCCTCGCCGCTCTCCACCGTGAGCAGGAGCACCATCCGGGCCCCGCAGCGGCAGTCGATCGGGATCAGGTCGGTGCAGTGCCAGGACGGCCATCCGCCCAGCTTCCAGCCGTCCGCCCGGCCGAGGTCCCGCTCGTACTCCAGGCCCTGTCGCTCGGCGAACTCCGCGACGGCGCGGGCGAGTTCCTCGGGCAGTTCGTCCCGGTCGGGCAGGTCGAGGAGGTGTTCGGGGCGCACCGCGCAGGGGCGCGGCAGGTACTCCGGCGCGCTGTGGCGGGGCGGCGGGGGAGTGGCCGGGGCGAGGTCGGCGGCGCGCTGCCAGTGGAGTTCGACGGCGGGGCCGTAGTAGTAGCGCTCGCCCTGGATGTCGTCGTGGTCGTTGGGGCACCAGAGCACCTGGAGCAGGTCGGTGCCGGGCGGCCGGGGCAGGTGCGGGGCGTCCTCGGCGCGGATCCGGGCGAGCGGGACCAACGCCGTCGCGGCGGTGGGCGGTTCGGGCGCCCTGCGGGGGAGGGCGTCCTCCTCCTCGGGATGGCGCGCGGTGCAGTGCGGCCAGGGCTCGCCGGGCGGCCACTCGGCCGGGCCGCCGATCCGGCTCGCCGCGGGGTCGGCGGGGGCGCCGCCGCGGACGGCGTACGGGTGCAGCAGGGTGGCGGGCCGCAGGTGGCGGGCCAGCCCGGGGACGGCGGCGAGGAGGGCGGCGGTGTCGGTCACGGCCGCCCACCCTACGGGCCACGGCCCCACGGGCCCTAGGCGGCGGGGAAGTCGAAGGTGTACCCCTGGGCGACCAGCCAGGGCAGCAGCTGCTTGAGCGCGGCCACGGTCTGGCTGCGGTCGCCGCCGCCGTCGTGCATCAGGATCACGCCGCCGGGCCTGAGCTGGCTCTGCACGGTGGAGACGATCGCGGCCACGCCCGGGCGGGACCAGTCGCGGGGGTCGACGGACCAGCCGAGCGAGTCCATCCCGAGCCCGGCGGCGATGTGCTCGTTGTCGGCGGTGAAGCCGCCGCCCGGCGCGCGGAACCAGCTGACCCGGGTGCCCGGCCCACCGGCCTTGACGATCATGTCGCGGGCGGCGGAGATCTCGTACACCGCCTTGTCGTGCGGGAGCTTCTCGAACGGCTGGGGGTGGTGGACGCTGTGGTCGCAGAGCCGGTGGCCCTCGGCCAGCACCCGCTTGACCAGGGCCGGGTTGGCGGCGGCGTTCTGGCCGATCTCGCAGAAGGTGGCCTTGACGTGGTACTGGGCGAGCAGGTCGAGGATCTGGCCGGTGGCCGGGCCGGGGCCGTCGTCGAAGGTGAGGGCGACGGTGCGGCCGCCGGAGGCGGTGGAGCCGATCACCTTGGTGGCCTGACCGGGTTGCGCGGGCGGCGCGGCGGGGGTGCCGGCGGGGGTGGTGCCGACGGGCGTGCCGGTGGCCGGGGCGTGGCCGGGGGTGGCCGCCGCGGTCGGGGTGCGCGGCTCGGCGCCGGCCGGCGGAGCGGCCCGGCCGGGGCCGGCGGCGTCGGAGCCGGGGGTGGGGGCGATGGTGGCGGCCGCGGTGCCGGTCGGCTGCTGGGCGGCGGCGCCCGGAGTGGTTGCGCCCGGGGTGGTTGCGCCCGGAGTGGAGGCGCCCGGAGCGGTGGCGGTCGCGGTGGGCTGCAGCGCCCCGCTGGCGGTGCCGCACGCGGACAGTCCCAGCACGGCGGCCACGGCGACGCAGCCCGCGACGAGCCGTCGGCGGCCGGCGGCGGTGCGGGAGTCGGGGAGGGGGCTGCGGCGGGTGGGGGTCCGGTGCATGGCGGCGGCTCCTGCGGGCGGGAAGGGGGCCGATCCCTCGGTCAGGATGACTGTGCGATAGGACGCCGATCGTACGTGTCCCGGTTGCGCGCCGGACCGTTCCGGCCTAAGAGTCTTCTCACACTCGCCCGGTTCGACGTCCGCCGCTCCCAGGAGGTAGCCGCCCGCCGTCAGAACGGGTACCAGCGCACCCCGGTGGCCCCTTCCCGGAGCGAGTCGACCCGGCGCCGGAACTCCGCGAGCGCCGCCGGGTTCCCGGCCGCCTGCTGGGCGACCCAGGAGGCGCTGGTGGTCTCCCGGGCCCCGCGCAGCACTTCGAAGCCGGACCAGTCGCGCACGTCCCGGCCGTAGGCCCCGGTGAACGCCAGGTAGTCCTCCTCGGGCACCCCGTAGCGGTCGTGGGCGAGCGCCAGGACCACCAGGTCGTGCTCGCGCAGGTCCCGGGAGAAGGTCTCCAGGTCGAGCAGCACCGGCCCATCCGGTCCGACGTGGACGTTGCGCGGCAGCGCGTCGCCGTGGATCACCCCGGGCGCGAGCTCCGGCACCAGGCCGGGCAGGGCGGCCGCGAAGGCGTCCCGGCGCTCGCGCAGGAAGGCGACGTCCGCCGGGTCGACCTGTCCCTCGGCGGAGGCCAGCCAGCGCTCCACCGGGGCCAGCAGGTCGCGCCCGTCGAGCGGGAAGGGCGGCAGCGGCAGTGCGTGCAGGGCGCGCAGCAGCGGGGCGAGGTCGGCCGGGCGGGCCGGCCGGACGGCGGGGGCGAGCCGGTGCCAGAAGGTGACCGGGTGCCCCTCGGCCCGGTGCGGCCCGGCCTCGACCCGCTCGTACGGGCGGACCACCGGGATGCCCTGCCCGGCCAGCCAGTGCGCGACGGCCAGTTCGCGCCGGGCCCGGTCGTACAGTCCGGGGCCGCGGCCGACCTTGGCGACCACGGCCGGGTCGCCGAGGTCGAAGACGGCGTTCTCGCCGAGCGCGAGCAGCCGCGCCCCGTCGGGGGCGGGCAGTCCGGCGGCGGCGCAGGCCCCGGCGAGCAGCAGCCGGGCGCGGGCCTCGTCGAAGGGGATCATGGCTGGGCTCCGTTCCGCCGGTGTTCATCCGGGGGATCCCGGACGGTGATCATCATGACGCACGGAGCGGCCCGCCCCGCGGCCCCGGGCGAACGGACCCGGGGTGCCGGGCGAACGGGCCCCCGGGCGGGCGGCCCCCGGGGCGGGCCGCGCGGGCGTGGTGGGGGTTTTCCCTGGTTCCCTACCCCTAGGCCTCCTCCTCCGAGGTAGGGGGCGAACTCCACCCTGAGGGGGAGGAGGCTCCACCCGGAGCACGAGGCCAACGGCGCTGCGACCGGGAGAGACTGGGGCGGGGCCGGTTCGGGGCGGCCCCACAACGGGGGTTGGACCACGGGGGCTCCTTGCCGCACGGCGAGCACGTACTCGTAGGCTGACGCCCAGACCTACTTACCTGCCGACCGGCTAGTAGACGCCAAAGCGCGTCCGGCCCGGTCCTGCCGTCGCCCAGCGTCCCGTCCCCCAAGGGCTGCGGTGAACCATGCCCAGGAGGCATCGAGCATGTTCCACCGACTAGGACAATTCGCCGTACGCCGCGCGTGGTGGGTGATCGGCGCGTGGCTCGTCGCCATGGTCGCGATCTTCATATCCTCGCCCAAGGTGACCTCCCAGACGGACGAGGCGTCGTTCCTGCCCAAGCACTACGAGTCCATCCAGGCCGCCGAGGTGCAGGCCAAGGCCTTCCCGGCCGCCTTCACCCCGGACGCCCTCATCCTCTTCGAGCGCAACGACGGCGCCGCGCTCACCGACGCCGACACCAAGGCCATGGGCAAGCTGACCCAGGACCTGGCGGGCAAGAAGATCGACGGCGTCGAGGCGGTCAACCCGCCGGCCGAGAAGGTCGGCTACTCCGAGGACCGCAAGTACGCGATGGGCACCATCGCCATCGCCAAGGCAAGCAGCAGGACCCGAAGGCGATCGCGGCCGTCGCCAAGGCGGTGCGCAACGACGGCAAGGACCTGGCGGGCCCCACCGGCCTCAAGTTCCAGCTCGGCGGCTCCGCCGCCCAGGCCCTGGACCAGCAGGAGTCCTCCAGCGACACCGAGGGCCTCATCACGATGGCCACCCTGGTGCTGGTCATCGTGATCGTCGGCATCATCTTCCGCAGCGTCCTGGCCGGCCTGCTGCCCATCCTGGTCTCGCTGATCATCGCCCTGCCGACCTCCATGGGTCTGATCAACTACGCCACCAAGGCCTTCGACCTCAAGAGCACGGACATCCTCACGCCGATCCTGATCGTCGTCGTGCTCGGTGTCGGCACCGACTACTTCCTCTTCCTCGCCTTCCGCTACCGCGAGCGGCTGCGGGCCGGTGAGGACCGCAAGGCCGCCGTCGTCAACGCCGTCGGCCGGGTCGGCGAGGCGATCGCCTCCGCCGCCGGCGCCGTCACCATCGCCTTCGCCGCGCTGATCCTCTCCAGCCTCGGCATGTTCCAGGCCCTCGGCCCGGCGCTGGCCATCGCGGTCGTCGTCACCGCCCTCGCCTCCGTCACCCTGGCCCCGGCCCTGCTCGCCGTCATCCCCGCCCGGGCCGTCTTCTGGCCCGGCAAGAAGTGGATGCGGGAGCCCGGCGACGCGCGCTTCACCGCGCTCGGCCGGGCCGTCGAGAAGCGCCCGGCGCTCACCGCCCTCGCCTCCGGCGGCGTCCTGGTCGCCCTGACCCTCGGCGCCCTGGGCTACAACGGCCTCTTCGACATGACCAGCGGCTCCATGCCCAAGGAGAAGGAGTCGATGGTCGTCCAGGACAAGATGTCCACCGCCTTCTCCAAGGGCGCCGCCTCCCCCAGCCAGGTCTTCCTGAGCAGCACCGACGGCCGGAAGCTCGACCCGGCCTCCTTCCAGGCCTACGCGGACAAGCTGCACGTCGCCGGTGTCGCCCAGGTGTTCCCGCCCACCCCCACCACCGCCACGAGCCAGAACAAGACCATCAGCGACGACGGCACCACGGCCCAGTTCACCGTGATGCTCAAGGACGAGCCCGCCAGCAACGAGGCCATCGCCACCGTCACCGAACTGCGCGCCGTCGCCCACGCCCAGGCCCCGGCCGGCACCGAGGCCAAGGTCGGCGGCCTCAGCTCGGTGTTCAAGGACATCAACCTGGCGATGACCCACGACTACAAGCTGGTCTTCCCGATCGCCGGGCTGCTCATCCTGCTCATCCTGGCGCTCCAGCTGCGCAGCGTGGTCGCCCCCTGGTACCTGATGGTCTCGGTCGGCCTCGGCTTCGGTGCCACCCTCGGCGCCGCCACGCTGCTGTTCCAGAAGATCGGCCACGAGACCGGCCTGATGTTCATGATGCCGATCCTGATCTACCTCTTCGTGGTGGCGATCGGGACCGACTACAACATCCTGATCATCGCCCGCCTGCGCGAGGAGGCCCGCGCGGGCCGCTCCCCGCGCGAGGCGGCCCGCGAGGCGCTGCGCCACGCCGGTCCGACCGTCGCGGCGGCGGGCTTCATCCTGGCGGCCTCGTTCGGGACCTTCATGCTCGCGGGCAACACCTTCATGATGGAGTTCGGCTTCGCCATGGCCTTCGGCATCGTGCTGGCGGCCTTCGTGATGGCGATGTTCTTCACCCCGGCGCTCACCGCGCTGATCGGCAACAAGGCCTGGTGGCCCGGCCACGGCGGTGACGCCCGTCCGGGTGCGGGCCACGCCCCGCTGGTCGGCAGCACCATGCCGCCGGAGCCGGTCGGCCGGCACTGACCCGAGGGCCCGGTGACGGGCCGGACGGCACTGACCCGACGGCCCGGCGACGGCCCGGCGACGGGCCGGACGGCGGACGGCGCCCCGCTCCGGCGGGGCGCCGTCCCCTGTTTCCAGGGGGGCCAAACGTGATCTGTCGAGCAGAAAAGTCCCCGGTCAATCGGGGTGCGGCCGTGCTACAGTCGAGGCAGTTGCAGTTTTGGTTCCCATGAACGTGTGTGTGCGCCTGCTGGTACCAACCAACAGGCGCATTTGTTTTGTCCGGTGTTTCAGTCTCCGGATGGGGATCGCGGCTACTTGGGGATTCACGAGGTGTGAATCCCTGATGCCCCAAGTATGAGGAGACGGTTATGGCTACCGGCACCGTGAAGTGGTTCAACAGCGAAAAGGGCTTCGGCTTCATCGAGCAGGACGGCGGCGGCCCGGACGTCTTCGCCCACTACTCGAACATCCAGGCCCAGGGCTTCCGTGAGCTCGTCGAGGGTCAGCGCGTCGAGTTCGACGTCACCCAGGGCCAGAAGGGCCCGCAGGGCGAGAACATCCAGGTCATCGCCTGACGCCAGCCTCTGTGCTGACGCGCGATCCCCTGTGATCTCGTGAAGCGGGGGCCCGCACCGCTGGACGGTGCGGGCCCTCGTTCATGCCGCAGTACGGCCGGGGCGGCGCACTCCACTCAGACGGCCGACCAGTCCGCGACCGCGGGCTGCCGACCGACGAACGGAGAACCCGTGACCACCCCTGCCCGCACGCCCCGCGACCGAGGCGACCGCACCACCGACCGTTCCGCCGCGCGCACCGGCGACCGCACGGCCGAAGGCCGTACCGGCCGCCCCCGCCGCAGCGGCGACAACCCCGAGCGCGCCCGCCGCACCGGGGAGGGCGCCGACCGCGCCCGCAAGCCCCGGGGCCGCACCGGCGCCCCCAAGGCCACCCGCACCGCCGTGGCGGAGCCCGCCGACTTCACCGTCGTCGAGGGCACCCCGGCCCGGCCCCCGGCGGCCTCCTTCGGCGAGCTCGACCTGCCCAAGGCGATCCTGTCCGCGCTCACCCGCGAGGGCGTCACCGAGCCGTTCCCGATCCAGGCCGCCACCCTGCCCGACTCGATCGCCGGGCGCGACGTCCTCGGCCGCGGCCGCACCGGCTCCGGCAAGACCCTCGCCTTCGGCCTGCCGCTGCTCGCCCGCACCGCCGGGCGCCGCGCCGACTCCCGGCACCCGCTGGCGCTCGTCCTGGTGCCCACCCGCGAGCTCGCCCAGCAGGTCACCGACGCGCTCACCCCGTACGCCACCGCCGTCAACCTGCGGATCACCACCGTCGTCGGCGGCATGGGCATCAGCCGGCAGGCCAACGCGGTGCGCCGCGGCACCGAGGTCCTGGTCGCCACCCCCGGCCGGCTGGACGACCTGATCGGCCGCGGTGACGTCAACCTCTCCGACGTCGCCATCACGGTCCTCGACGAGGCCGACCAGATGGCCGACATGGGCTTCCTCCCGCAGGTCAGCCGGCTGCTGGAGCAGGTCGCCGAGGGCGGGCAGCGGATGCTGTTCTCCGCCACCCTGGACCGCAACGTGGACCGGCTGGTCAAGCGCTTCCTGACCGACCCGGTCACCCACTCGGTCGACCCCTCGGCCGGCGCGGTCACCACCATGGACCACCACGTCCTGCAGCTGGAGCCCACCGACAAGGCCTCCGCCACCGCGCACATCGCCTCCCGCGACGGCCGGGTGATCATGTTCGTGCACACCAAGCACGGCGCCGACCGGCTCGCCAAGCAGCTGCGCGCCACCGGCGTGATGGCCGCCGCCCTGCACGGCGGCAAGTCCCAGCCGCAGCGCAACCGGGTCCTGGACCAGTTCCGCGAGGGCGAGGTCACCGCGCTGATCGCCACCAACGTGGCCGCCCGCGGCATCCACATCGACGGCCTCGACCTGGTCGTCAACGTCGACCCGCCGATCGACCACAAGGACTACCTGCACCGCGGCGGCCGCACCGCCCGGGCCGGCGAGTCCGGTACGGTCGTCACCCTCGTGCTGCCCGAGCAGCGCCGCGAGGTCAACCGGCTGATGACGGTCGCCGGGATCCGGCCGACCGTCACCAAGATCCGCCCCGGCGACGCCGAGCTGGCCCGGATCACCGGCGCCCGCACCCCCAGCGGCGTCGCGGTCGCGCTGGCCGTCCCGGCCGCCGCCCAGCCCGCGGCCCCGGCCGCCTCGGCCGACGGCAAGGGCGCCGGCGGCAAGTCCGGCAACCCGCGCCGCCGCCCCGCCAAGCGCTCCGGGCTGCCCACCGATGTCGACATGAACGGCAACCCGCGCCGCCCGCGCCCCAAGCAGCGCCTCGGTGCCGCCGCCCAGGGCGAGCGGCCGCAGGCCGCCGGGTTCATCGGGCGCTCCTCCGGCCGGGCCCGGCCGGGCAGCGGCTCCCAGTCCGGCGCCAACTACGGGACCGGGCGCCAGCGCCGCAAGTTCGACTGACGGCCGTCCCGGCCCCGGTTCCACCGAACGGGCCCCGTGCTCCCCTGCGAGGGGGAGCACGGGGCCCGTTCCGCGTTCCCGGGGCAGCCGAGCGATCGCCGATCCGAACAGCTGGCGTGAATCCATCGAAGCTCGCCTTGAACGAGAGCTTGACGGGGGCCCGGCGAACCCACGATTCTTCTACCCGGCCCACACAACTGCCGCACCGTCACCACAAGTGCGCAGACGTCGAGTTGACGCGATCCGCCGACCGGAAGGACCACCGTCCCGATGCGCCGAACCTCCGCCCTGCTGACCACCGCCCTGCTCGCCGGGGCCGCCGCCCTGGCCGCACCGGCCACCTCCGCCCAGGCCGTGCCCTCCTGCGGTGCCTACGTCGCGGGCTGGAACGCGATCGGCAACTGCAGCGGCCTCGACCCGATGCAGACCTGGACCGTCACCGCCACCTGTTACTACTGGAACTCCACCCACACCGTGCAGTTCACCCGCCCCGCGATCGGCGGCGTGGGGATCGGGGACGGCAGCGTCTCCGCGGCCTGCGGCGTCGGCGACAGCGTCATGTTCCCGCGGGTCCTCCTGGGCGCCACCCCGCCGGCCGGCCCGACCGGCCAGATCACCGGCTACGCCGGCAAGTGCGTCGACGTGAAGGGCGCCAACCTCGGCAACGGCACTCCCGTCCAGATCTACGACTGCAACGGCTCCCTGGCGCAGAAGTGGCGGATCGGCGTCGACGGCACCGTCCGCGCGCTCGGCAAGTGCATGGACGTCGCCGGCGGCGGCACCGCCAACCACACCCTGGTCCAGCTCTACGACTGCAACGGCACCGGCGCCCAGCAGTGGCAGGCCCGCGCCGACGGCTCGCTCTACAACCCGCAGTCCGGCCGCTGCCTGGACGACCTCGGCTTCGCCACCAACAACGGCAACCAGCTCGGCATCTGGGACTGCAACGGCGCCGCCAACCAGAAGTGGAACCTCCCGGCCTGACGCACCACCACCGGAGCCAGGTCCGCCGCCCGCACCCCCGTCGGGCGGCGGACCTCCGCGGCGCCGGGCGGCGGGCCACCCTGCGCCGGGGCCGGCCCGGTCCGGCCCGCACCCCGAGGGCGCGCACGGCACCGGCCGTGCGCGCCCTCGGCGCTGCCGCGCGCCGTCACCCGCATGAGTGGAGGCGACTAGGTCCGTGCATTGCGTTTGCAGCACGCTGTGGCTCGTGCGCCGTGAGCTCCACTGGAACGAACGGCGCCTGTTCCTCAAGCGGACGAGTTGAAGGTGGCAGATGACTGACAACGGTGCGGAGCTCGAAGCGATCGCCGAGTACTACGAGACGCACGAACTGACCGAGGACGAGATCATGAGCGCCGAGCCGGCCGAGCCGCTGGCCCCGGAGTCGGTCATGATCACCACCTCGCTGCGGCTGCCCAAGCCGGTGATGGACGAGGTGCGCCGTCGCGCGCGGGAGCGAGGGGTGAAGCCGACCGCGATCATGCGGGAGTGGATCGAGGCCGCCATTGCCAACGTGGACGATTCGGTGCCGGTCAGTGTGATCACCGCAGCGGTGGCCGAGTACCAGCACCGCAAGGCCTCGTGACGGCTCAGGCGGTCAGGGCCGGGACGGCTGCCGCCTCCCGGCGGGCCCGGTCGTAGCGTTCCAGCAGCAGTGCGGCGAGCTCCGGGGCCGCGCCGAGGACGTCGGCGACCAGGTCCGCGCCCTCCGAGGCCGCCGCGATGCGGTCCGGCAGCAGGCCCGGGGCCAGTAGGTACGGGGCGACGGCCGTCCGCTCGGCGCCGGCCGCGCGCAGGGCGGCGAGGGCGTCGGGCACGCGCGGGCCGGCCGCCGAGGCGTAGGCGACCTCGACGGCGGCCCAGCCGCGGGTGCGCCGCCACTCGGCGGCGACCCGGCGGGTGGCCGCGTCGGCGGCCGGGTCGGAGGAGCCGGCCGCGGCCAGCACCACGCCCGTACCGGCGCGGACCGTCGCCGAGCTGATGTCGAGCCCGGCCCCGGCCAGTCGGCGGTCCAGGGCGGCGAGCAGCAGCGGGGAGGGGCCCAGCACCTCGGCGACGGGCAGCCCGGCGCCGGTCGCGCGCAACGCGGCGGGGATGTCGTGCTTGGCGTGGAAGGCCCGGTTGAGCAGCAGCGGGACGGCCACCGCGTCCGTCGCCCGTCCGAACCGTCCGGACCGGCCGACCACCTGGGGGATCCGCGGCGCGCAGTGGTCCAGGTAGGCGGTGGCGACCTCCAGGCCGGGCCGCTGGGCCCGCACCTCCCGGACCAGCGCGGCCACGGTCGCGGCGTGCCGCGGGTCACGGCTGCCGTGGGCGATGAGCAGGAGGGCGGGCACCGGCGGCCGCCTCACTTGCCGGAGGCCAGCAGGCCGCGGTTGCGCAGCACCCGGCGCTCGACCGGGGTGAAGACGAGCAGTTCGATGGCGATGCCGACGAACAGGATCAGGATGATGCCGAGCAGCACCCCGGACATGTCGGAGAACTCGCGCTGGTCCTCCAGGAACCGGCCCAGGCCCCGGCCGAGGTCGGGGGAGGAGGCGACCAGCTCGGCGGCCATCAGCGAGCGCCAGGAGAACGCCCAGCCCTGCTTGAGGCCGGCCAGGTAGCCGGGCAGCGCGGCGGGGATGAGCACGTGCCGGGCGCCGGTCAGGCCGGTGGCGCCGATGGTGCGCCCGGCCCGCAGGAACAGCGGCGGGACCTGGTCGATGCCGGCCACCAGCCCGTTGGCGATGGACGGGACGGCGCCCAGCAGGATCACCGCGTACATCATCTGGTCGTTGATGCCGAGCCAGATGACGGCGGCCGGCACCCAGGCGACCGAGGGCAGCGACTGGAGGCCCTGGAGGACCGGGCCGATCGCGGTGCGCACCGGCTTGACCCGGGCGACGACCAGGCCGATCGGGGTGCCGATCACGACGGCGAGCAGGAAGCCCGACAGGCCGCGCCAGACGCTGGTCCAG
This sequence comes from Kitasatospora sp. NPDC098652, assembly GCF_044760155.1. Taxonomy (NCBI): domain Bacteria; kingdom Bacillati; phylum Actinomycetota; class Actinomycetes; order Kitasatosporales; family Streptomycetaceae; genus Kitasatospora; species Kitasatospora sp. NPDC098652. The sequence goes on from NZ_JBIWAQ010000006.1 coordinate 166,469, forward strand.
ATGATCGAGAACAGCGTGCCCTGGTACCAGAGTTCCTGGAGGGAGTGCCAGACGTCCGCGGGGCTGGGCAGCTTGTACGAGGAGGTGACGTGCAGGCTGTACGCGCCCTGCCACAGCGCCAGCACCACCAGCACGCCGATCAGCGGCGGCAGGGCCTTGGAGCGCAGCACCTCGCCGAGCGAGCTGCGCTGGGCGGTGACGGAGTCGAGGGCGTCCAGGCCGGCGCCGACGTCGGCACTGTCGGCGGCGCCGACGGGGGCGTTCTTGTCCAGGACGACGGGAGCGGTGTCAGTGCTGGCCATGGCGACGGATCTCCCCACGCAGTTCTTCGGTGATCTCGATGGACAGGTCGGCGACGCCGGAGGACTCGATGCGGCGCGGCTGCGGCAGGTCGATCCGCCACTCCCGGGCGACCCGGCCGGGGCGGGAGGAGAGCAGGACGACGCGCTGGGCCAGCCGCACCGCCTCGCGCACGTTGTGGGTGACGAACAGGACGGACAGCTGCCGTTCGGCCCAGATCCGGGTGATCTCGTCGTGCAGGACGTCCCGGGTGATGGCGTCGAGGGCGGCGAACGGCTCGTCCATCAGCAGCACCTTGCTGCCCTGGGCGAGGGCGCGAGCCATCGCGACGCGCTGGCGCATGCCGCCGGACAGCTCGTGCACCCGCTTGCCGTACGCGCCGTTCAGGCGGACGAGTTCGAGCAGGCGCTCGGCCTCGGCGCGCCGCTCGGGGCGGGGGACGCCGGCCAGCTTGAGGGCCAGTTCGATGTTCCGGCCGGCGGTGAGCCAGGGGAACAGGGCGTGTTCCTGGAACATCAGGGCGGGGCGGCCGCCGGGCACCTCGATGCTGCCGCGGGTGGGCTCGTCGAGGCCGGCGACCAGGTTGAGCAGGGTGGACTTGCCGCAGCCCGAGGCGCCGAGCAGGGTGACGAACTCGCCGGGCGCGACGTCGAGGGTGATGTCGTCCAGCACGTGGGTGGCGGCGCCCGGGCGGCCGAAGGACTTGTGCACGTGCGAGATCCGAACGGCGGGCGTGGCGCCGGTGGCGTCGGCGCGGGGGGCGTCCGCCGAGGTGGTCAGTGCCGGGGTCATCCGGGCACCTCCTGCGTGAGTGGTCTGGCAAGGCTGGCGAGGGCTGCGAAGCGGGGGGCCGGGTCCGGCCCCGCCCGGCCCGGTGGGCATCGATCGGGGATCGACCGGGCGGGCGGGGGCCGGACCGCGGATCTGGGTGGCGCCGGTTGCTTGGCGCCGGTTGCGTGGCGCCGGGTTACTTGGCGCCGGGCTACTTGGCGCCGGGCTACTTGGCGCCGAGGCCGGCGTCCGCCACCGGGGCCTGGCCCTTGGCCGCGAGGACCTTGTTCAGCAGGGTGAGGTCGTAGATGCCGTTCAGGTTGGGCTTCTTGAGGAGCCCGGCGGTGACGGCGTGGTCGGCCTCGGCCTGCAGGGTGTTCGCCAGCGGGTCGTCCAGGAAGTCGATGTCGGACCAGGCCGGGTCGAGGACGGCCGACTCCAGGGAGTTGCCGGCCTCCTTCTTGATCGCCTCGTTGGCGTCGGCCTTGGCCTTGTCGGGGTTGGCCTTGATGAAGGCGTTGGTGTTCACCGAGCCGCGCAGCACGGCCTCCACCACGTCCGGGTGCTCCTTGAGGAACTTCTGCGAGACGATGATGTTGGTGATCACGAACTTCTTGTCCGGCCAGACGTCCTTCTCGTTGAGCAGGACCTTCGCGCCGAGGGTGACCAGCTTGGAGGCGGTGGGCTCGGGCACCCAGGCGCCGTCGATGGAGCCCTGCTTGTAGGCGTCGGGGGTGACCTTGTTGTCGGTGCGCACCACCGAGACGTCGCCCGCGCCGGACGCCGCGTCGACCTTGTAGCCCTTGCCGGCCAGGTAGTTGAGCAGCGCCACGTCCTGGGTGTTGCCCAGCTGCGGGGTGGCGATCTTCTTGCCCTTGAGGTCGTCCAGCGAGCCGACCTTGTCCGGGTTGACCACCAGCTTGACCCCGCCGGAGGCCGAACCGCCGATGATCTTCAAGGACTTGCCGTCGGACTTGGTGTAGCCGTTGATCGCCGGGGAGGGGCCGATCCAGCCGATGTCGATCGATCCGGCGTTGAGCGCCTCGATCTCCGCCGGGCCCGCGTTGAAGACCTGGGTCTTCACCTGGGTGGCGCCCAACTCCTTCTGGAATATGCCTTCCTGGAGTCCGACCAGCGGGGTGCCGTGGGTCAGGTTGGCGAAGTAGCCGATCTTCACCGTGTCCGCGGTGAGCTTGGGGCCGGACGCCGAACTCCCCACGGTGGCCGCGGTGTCGGCCTTGTTGTCGGCCTTGGAGCCGTAGCTGCAGGCCGACAGCAGGGCGACGGCGGTCAGGCCGGCGGCGGCGGCAGCCGCCGCGCGTCTGATCCGGCCGGCGTTCGGGCGGGTGGGCCGATGGGAGGGGGTGCGGTGCGAGGGTGCCTGGTGCGGTGCCATGGTGGTGGGTCCTGTTCGCGGACGGACCGTCAGGAGGCGGTCCCGGGCGGACGGTTGGAAGGTGGCGCTTGCGGCAGTGGGTGTGCCGGGCAAGCCGGGCGGCCGTGGGGAGCGGCCCGGTGACGGGGCGTTCTCAGCCCCGTCGGCCCGCACATCGGGTCAAGCCGCCCTGGCCGCTGCCGAGGACGCCGCTGCCGATGCGGCCGCCTTCCTTGTCCATGCCCGAGAACGCCTCGCTGGGCATCAGACCCAGTCCTCCTCTTCGGGCGCGCCGGGCGCGCCGTCGGTGCGTACGGTGGCGAAGGCCTCGCCCGCCATGCCGGCGGTGAGGGTGGTGCCGTCGGCCGGGTCGATCAGCAGGAACGAGCCGGTCCGGCGGTTGTCGGTGTAGTCGTCGAGGGCCAGCGGCTCGGCGGTGCGCAGCTTCACGTGGCCGATGTCGTTGACGTTCAACCCCTCGGCGCCGGAGCGCTGTTCGAGGCTGTCGATGTCGATCCGGTAGGAGATCTCCTTGACGAGGGCGCGGACGGTGCGGGTGGTGTGCTTGAGCAGCACCTTGTCCCCGGCGCGCAGCGGCCGCTCGTTGAGGTGGCTGACGGTGGCCTCGACGTCCTTGGTGGGGGCGGGGGAGCCCCCGGCGGCGATGAGGTCGCCGCGGGAGATGTCGAGGTCGTCGGCGAGCCGGACGGTGACCGACTGCGGGGCCCAGGCCAGGTCGGCCGGGCGGCCGAGCGCGTCGATGGCGGCGACGGTGGTGGTCAGGCCGGAGGGCAGCACGGTGACGGGGTCGCCGACCCGCAGCACGCCGGAGGCCAGCTGGCCCGCGTAGCCGCGGTAGTCGGGGTGTTCCTCGGTCTGCGGGCGGATCACGTACTGGACCGGGAAGCGGGCGGGCTCCGCGTCGGGGTCGCTGCCGACCGGGACGGTCTCCAGGTGCTCCAGCAGGGTCGGGCCGCCGTACCAGTCCATGTGCGCGGACGGTTCGACGACGTTGTCCCCGGCGAGGGCGGAGATCGGGACGGCGAGGACGTCGCCCACGCCGAGGGAGGCGGCGTAGGCGGTGAACTCGGCGGCGATCGCGGCGAAGACCGGCTCGGCGTAGTCGACCAGGTCCATCTTGTTGACGGCCAGGACGACGTGCGGCACCCGCAGCAGGGCGGCGACGGCGGCGTGCCGGCGGGTCTGCTCGACCACGCCGTTGCGGGCGTCGACCAGGACGACGGCGAGCTCCGCGGTGGAGGCGCCGGTCACCATGTTGCGGGTGTACTGCACGTGCCCCGGCGTGTCGGCGAGGATGAACCGCCGCCGGGGGGTGGCGAAGTAGCGGTAGGCGACGTCGATGGTGATGCCCTGCTCGCGCTCGGCCCGCAGGCCGTCGGTGAGCAGGGCGAGGTCGGGCGCCTCCTGGCCGCGGCCCAGGGAGACGCGTTCGACGGCCTCCAGCTGGTCGGCGAGCACCGACTTGGAGTCGTGCAGCAGCCGGCCGACCAGGGTGGACTTGCCGTCGTCGACGGAGCCGGCGGTGGCGAAGCGCAGCAGCGAGGTGGCGCTGGTCTCGACGGTCGTGCTCATTAGAAGTACCCCTCGCGCTTGCGGTCTTCCATCGCGGCCTCGGACAGCTTGTCGTCGGCACGGGTGGCGCCGCGCTCGGTGAGGCGGCTGGCGGCGATCTCGGCGATCACGGCCTCGATGGTGGTGGCGTCGGAGTCGACGGCGCCGGTGCAGGACATGTCGCCGACGGTGCGGTAGCGCACCAGCCGCCGCTCGACGGGCTCGCTGTCCTTGGGGCCGCCCCACTCGCCGGCGGTCAGCCACATGCCGCCCCGGGAGAAGACGTCCCGCTCGTGCGCGTAGTAGATCTCGGGGAGGTCGATGCCCTCGCGCTCGATGTACTGCCAGACGTCCAGCTCGGTCCAGTTGGACAGCGGGAAGACCCGCACGTGCTCGCCGACCGCGTGCCGTCCGTTGTAGAGCGACCACAGCTCGGGGCGCTGGCGGCGCGGGTCCCAGGCGCCGAACTCGTCGCGCAGGGAGAAGACGCGCTCCTTGGCGCGGGCCTTCTCCTCGTCCCGGCGCCCGCCGCCGAACACCGCGTCGAAACGGTTCTTCTCGATGGCGTCGAGCAGCGGGACGGTCTGCAGCGGGTTGCGGGTGCCGTCCGGGCGCTCGCGCAGCCGGCCGTCGTCGATGAAGTCCTGGACGTGGGCGACGTGCAGGCGCAAGGAGTGCTCGGCGACGACGCGGTCGCGGTAGGCCAGCACCTCGGGGAAGTTGTGGCCGGTGTCGACGTGCAGCAGGGAGAAGGGGACGGCGGCCGGCGCGAAGGCCTTGAGCGCCAGGTGCAGCATCAGGATGGAGTCCTTGCCGCCGGAGAACAGGATCACCGGGCGCTCGAACTCCCCCGCGACCTCGCGGAAGATGTGCACCGACTCGGCCTCCAGCGCGTCCAGGTGGGACAGCGCGAAGGGGGAGTCGTCGTGGGCACGGACCGGGCTGTCGGTCGCGGTGGTCATGCGAGACCCCTCTCGGTCAGGAAGGCGTGCAGCTCGGCGGCGGACTCGGCGACCGCACGGCCCTGCGTCTGCAGGCGCAGCTCGGGCTTCTCGGGGGCCTCGTACGGGTCGTCCACACCGGTCAGGCCGGAGATCTCACCGGCCGCCTGCTTCGCGTACAGGCCCTTGACGTCCCGTTCGGCGCACAGCTCGACCGGGGTGGCGACGTGGATCTCCAGGAACTCGGTGCCGGCCGCGGCGTGCCGCTCGCGCACCGCGGTGCGGGAGTCGGCGAAGGGGGCGATCACCGGGGCGAGCACCTTGACGCCGTTGGCGGCGAGCTTCTCGGCGACGAAGCCGATCCGGGTGACGTTGGTGTGCCGGTCCTCGCGGGAGAAGCCGAGGCCCTTGGAGAGGAACTCGCGGATCTCGTCGCCGTCCAGCACCTCGACCTTGTGGCCCTCGGCGCGCAGCCGCTCGGCCAGCGCGAAGGCCAGGGTGGTCTTGCCCGCGCTCGGCAGCCCGGTCAGCCACACGGTGGCGCCGCGCTCGCAGGGGGCGGCCGCGGGGGCCGCCTCTGCGGCTCCGTCGGCGGCCGGGGTGTGAGCTGTCACGGTTCTTTCCTTACGCGGTGGTTGACGAACGGTCGGGGGAGCGGGGGGCTCGGGAGCGGGGGTCCCAGGAGCGGGGCGGGGCGGGGGCTCAGAGGTGGATGCCGCACTCGGTCTTGCCGGAGCCGGACCAGCGGCCGGCCCGGGCGTCCTCGCCCTCGGCCGGCTTGCGGGTGCAGGACAGCGGCGAGCAGCCGATGGACGTGTAGCCCTCCCACAGCAGCGGGTTGAGCAGCACGCCGTTCGCGGCGACGTAGGCGTCCACGTCCTCCTGCGTCCAGCGGGCGATCGGGGCGATCTTGACCTTGCGGCGCTTCGGGTCCCAGGAGACCACCGGCGTGTTCGCCCGGGTCGGGGACTCGTCGCGGCGCAGCCCGGTGGCCCACGCGTCGTAGCCGGCGAGGCCGCGGTTGAGCGGCTCCACCTTGCGCAGCGCGCAGCACAGGTCCGGGTCGCGGTCGTGCAGCCGCGGCCCGTGCTCGGCGTCCTGCTCGGCCACCGTCCTCAGCGGGGTGAGCGTGATGACGTTGACCGGCATGGTCGCGGCGACCGCGTCCCTGGTCCCGATGGTCTCCGGGAAGTGGTAGCCGGTGTCCAGGAACACCACGTCCACCCCGGGGAACACCGAGGACGCGAGGTGGGCGACCACCGCGTCCTCCATCGAGGAGGTGACGCAGAACCGACTGCCGAAGGTGTCGGCGGCCCAGCGCAGCACCTCCTGCGGCGTGGCCTCCTCCAGCTCGCGGCCGGCCCGGGCGGCGAGCTCCGCGTGGTCAGGCGTGGTGCGGTTGGTCATGTGACGCACCCCCGTTGGTCGGTGACAGCAGGCCGAGGAACTTCAACTGGAAGGCGCGGCGGCAGCCGTGGCACTCCCAGGCGCCGTGGCCGGCCTCGGACGGGCGCAGGTCCTCGTCCCCGCAGTACGGGCAGAAGAACGGTGCGGCTCGCTCACTCATCGCCCACCTCGCTGCGCATCGCCCGTCTTGCTGTGCTCGCTCACGACAGCTGCTCCTCGGTGGCGCGGGCCGTCCACTGGGCGAAGCGCTCGCCCTCGGCGCGGTCGGCCTGGTAGCGGGTCAGCACGCGCTCGACGTAGTCGGGCAGGCCGGCGCTGGTGACCTTGAGGCCGCGGACCTTGCGGCCGAAGCCGGCCTCCAGGCCGAGCGCGCCGCCCAGGTGGACCTGGTAGCCCTCGACCTGGTTGCCGTGCTCGTCGGTGACCAGCTGGCCCTTGAGGCCGATGTCGGCGACCTGGATCCGGGCGCAGGCGTTCGGGCAGCCGTTGATGTTGATGGTCAGCGGCTCGGCGAACTCCGGCAGGCGCCGCTCCAGTTCGTCGATCAGGGTGCGGCCGCGCTCCTTGGTCTCGACGATGGCGAGCTTGCAGTACTCGATGCCGGTGCAGGCCATGGTGCCGCGGCGGAACGGCGAGGGGGTGACCCGCAGGTCGAGCTCCTCCAGGCCGGCCACCACCGCGTCGATGTGCTCCTCGGCGATGTCGAGGACCAGCATCTTCTGTTCGGCCGTGGTGCGCAGCCGGTCGCTGCCGTGGGCGGCGGCGAGGTCGGCGATCCGGCCGAGCAGCTTGCCGTCGACCCGGCCCACGCGCGGGGCGAAGCCGATGTAGTAGCGGCCGTCCTTCTGCCGGTGCACGCCGACGTGGTCGCGCCAGCGGGCGGCGGGCTCGGCGGGCGCGGGCCCGTCGACCAGCCGGTACTCGAGGTACTCCTCCTCCAGGACCTTGCGGAACTTCTCCACGCCCCAGTCGGCGACCAGGAACTTGAGCCGGGCGCGGTTGCGCAGGCGCCGGTAGCCGTAGTCGCGGAAGATGCCGATCACGCCGCCGTACACGTCGGCGACCTCGTCCAGCGGGACCCAGGCGCCCAGGCGCACGCCGAGCTTGGGGTTGGTGGACAGGCCGCCGCCGACCCACAGGTCGAAGCCGGGCCCGTGCTCGGGGTGGACCACGCCGACGAAGGCGACGTCGTTGATCTCGTGGGCGACGTCCAGCTGCGGGGAGCCGGAGACCGCGCTCTTGAACTTGCGCGGCAGGTTGGAGAAGTCCTTGTTGCCGATGAAGCGGCGCTGGATCTCCTCGATGGCCGGGGTGCCGTCGATGATCTCGTCCTCGGCGATGCCGGCCACCGGCGAGCCGAGGATGACGCGCGGGGTGTCGCCGCAGGCCTCGGTGGTGGACAGGCCGACGGCCTCCAGCTTCTGCCAGATCGCCGGGACGTCCTCGATCCGGATCCAGTGGTACTGGATGTTCTGCCGGTCGGTCAGGTCGGCGGTGCCCCGCGCGTACTGCTCGGAGACCTCGGCGATCGCGCGCAGCTGGGCGACGGTCAGCCGGCCGCCGTCGATGCGCACCCGGAGCATGAAGTACTCGGCGTCCAGCTCGTGCGGGTCCAGGATCGCGGTCTTGCCGCCGTCGATGCCCTCCTTGCGCTGGGTGTAGAGCCCCCACCAGCGCATCCGGCCGCGCAGGTCGGCGGGGTCGATCGAGTCGAAGCCCCGGTGCGCGTAGATCGTCTCAATACGTGTCCGCACATTGAGACCGTCGTCGTCCTTCTTGAACTGCTCGTTGGCGTTCAGCGGGGTGAAGTGCCCCATGCCCCACTGGCCCTCGCCGCGGTGGCGGGTCACCTTGCGAGCCGCGGCGGGGCGGGGCGCGACCGGGCGGTCGGCCGTGGGCTCGGCAGTCTCGGGAGAGGTGGCCATGGTGAAGTCCTTCTGGGCAGGTGGCGCTGGCGCCGGGTGGGTCGCGGGGCGTGCTCGGCCGTGCGATCGCTGCTGTGACCTGCGGGTTTCTCAGGGCCGGGAGAGCAGCTGACCGGGCCGGGCGGGCGCCTGCGCATCCGCTCGTGCGGGGATGGCGGGGTGGACGGCGCCGGGTGCGGTGGTGCGGCGGGGTGGGAGCTCAGGTCACCGGACAGATGGCGCTGGACACGCGAAGGAGATCGACGTGGAGTCGACCTACTAGGGTGGTTCCGGCGCTAGGCATGGCAAGAGATTCGCACGGCGCGGGACTCGCGGTCCACTAACATCCGAATGCTGGACGCTGGGGTTTCGACATCTGGGACGGCCGGGTGTTCCGGCCGCTCCGGGGCGGGCCGTCCGACGGGCTCCTGACGGGCGGTCGGGGCGCGGTCGGGGCGCGGGGCAGCAGGGGGCCCCGCGCGGCGGTCGGCGGGGCGGTCCGCACGCGCCCGTACGGCGACCCGCGCGGCCGGTCCGCACGCGCCCGTACCCCGGGGGAGATCAACCGGAGCGACCTGGCCCGATACCGTTAGCCCTGTGCAAGCAGCAGGCGATACGAGCAGACCGAACCCCGAACGGCCCTCCCGGCGCCGGGGCAAGGGCTCCCGGCGCGCGGCCAAGGAGGCCACCTGGCGCCGCACGGCGTGGGACTTGGTCAAGGACACCACCAACACCTGCGTCGAGTACCGGGTCACCGGCCTCGCCGCGGAGGCGGCCTTCTTCACCCTGCTGTCGATCCCGCCGCTGCTGCTCGGCCTGGCCGCCACCCTCGGCTACCTCGACGAGTTCCTCGGCGCGGGCACCATCGACCGGCTCAAGCACGACATCGTCTCGGCCTCCGGGACGGTGCTGTCGGACTCCTCCGTCAACGCGGTCGTCAAACCGCTGCTCAGCCAGGTCTTCGACCACACCCGGCCCGACCTCATCTCGATCGGCTTCCTGCTGTCGCTGTGGTCCGGATCCCGGGCGCTCTACATCTTCATCGACACCATCACCGTCATGTACGGGCTGGACGGCAAGCGCGGCATCGTCAAGACCCGGCTGATGTCACTCGGCCTCTACCTGGGTGCCCTGGTGATCAGCTCGCTGGTGCTGCCGCTGCTGATGGCCGGGCCCGGACTGGTCGAGAACGCCGTGCACGGCATCGCGGGGCTCGTCGGCGCCGCCTACTGGCCGGTCGCGATCCTGCTGCTGATCGTCTCCCTGACCACCCTCTACCACCTGGCCGTACCGGTCTCCACGCCCTGGCGCGAGGACATCCCCGGCGCGCTGGTCGCCCTGGTGGTGCTCGTCTTCTGCAGTGTCGGCCTGCGGCTCTACCTGGTCAGCTCGGTCGAGGGCCCCTCGGTGTACGGCTCGCTGGCCGCGCCGGTGGCCGTACTGCTGTGGATCTTCGTGGTGGCCCTCGCGGTGCTCATCGGCGCCGCCATGAACGCCGCCATAGACCGCCGCTGGCCCACCCTGGAGACCGCCGACGCCCGGGCCGAGAACGAGCGCGCCCACGAGGAGGCGGCCGCCGCGGTGGTCCGCGAGGTCGCCGCCCGCCGGGCCGTCGAACGGGCCCGGCGCGCCCGCGAACTGGGCCTGGCCGAGGGCGTCGAGGAGGAGTGGGGCGAGGAGGACGCCGACGACGTCGACGTGCCCGCCGAGTACCCCGAGCGGTGGGCCGACGTGCTGGCCGCCGACAACGTTCGCGCGCGGCTCACCGCCCGGCCGGGGCCGCACCACCGGCCGTCCCCGCCGCCGCCGGACAGCGACCGGCCGGCCGGGCCGCCGCCGGAGGCAAGGCCGGGGGCCGGGCCGGGGCCGGGGGCCGGGCCGGGGCAGCAGATGCCGGGGTACCCGCCCAGGCCGCCGCGGCCGCCGTGGGAGCAGCGGTAGCGGTGCGGTGGTGGCCGCGGTGGCGGCGGTGGTGACTTCGTACGGACAGGGCCTCCCTCGCGGGTGCGGGGGAGGCCCTCTGCGTTGTCGGGGTCCGGCCGGGTGGTGTTCGACTCGTGTGCGGTTCGTGTCGGGCCCCGGCCCGGGGTGGTCGCGGTCGGTTGACGGCCGGTCGGCGGCGGGTCGGTGGCCGGTTGACGGCGGTCGGTTGACGGCCGGTCGGCGGGGTGCGCCGGTGGGGTCAGCCGATCGTCGGGTCCTGCGGGTACCGGGACTGCTGCGGGGGGCCGTAGCCGTGGGCGGACTGGTCGTTGACGGGCGGGTAGCCGTACGACGCCTGCGGGCCACTGTGCTGCGGACCGGCGTGCTGGGGGCCGCCGGGCAGCGGTCCGTCGGGCAGCGGTCCGTCGGGCCGGGGCGTGCCGGGGGCGTGGCCGAAGGAGGGGCGCAGCTCGGTGGGGGCGCCCGGGTCCGTGTGGACGGGGCCGGACGACGCTGCTGACGGGCCCGCCGGCTCGGGCCCGGCGCCCGGCAGCGGGTCCAGGCCCGCGGCCAGCGGCTCGCCCGCCCCCAGGGTCCGGCCAGGGCCGGGGGAGGCCGGGCCGGCCTGCGCCGGGAGCGGCTCCGGGCTGGTCGGGGCCGGGTCCAGGGCGGTGCGCCCCGAGGAGTCGCTCAGCTTGATCAGCAGGGCGACCATCAGCCAGTTCGCCAGCAGGGAGGAACCACCGGCCGCCAGGAAGGGCAGCGCCTTGCCGGTCAGCGGGACCAGCCCGCTCACGCCGCCGACCACCACGAACACCTGCAGCGCGAGCGCCGCCGACAGGCCGGTGGCCAGCAGCTTGCCGAACGGGTCGGTCAGTCCGACCGCGGTGCGCAGCCCGCGCTGGATCAGCAGCACGTACACCAGCAGGATCGCGGTCACCCCGGCCAGGCCCAGTTCCTCGCCGATGGTGGTGAAGATGAAGTCGCTGCGCCCGGCGAAGCCGATCAGCCACGGCCGGCCGGAGCCCAGGCCGGTCCCGGTCATGTGTCCGGTGCCGAGGCTGAACAGGGCCTCGGCGGGCTGTGCGGAGATCGCCTGGTTGTTGACCGGAGGGAAGTAGTCGAGCGGGTGCAGCCAGGCCTCGACGCGCCCGTGCACGTGCGGCTCCACGGTGCCGACCACGGCCGCGCCGCCGACCGCCATCAGCAGGCCGAGCACCACCCAGCTGGTGCGCTCGGTCGCCACGTACAGCATCACGACGAAGACGCCGAAGAAGATCAGCGAGGTGCCCAGGTCGCGCTCGAAGATCAGCACCATCAGGCTGACCGCCCAGATCGCCAGCACCGGTCCGGCGTGCCGCCCGCGCGGGAGGGTCATCCCCCAGACCTTTCGCCCGGCCAGGGCCAGGGCGTCCCGGGAGGCCATCAGGTAGCCCGCGAAGAAGATCGTGATCGCGACCTTCACGAACTCGTCCGGCTCGAAGGAGGGCAGTCCGGGGAGCTTGATCCAGCGCTTGGCGCCGAAGCTGTCGGTCGGCGAGAAGATCGGCGCGGTCAGCAGGATCAGCGCGCCCGCCATCAGCACGTAGACGTAGCGCTGGAAGAACCGGTGGTGCTTGACGAAGACGATCAGCGCGAGCGCCGCCGCCACCGCGATGAACGTCCACATCAGCTGGCCCGGCGCGGCCGGGAGCTTCTGGTAGTCGCCCTTGGCGGCGTGCGCGGCCTTGTAGCTGAAGTCCAGCCGGTCCAGCAGCATCAGCCCGAAGCCGGTCAGGAACACGCCCAGCGGCAGGATCAGCGGGTCCGCGTACGGCGCGAACCGGCGCACTGCCAGGTGCGCCACCGCGACCAGCGCCCCGAGGGACAGGCCGTGGACGAGGAGCCCGGGCGGCAGCTTGTCGGTCATCGCCAGCGAGGCGTCGATGTGTCCGGCCAGGCAGACGGCCACCGCGAGCGCCAGCAGGCCCAGCTCGATGTTGCGGTGGCGCGCGGCCAGCCGTCGGCCTTCGCCGCGTGCAGTGCTTTGCACCTCTTGTCGTCCCCTTGCTGTCACCCACGTGGCCGGTATCGCCGACGGTGCATCCTGCCAGACGACAGCGGCCTCGCGCCGGTTGCGCCTCCGGGGGCGGCGAGGGCAGAACTTTGCCTGGGCAAAGCTTTGTTCGGCTTTGGTAAAGCTTTGTTCAGGCCCGGGTATAGAGGTGGGCCCCGGCTGGGGCGGCCCGCGTCGGGAGGGCCATCATGGCCGGGCGCCGCGGCCCCTGCGCCCGGCGGGCACAAGTGGGTACGGCGGGCACACGGCCGGTACGCCGACGCGGCCGGTACGTCGGCACAACCGGCACAACCGGTACGGCAGTACGGCCGGTACAGCGGTACGGATGAGGTGGGCGGACGGATGAGCGGCGTGGTGGACGGCGCGTTGGACGGCGCGGCCCGGGTGCTCGCGTACGGCGGACCGCCCGCGTGGCAGTGGTCCGACCTGGCCACCTCCTGGACCTTCGAACCGGTGGTGCTCGCCCTGTCGCTGCTGCTCGGCGGCTGGTACCTGACCGCGGTGCGCACCGTGAACCGCGGCGACGGCGCCCGCTGGCAGCCCACCCGCACCGCGGCCTTTCTCGGGGGGCTGCTGCTGTGGATCTGGTGCACCTGCTCCGGCCTCGGGGTGTACGAGCGCGTCCTGTTCACCGACCGGGCCGTACAGGTCGTGCTGCTGCTCATGGTCGTCCCGCTGCTGCTCGCGCTCGGCGCCCCCGTCTCGCTGCTGGTCCGGTCCTCTCCGGAGCACCGGCGGGAGCGGATCCTGCGGGCGCTGCGCAGCCGGCCCTCCAAGGTGCTGATGTTCCCCGCGGTCTCCACCGTGCTGCTGATGGCGCCGCCGTGGCTCCTCTACTTCACGCCCTGGTACGAGTGGTCGGTCTCCAGCGGTGTCGGCAACCTGGTGCTGCACTTGGCGCTGGTGCTGCTGGGCCTCGCCTACTTCTGGCCGCGGCTGCAGCTTGACCCGGTCGGGCACGAGTACCCGCACCTGGTCGGGCTGTTCATCACCTTCGCCGAGGTGATCTTCGACGCGGGGCTCGGGATCGTGCTGATCTACGGCGGGCACCTCGTCGCGGAGCACTACTACCTGGCGCTCGGGCGGCCCTGGGGGCCGAGCCTGGCGCAGGACCAGACCTGGGGCGGCAACGCCTTCTGGGTGCTGGGCGACCTCGTCGGCCTGCCGTTCCTGGCCGCGCTGGTGCGGCGGATGGTGGTGCAGGGGCGCGAGGAGATCAAGGCCGTGGACGCCGAGCTGGACGCCCGCTTCGAGGCGCAGGCCGCGGAGGCCAGGGCGGCGGGGCAGCCGGAGGAGGACGAGGGCGGGATGCGGCCGTGGTGGCTGGACGACCCGAACCTCAAGCACCGCTACGGGGGGTAGCGGCGGTTCCGTCCCCTGGCGCGGCGCGGTGAGGCGCGGCACCGCTCGGTGGGGCGGGCCAATGTTGGCCCGCCGCGCCCCCTCCCCACCGCATTTCCGCAGGTCAAAAATAGGTTGGCCCCAACCGCCCGCCCCGCTAGCGTGTGACACATCGGTTCGGGGGCCATTGGGCCGCCCGAGGAGTAGAGAGCAGGAGGTGAACCCCGTGGTCGTTGTCGCCCCGATAGCTGCCCTGGGCAGCATGCGCGTTCACCTCCTCTTCCCGGCCGCCGGCTGAGCCTTCCGCGCCAGCCGTAGCCCGCCGGGACCATCTCCTCCCGAAGGGCCACTGCGTTGTTCAACGCTGCCTCCACTTCGCTGTTCTCCTCCTCCCTCCCCACCGAGAGTTCCCCGCTGGCCCGCTACGGCTGGACGCCTGAGCTCGACGAGCTCTTCGTCCCGCTGGCCGAGGCCGGCCTGCTCCCCGCCCGTATCACCCGGGTCGACCGCGGCCAGTGCGACGCCGTCCTGGCCGACCCGGAGACGGGCGAGCTGCGCACCGTCCGGCTCGACACCCGGCCGGTGGGCGACGCCGACATGATCAACTGCCCCTGCACGGGCGACTGGGCCGCCGTTGACCTGCACGCCCAGCCCATGGCCGCCGTCTCCGCGCTGCTGCCGCGCTCCACCGCGATCATCCGCAAGGTGGCCGGCAAGCGCTCCGACGGCCAGGTGCTGGCGGCCAACGTCGACACCGTGCTGATCACCGCCTCGCTCGCGGCCGATCCCGACCTCGGGCGGATCGAGCGCTTCCTGGCCCTGGCCTGGGAGTCCGGCGCCGAACCGCTGGTCGTCCTCACCAAGGCCGACCTGGTCGACGACGCCGAGTTCATCCGGGCCGATGTCGAATCCGTCGCACCGGGCGTCACCGTGCTGGTGGTCAGCGCGGAGACGGGCGAGGGCATCGACGTGCTCCGCGCCTGCGCCCCCGGCACCACGGTGCTGATCGGCCAGTCCGGCGTGGGCAAGTCCACGCTCACCAACGCGCTGGTCGGCGCCGACGTGATGACCGTCCAGGAAGCCCGCGAGGTCGACCAGAAGGGGCGCCACACCACGACCACCCGCGAGCTGATACCGCTGCCCGGCGGGGGCGTGCTCATCGACACCCCCGGGCTGCGCGAGGTCGGCCTCTACGGTGGCGAGGGGGTGGACCTGGCCTTCGCCGACATAGCCGAGCTGGCCGAGGGTTGCCGCTTCCACGACTGCAACCACCACACCGAGCCCGGCTGCGCGGTCCGCGCGGCGCTGGAGGACGGCACCCTGCCGCAGCGCCGGATGGACAGCTATCTCAAGCTCCAGCGCGAGAACGAGTGGATCGCCTCGCGCACCGACGCCCGGGTCGCCAAGGCCCGGCTGAACAAGTGGAAGGCGATCACCAAGTCGATGCGCGCGGCAGGCGGTCCGGTGAAGCGCTGACCGGATCCGTCCTCGGCGCAAGTGGTTCAGCAACTCGATGGCCCAGTGTCTGCCCGGGGAGCCCGGGCGTGACGACCCGCACTGACCGGTCGGCCGGCGGCCGGCCAGTGCGGGGGCGGGCCGAGGCGGAGCCGGGCGGGGCCCGGTACGGAGGGAGGACATTGCGGTTCGCGGCAGGGCGGTGACGCTGGCGGCACAGGCCGAGCGAGCTCTGCACAGGCGCGGTGCGCGCGAGGCGCCCGGTGGCTGCGGTACGTGCAACAGGCGCGGTAGGTGCAGCGGGCACGGCGGGCGCAGCAGGTGCGGCGGGTGGGTGGGCGCGGCGGGTGGGTGGGCGCAGAAGGCCGCCAGGTGGGTGGGCAGGTGGTGGGTGGGTGGGTGGGCCGCGCGCGGCGGTGGGTGGGTGGTGGAGGCGGGAGGGCGGGGGGGAGGGGGAGGGGGAGGGGGAAGCCCCCCGACGGCAATGTCCGATTCCCGCCAGTCACCCCTCGTCCCATCCCGCAAACTGGACAACGTGATCGACGACGACATCCGGTACCGAGCCGTGGACAGCCGCGACGCCCGCTTCGACGGCGTCTTCTTCACGGCGGTCACCTCCACCGGCATCTACTGCCGACCGAGCTGCCCCGCCGTGACCCCCAAACGTGCCAACTGCCGCTTCTACCCCAGCGCCGCGGCCGCCCAGGGCGCCGGCTTCCGCGCCTGCCGCCGCTGCCGCCCGGACTCGGTTCCGGGCTCCCCGGAGTGGAACCACCGCGCCGACCTGGTCGGCCGCGCGATGCGCCTGATCGGCGACGGCGTGGTGGACCGCGAGGGCGTCGCGGGCCTGGCCGACCGCCTCGGCTACAGCGCCCGGCAGCTCCAGCGCCAGCTCACCGCCGAGCTCGGCGCCGGCCCGATCGCGCTGGCCCGCGCCCGCCGCGCCCAGACCGCCCGGCTGCTCCTGCAGACCACCGAACTCCCCGTCACCGACATCGCGTTCGCGGCCGGCTTCGCCTCCGTCCGCCAGTTCAACGACACCGTGCGCGAGGTCTACGACCGCACCCCCAGCGGCCTGCGCGCCGAGGTGGTGTCCGGCCGCCGCACGGCGACCCCGGCCGGCGGGCTCACCCTGCGCCTGGCCTACCGCGGCGCGCTGGACAGCGACCACCTGATCGACTTCCTGGAGCTGCGCGCCGTCCCCGGCGTGGAGGAGGTGGTGCCCGGCGCGCGCCCCGGTGTGCGCACCTACCGGCGCACCCTCGCGCTCCCGTACGGGCACGGCATCGCCGAGGTCGACGGCCTGGCGCCGCAGGACCCGCGCACCCGCGGCTGGCTCGACTGCCGCCTGCTGCTCGCCGACCTGCGCGACCTGCCGACCGCCGTCCAGCGGCTGCGCGTCCTCTTCGACCTGGACGCCGACCCGGACACCGTGGACGAGCAGCTCGGCGCCGACCCGGTGCTCGGCCCGATGGTCCGTGAGCGCCCCGGCCTGCGCTCGCCCGGCCACGTGGAGCCGCACGAGCTCGCCGTCCGCGCCGTGCTCGGCCAGCAGATCACCGTCGGCGCCGCCCGTACGCTGGCGGGCCGGCTCGCGGAGAAGTACGGAGTCCCGCTGCCCGAGCCGAGCGGCGGACTGCGGCTGCTGTTCCCCTCGGCGGCGGTGCTGGCCACCGCCGACCCGGAGGACTTCGCGATGCCCGCGGCCCGCCGCCGGGCGCTCACCGGCCTGTGCGCCGCGCTGGCGGAGGGCGTGGTGCGCCTGGACGGCGGGGTCGACCGGGAGGAGGCCGCCGCCCGGCTGCTGGCGCTGCCCGGCATCGGTCCCTGGACGGTCGGTTACCTGCGGATGCGCGCCCTCGCCGACCCTGACGTCTTCCTCCCGACCGACATCGGCGTCAAGCACGGCCTCCTCCGGCTCGGCGCCCCTGGTGACGCCAAGGCCGCCGCCCGTGCCGCCGAGGCCTGGGCCCCGTGGCGCTCCTACGCCGTCCACCGCCTCTGGGCGGGCCCCGCGAGCACCGACACCGGCGGTACCGGCAGCGCCGGCAGCACCACCCCCAGCACCAGCACGAACACCGGAACGGAGAACGACCCGGCATGAGCACCACCGTCTACACCACCATGGAGAGCCCGTTCGGCCCGCTGCTGCTCAGCGGCGTGCTGCCCGAGGACGGCGGCCCCGCGGCCCTGGCCACGGTCACCGCGCCCGGGCAGAAGTACGCGCTGGCCGAGCCCGCCGACGACTGGGAGTACGACCCCGAGGCCCTGGCCGAGCCGGTCGCCCAGTTGACCGCCTACTTCAAGGGTGACCGCACCACCTTCGACTTCCCGCTCGCTCCCGAGGGCACCGAGTTCCGCCGCCGGATCTGGGCCGCGCTGGACGAGATCCCGTACGGCACGACCGTGACCTACGGCCAACTCGCCGAACTGGCCGGGCAGTCGCCGCGGATGGTACGGGCGGTCGGCGGCGCGGTGGGCGCCAACCCGCTGCTGGTCGTGCGCCCCTGCCACCGGGTGCTCGGCGCCAACGGCGCGCTCACCGGCTTCGCCGCGGGTGTGGACCGCAAGCGCTGGCTGCTGGAGCTGGAGAGCGGCACCCTCTTCTGAGGCGCCCGTGCCCGAGGAGGCACCCCGTTCCCGAGGCGCCCGTGCCCTAGGAGGCGCCCGTGCCCGAGGCACTCGTGCCCGAAGGTCTCGGCCCTCAACTACGCAGGTCCACCCGCCAGTTGTTGCTGCGCATGAACCGCCCGGGCGGGAACTCGAACTCCGTCTCACCGAGCAGCGTGAACCCGGCCTTCGCGCAGACCGTGTTGGAGGCGGGGTTGTCCACCGAGGGGAAGGCGTGCAGGAAGCGGTGCGCCCCCTCGCGCCGGGCAGCGGCGACGGCGGCCCGGGCGGCGGCCACGGCGATGCCGCGCCCCTGGTGCTCGGGCAGCACGTTCCACCCCATCTCGTGCACCGTCCCGCCGGCCCAGTCGCGGGTGCCGTAGCCGACCGTGCCGACGGCCTCGCCCTCGGGCAGCAGCACGATCCGGTACATGCAGCCCACCCCGGACGGGACGAAGTCCAGGTACCGCCCGTGCCGGACGAGCAGCTGCTCCTCCGTCTCCGGCCCGCCGACGTGCTTCTTCATCTCCGGGGTGTTCACCCGGCGCAGCAGCGCGAGGTCGGCGTCCGTCCAGGGTTCGAGCTGTACCTCCGCGATGGTCATGCCGGGACGCTAGTGCCCGCGACACCCCGTGCTCCAGGGGTTTTCAGCCGACGGCGGGCCCTTCGGGTCCGGCTCCCGGCTGGGCGAGGGCGCGGGCGAGCCGCTCCAGCGCGGGCAGGGCGTGGACGACGGTCGCGCGGTCGGCCGGGTCGAGGGTGCCGAGGGCGGTGGCGATGCGGCGTTCGTGGGCGTGCTGCCAGTCGTCGAGCTGGCGGCGTCCGGCGGGGGTGAGGGCGATGCGGGCGGTGCGCCGGTCGCCGGGGTCGGCCTGGCGGTCGACGAAGCCGGCTTCCAGGAGCTTGCCGACCAGCCCGCTGACGGTGTTGGGGGCGAGCCGCTGGCGGGCGGCGAGTTCGCCGACCCGGAGTGGGGCGGCGGCGAGCGTCTGGAGGAGTTCGACCTGCGCCATCGGCAGGGACTCCCAGGGGTAGTCGGTGCGGATGCTGCTGCGCAGGGCGCGGCGCAGCCGGGTGACGGTGTCGGTCAGCCGCCGGGCGTGCTCGACCGCCGGGTCGGGGCTTTCGGTGGCGGAGTCGGGAACGTGTGGTGACGACGGCATGGCGGACAGCGTATCGCCTGGTACGGGGCGTTCCCGGGGCGCCGTCCGGTCCTCGGACGCGGGGTGGGCGCACCACGAGATGTTTCGTATCGCAGGGCGAGCAGCTCGTAGAAAGAACATATCTGTATCCGATATATTAGTGGCATGAACGCCACCGCCCTCACCGCGCGCCTGCTCACCGAGCGGCCCCGGCCCCGAGGCATAGCCGGCTGGCGCCACGCCCACTGGCTGGCCGTCGGCACGGTCTGCCTCGGCGCCTTCCTCGGCCAGCTCGACGCCAGCGTCATCGCCCTGGTCTTCCCCGCCCTCGGCCGCCACTTCGGCGCGGGCTTCGCCGCCGTCGAATGGGTCGCCCTCGCGTACCTGCTCGTCCTGGTCGCCCTGTTGGCCCCGATCGGCTGGCTGTCCGACCTGGTCGGCCGCAAGACCATGTACATCGGCGGTTTCGCCGTCTTCGGCCTCTCCTCCCTCGGCGCCGGACTCGCCGGCAGCCTGTGGATCCTGGTCGGCTGCCGCGCCGTGCAGGCCGTCGGCGCCGCGATGATGCAGGCCAACAGCGTCGCCCTGGTCGCCCGCGGTGTCCCCGAGTACGCGATGCGGCGCGCGCTCGGCATCCAGGCCGCCGCCCAGGGGCTCGGGCTGGCGCTGGGGCCGACGCTCGGCGGGCTGCTGGTGGAGCACGCCTCCTGGCAGTGGGTGTTCTGGGTCAACGTGCCGATCGCGGTGTTCGGCATCGTGGCCGGCTGGTACCTGCTGCCCCGCACCCGCACCCGCACCCGCGCCCGGACCGGGGCCGGGGCCGACGGGCCGACCACCGTTCCCGCCGCCGTTCCCGCACCCCGCAGCTCCGCACCCCACGGCTCCGTACCCGGCGGGCCCGAGCACCACACGCGCTCCGAGCCCCGCTTCGACCTGCCCGGCATGCTGCTGCTCACCGGGGCGACCACCTCGCTGCTGCTCGCCCTCTCCACCGCCTCCGGCCTGCCGCTGCCCGGCTGGGTCGTCGCCGTCCTGCTGGCGGCCGCCGCCCTGCTCACCCTGGCACTGGTGCGCCAGGAGCGGCGGGCGGCCCGGCCGGTCCTGGCGCCCGGGCTGGTCAACACCCCGGGCGTGCGGTCCGGGCTGACGGTCGCGCTGATCGGCTACCTGCTGCTGTTCTGCCCGCTCGTGCTGGGCCCGGTGCTGCTCACCGGCGCGGGCGTCTCGACGGCGGCCGCGGGCCTGGTGGTCACCCTGCTGCCCGCCGCGTTCGCGGTCGCCGCGACGGTCGGCGGCGGGCTGCTGCCCCGGGGCTGGTCGGACGTCGCCCGGTGCCGCTTCGGCGCCGGCCTCGCCGCCGCCGGACTGCTGCTGTTCGCCGTGCTGCCGGTCTCGGGCGCGGCGGTGGCGGTCCCGCTGCTGGTCGCCGGGTACGGGCTGGGGCTGCTGTTGCCGGCCAACAACGCCCTGGTGATGCGGGCGGTCCCGGCGGAGTGCTCGGCCGTCGGCGGCGGCATGGTGAACATGGCGCGCAGCCTCGGCACGGCGCTCGGCATGGCGCTGTCCGTCCTCGGTGTCCACCTGGCGGGCGCGGCGTCCGGTGGGCGGACGGTGCTGGTCGCCCTCGCGGCGGTCGCGGTGGCGGCCATCGCCCTGAGCCGCCCGACCGGGCGCCGGAACGGCCCCGACCGTACGGGCCCTGATCGGGCGGGCTCCGACCGACCAGGCCCCGACCGGCCAGGCCCCGACCGTACGGGCTTCGGCGGCCCGAAGGGCCTCAGGGCGCGCTGACGTTCAGGGCGTCCTGGGCCCGGCTCAGGCCGAGCCGCACCAGCGTCTCCAGGGCGTCCGCGCAGCGCTCCAACACCGCCGGCATCGCGGCCAGTTCCTCGTCCGTGAACTTCTTCAGCACGTAGTCGCCGACGCTCTGCCCCTTCGGCGGGCGACCGATGCCGAAGCGCAGCCGGATGAACTCCCGGGTGCCGAGCACGTCGCCCACCGAACGGACCCCGTTGTGCCCGCCCGGCCCGCCGCCGCGCTTCAACTTGCCGGAGCCGTAAGCGAAGTCCAGGTCGTCCTGGACGATCACCAGGCGGTCCACCGGCACCCCGTACCGGCGCATCAGGCCGGACACCGGACGGCCGGACAGGTTGATGAACCACTGCGGCTTGGCCAGCAGCACCCGCCGCCCGTCCAGCTCGATCTCCGCGACCGTGCCGCCGATCCCGCGCCGCCGGAACCGGGCGCCGTGCCGTTCGGCCAGCCGGTCCACGGCCAGGAAGCCGGCGTTGTGCCGGGTCGTCCGGAACCAGGGGCCGGGGTTGCCCAGCCCGACGATCAGCCAGGGCGCTTGAGGGGTCATCCGGGAACTCCAGGTGCGGTGGAACGGCGGACGGCCGGGGCGCGGTGCGGGTCGGTACGGGACCGCCCGCGTGCCCCGGCCGTCCGGGAGAACGGGGGAACGTGACAACGGGGGAACAGCGGGGAACAGCGGTAACAGCGGCAGAACAGCGGGAACAGCAGGTGTCAGGACGCGGGAACGCCGGGGGCGGCGCCGCGCTCCTTGAGCATGCCGGTCATCAGCTCCACCTCGGAGGTCTGGGCGACCACCATCGACTGGGCCAGCCGCTTCTCGACGTCGTTCTTCGCCATGTCGACGTACCCCTGGGCCATCTCGACGCCGCCCTTGTGGTGCTCGATCATCAGCTGCAGGTAGTACACCTCGGCGTCCCGCCCGCTGAGCGAACGCAGCTTCGCCAGCTGGGTGTTGGTGGCCATGCCGGGCATCAGCGAACCGTCGTGGGCCTGGTAGTCGTGGCCCATCCACGCCATCGGCTTGGCCGGCGAGTGCTGCGACAGCCCCCACTGGTCGATCCAGCCCATCATCATCCCGCGCTGGTTGGCCTGGGTGTTGATGATGTCGAAGGCCAGGGTGCGGGTCGGCTCGTCGCTGGTGCGGTCCCGGACGATGAACGACAGGTCGACCGCCTGCTGGTGGTGGGTCGCCATGTCGCGGGCGAACCCGGCCTCGGGTGAGTCGTCGGCCGGGACGGCCACCGAGGAGGAGCCGGAGGCCGTGGTCGAACCCGCCACCAGGGCCGGCACCCCGAGCGCCAGCGCCACCGCGGCGGCCAGCGCGGCCGGCCACCACATCCGCCGACGGCCCGGACGGGCGGCCGTATCCGCCGCCCCGGCCGGGGTCGCGTCCGCGGCCCCGTTCGCGTCCGCGGCCCCGGCCGTGTTCGCAGTCCCGGCCGGTTCGGCCCCCGCCCCCGGGACGTCCTCGGGGCGGGCCCCCTCGGCGGTCACATCTGCCCCATCGTGCAGGAGGCACCGGGCTCCTGGGTCTGCTTGCCCTGGACGTACTTGGTGAAGAACTGGCTGACCCGCGGGTCGCTGGCGCTGTCCACGACCAGCTGGGTGCTCCAGGCGTTCAGGGTGATGGTGCCCTGCTCGTCCGGGTACGGGCTCATCAGCGAGTACGGGGTGTTCTTGACCTTGTCGGACAGGGTCTTGATGTCGTCCGGGGTGGCCTTGCCGTTGTACGTCACCCAGACCGCGCCGTGCTCCAGCGAGTGGACGGCGCGCTCGTTCTCGACCGGCTGGTCGTAGACGTGGCCCATGCAGTCCAGCCAGACCGCGTTGTGGTCGCCGCCGACCGGCGGGGTCATCGGGTAGTTGACCTTGTCCTTGACGTGGTTGCGGCTCAGGTCGCCGAAGGTCTTCACGCCCGGGATGTCCGCGTTGGCGGCGGCCACGCGGTCCTTCTTCTTCTGGTTCTGGTCCATGACGAACCAGGTGGCGGTGCCGATCGCACCAACCACCAGCACACCGGCGGCCACCGAGGCGATCACCTTGTTGCGGCGGTCGCGCCGCTGCTCGGCGGCGCGCAGCTCGGCGATCCGGGTGCGGCGGTCGGCGTTGCCCTTGGCACCGGGCTTGTTGGACTGCTTGGAGGCGGAACCCATGATGGTCGTCCTTGTCCCCGCCGCGCACGGCTGTGGCGGCGGTCGGCTGTAGTGGGGGAGGGGCGGACCCGCCGGCGGGAGCGTCGGCGGTGGGTTCCGCTCAGGACCGGTGGACCTGGAGTTCGTGCAGATCCGGCGCGGGACGCGGACCGTCCAGCAGACCCGCGGGCACCGCCCGGGGCAGCGCCTCGGGCGTCGGCACCGCCAACGGCAGCACGGCGGGCTGCGGATGCGGCGGCGGGTTCGGCAACTGGGCGTCCTGCGGGCAGAACGGGTGGCTGGAGCAGCCGTTGTTGCGCGGTGGCTGGCCGTCGGCGGTGCACAGGATCCAGTGCTCCTGCGGTTCCCCGAACCGTTGGTGGTCGGACGCCCGGACGGCGTCGCGGCCGTGCGGCGCCGGTGCGACGGCGTCCGCCGCGCTCACCAGCGACACGGCGCTCACCGGGGCCGGGCCGGAGCGGACAGGGGCGTCCGCCTTCGCCAGGCCCGAACACGGCAGCGCGGACAACAGCGCGACCAGCAACAGGACCAACAGCACACCCGCCGGGCGGCCCGTCGGTGCGGCCCTCCCCGGTCGGGGTGAGCTCGGGGCCGACGCGGTCATGCGCACATTTAATCAGCCGAACGGGTGAAGCGGTGCCCCTCCTCGGCCCTCATTTTCGCCCCCCAACACCCCGCAATGTCCAGGAAACGCCCTGCTCGGGGCACAACCGGCAAGCAGGGACGGAACGGGAGCGAACGAGTCGGTGACACCCGCCCCGCCCGGCCGCCCGGACGGTCACGAACCGGCAGGTGAGCGCGGTGGCCGGGAAGATCCGATCGGTGACCGGTTGTCGCCGAAACCCGGACACGGTCGTTGCACTTGGAGACAATGACGCCAGTCCGGCCCCGCCGGGGGCGGCGCGACCACGGACCGACCAGGAGCCGCCAGATGAGCAAGCAGGGTGCACCCGCACAGCCGCCCCGGCCCGACGACGGCTGGTGGGACACCGTCTACGACGGTCCGGCGGGCACCCTCCCCGACACCCCGCACGCCGACCCGGGCGCCGGCAGCGTCGACGACTGGTTCGACACGGCGGCCGGACTGATCGGGCCGCAGCGCACCGCACCACCGGAGGCGGAACCCGGGGCAGCAGCCGTGGAGGAGCCTGCGGCCGAACGGGACAGCATCGACGACTGGTTCGACGACGCGCTCGGCGTCATCGAGGGCGCCGGCGGCATCGGGCGCCAGCGCAGCTCGACCGAGACCGAGCAGCCGCCCGCGCCCTCCGCCGCGGCCGACGAGCCCCGCGCGGCGGAGCCCGAGCGGACGCCCGAGCCGGAGCCCGAGCCGGAGCCGGAGCCGGAGCCCGAGCCCGAGCTGGAGCTGGAGCCCGAGGAGCCGCCCACCCCGGTCTCCCTGGAAAAGCCCGCCCCCGAACCCGCCCCCGCCCCAACTCCTGAACCCGAACCCGACCACGCGCCGCAGCCCGACCCCGCCCCCGAACCCGAACCCGTGGCCCCCGCCCCCGCCCCCGCCCCCGACCCGCGTCTCGCCATCCGCACCCCGCTCGCCGCCACCCCTCCCACCGTCCCCCACGTCGGCGAACGCCCCCCGACCTACGGCCCCGAGCCGACCGCCGTACCGGAGGCCGACCCCGACGCCCTCGACACCGTCGTGCCGGACACCGCGCTCGAAGGCGCCCAGTACGGGACGACCGTGCTGCGCGCGGTCTCCGTCCGCGGCGACTCCGCCCGCTACCGCGGCGAGCCGCGCCGGGACGGCCTGCTGGTCACCAGGTTCGGCGACGGGCCCGACGGGCTGCTGCTCGCCGTCCTGGCCGGCTACGAGCGCACCGGCGGCGCCGAGGACGGGTCACTCACCCCGCAGGCCGTCGCTGCCGGGGCGGGTGAGGCCTGCCGCCAGCTCGCCGCCGCCATCGGGCGCAGCCGGGCCGGCCTCGCCGCCGACCTGCGCGACGGTGCCCGCGACCGGCTTCGCTACGGCCTCCAGCGCCTGGCCACCGGCGCGGCCGCCCCACTGCGGGCCCTCGCGCCCCGGGCGGAGGGGGACGACAGCCCGTCCCCGGCCTCGCTGCACTGCCTGCTGGTGTCGCTCGACCCGGCGGCCGGCTACCGCGCCGCCTTCGGCGTCGGTCCCGGTGGGCTCTACCTGCTGCGCTCGGGCCACTGGATCGACGCCTACGCGGCCCGGCTGCTCCACCACCCGGACGGTCAGCCGCCCGTCCCGGAGGCCCCCGTGCCGGACCCGCGCCCGTTCCGCTTCCGCCTCGTCCCGGCCACCCCGGGCGACATCCTGCTCCTCTGCACCCCGGGCCTGTCCCGCCCGATCGCCGACGAACCGGCCGTCGCCCACTTCCTCTCCTCCCACTGGGCCCACCCCCACCCCCCGGGCACCGTCGACTTCCTCCGCCAGGTCCAGGTCCGCGCCAAGGGCTACGCCGACGACCGCACCGCCGCCGCCATCTGGACCGAATGACCAACCCCGACGCACCAAAAGTCGGCCCACCCGACTTCCAGTGCAGCCCCCCTACGGAGCCCGCTGCCTATCGGGGGGGCATGCTTTCTCGGCGGGCAGTCGGGCTGAGAGACCAGCCCCCGTGCACCAGAAGTCGACCCAGTCGACTTCTGGCTCAACCAGCTCCGTGCTGGGGCGCGCTTCGGAAGCGGATCTCAAGGTGAGATGATCTTGCTTCGTAGCGCGTGGAGATCTGACGGATACGCAGTGGGTCCCGCTGGAACCGTTGTTGCCCAAGGGTGCGAAGCCGGGGCGGCCGCCCATATGTACCGGGCGGCAGTTGAGCGACGGCATGAGGTTCCGGACCCGCACCGGTGTTCCTTGGCGCGATGTCCCGGAACGATACGGTCCCTGGAGTCGGGTGTACGACCTGTTCCGGCGCTGGCAGCGGGACGGCACGTGGCAGCGGATCTTCGCCGCACCGCAGGCCCAGGCCGATGACAAGGGGCTCATCACCTGGGGCATCAACGTCGATTCCACTGTCTCTCGGGCCCACCAGCATGCTGTCGGGGCACGCAAAAGGGGGGCTCTGCGAAAGGAACCGCCTGGTGGGATCGGCATCGAGCCTGACGACTACGGTCTGGGCCGTTCGCGCGGCGGTCTGACCACCAAGCCGCACCTGGCCGTCGAACAAGGGCAGAAGCCGATGGCCAGAGTGATCACCGCCGGACGATCAGCCCTGGTGAGGCAGCTGGGCCAGGGCCTTGAGGATGCGCTTCCAGGCGTCGCCGGACGCGTCCGCGTCGTAGCTCTCGGGACGGTCCTCACACAGGAAGCCATGCTGGGCAGCCGGATAGTCGATCAGCTCATGACGCACACCGGCCTGCTCAAGACGCTGCCCCAGACGCTGCCACTCGACCATGGAGATCAGGAAGTCCTGTCCACCCACGAGACCGAGCAGCATCGTGCCGTGTGCGGCCACCGATGCCGCGCCCTGGGGAGTCAGAGGCGGTTGCGGCTCGGCCAGCGGAATCCCGCCGTCCAGGGTCCAGCCGCCGTAGCAGCTGACGACCACGTCCAGCGGCAGACGCGTGGCCGCGAGGACACCGAGGTGACCACCAAGGGAGAACCCGACGAACGCGCGGCCAGCCCCGGCACCCAATTCCGCACCAGCCGCGAGGGACGCTTCGGTATCGTCCGCGACACCCTCGCGTGTCAGGTGACCGAGCAGCCGGAAACCCTCCTGGCGCCCGGCATCGTCGTAGCCGAGTTCGGCGCGGCGTGACTGACGCCAGTAGAAGTCCGGGGCGATCGCCAAGTAACCGGCTGCTGCCAGCCGCTCGCAGACCTTCCCCACCCAGGGTGTAACGCCGAACAGTTCCATGCCAACGACCACGGTCGCCCGAGGCTCCTGCGCCAGTGGCGTGGCCACATAGACGTCCGGCCCCTCGGGCAAGCGCGTCCAACGAGCAGAAACCGACGCAGGATCCGACATGGTTGTCCCCCAGACGAGTAGCAAAGAGTTCCCGCAGCCTGGCCGCAGGCGCCCTCAGGCTAGCCGAGCCGTTTGCCGACTCACCCCCACCCCAAAGCACTTCCGTAGTCCCCGGTGCATTGGATGCCGCAGCCCTCTCACATCAGGTCGGGCAGAGGCCGAGGGGTCGACGGGCCGAGGGGTCGAGGGGTCGACGGGCCGAGGGATCGACGGGCGAGCGTCGTGCCGATGGCCGCAGCTCGTTCGTCCCGGCCCTGGCGCTCTGGGCACCAGAAGTCGGCTGGGCCGACTTCTGGTGCAGGGGCGGCGAGCGCGGCCGGCGAAAATCTATAGACCGGTCGGTCTATCCCTGGGTGTGCTGCATGGGAAGTCGGCGGGGTCGACTTTTGGCGCGGGCAGGGTGGTGGCGGAGCGGAGAGGCTGGTGAATCTGTAGACCGGTCGGTCCAGTTGGCTTCGTGGGCCGTACGGGAAGTCGGCCGGGTCGACTTTTGGCGCGGGGCGGGATGGCGGCGGGGGCGAGAGGCCAGTGAGTCAGTAGACCGATCTACAGATTCACGCGGGGTGTGCTGCGCGAGAACGGGGCTTGGCAGGCCACCCAGCCAGTAGATCGGTCTGCATATTTTCCCGAAGGGGCGCGCGCCGCGCGGGGGTGCCCGGGCGGGCCGGCGAGTGCAGCACCGGAAGTCGGCCCGGCCGACTTCCGGTGCAGGGAGGCGGGTGGGCCGCAGCGGCAGGCGGGCTGGCTGCGTCAGGCGCGGAGCAGGATGGTGGCGACGGCGGTGGCCTGGGTGAGGGCGGCGGCGTGGTGGGCGCCGGGGAGGCCGATGGCGATGGGGACGGCCAGGCCGTCGAGGAGGGCGCGGAGTTGGCCGGCGCGGTCGGCGGCCGGCCCGGGGGTGAAGTGGCCGGTGCTGGTGCCCTGCTCGATGAGGGCGACCAGGTCGGCCTGCCAGGGGACCTCGATCTCCTGCTGCCCCTGGCGGAGTTCGGCGCTGGCGGGGGAGCGGCCCCAGACTTCGACCCAGAGGATCCAGCGCGGGTCGCCGGGGCCTTCGGCCAGGTAGAGCCGCAGGTAGGCGTCGAGGCGCTGCCAGGGGTCGAGGGCCGGGTCGGCGAGGGCTTCGCGGCGGCGGGCCCCCAGCTGGTCCTCGCTCCAGCGGAGGGTTTCCAGCAGCAGCTGGTCCTTGCTGCCGAAGTAGTAGAGCAGGTGCCCGGCGCTCATCTGGAGCTGTTTGCCGAGCCCGGCCATGGTGAGTTTGGCGAGTCCGTGTTCGGCGATCGCGGCCCGGGCGGTGGCGTAGACCTCCTCGCGGGGGCGCGCAGGGCGGCGCGGGCGGGGGTCGGCCATGGCGGGGCTGCTTCCTGACGGGCGGAACGGGTGGGGCGGGGGAGACAGGCGGGACGGGGTAGTGGTGGAGGTCCGAACGGTACCGGAGCGGGGGAGTCGCCCCCGCTCCGGCACCCCCGGCGTCAGGCCTTGGGCTGCTGCTGGGTGATGCAGTGGATGCCGCCCCCGTTGGCGAAGATCTCGCGGGCGTCGACGAGTTCGACGGTGCGGCCGGGGTAGGCCTTGGCGAGGATGTCGGCGGCCTCCTGGTCGCGCGGGTCGTCGAAGGCGCACAGGACGACGGCGCCGTTGGCCACGTAGTGGTTGATGTAGGAGTAGTCGACCGGCTCGCCGTCCTCGTCGAACAGCACGGTGGGGGCGGGCAGTTCGATGACCTCCAGCTGTCGGCCCTGCGCGTCGGTGGCGGCGCGCAGCACGGCGACGAGCTCCTGGCAGACCTCGTGGTCGGGGTGGGCCGGGTCGGGCTGGACGTGGGCGACCACGACGCCGGGGCGGACGAAGGAGGCGACGATGTCGATGTGGCCGCGGGTGCCGAACTCGTCGTAGTCGCGGGTGAGTCCGCGGGGCAGCCAGATGGCCTTGGTGGTGCCGAGGTGGGCGTGCAGTTCGGCCTCGACGTCCTCCTTGGTCCAGTCGGCGTTGCGGCCCTCGCCGAGCTGGACGGTCTCGGTGACGAGGACGGTGCCCTCGCCGTCGACGTGGATGCCGCCGCCTTCGTTGATCAGCCGGGAGGCGAAGCGCTGGACGCCGGTCAGTTCGCTGATGTGTTCGGCGACGTGCTGGTCCTTGTCCCAGCGGGCCCAGGACTGGGCGCCCCAGCCGTTGAAGATCCAGTCGGTGGCGGCCAGTGAGCCCTTGCCGTCGATCACGAACGAGGGGCCGATGTCGCGCATCCAGGCGTCGTCGAGCGGGCGTTCGACGATCTCGACGGCCTCGGAGACGTACCGGCGGGCGTCGGCGGTCTCACCGGTGTTGACGATCAGCGTGACCGGCTCGTACCGGACGATGGTGTCGGCGACGGCGGCCCAGGCCTGGCGGCCGGCGTGCAGCTGCTCGGGGGTCTCGAAGGTGGGGTTGGTGGTGGGGAAGGCCATCCAGGTGCGCTCGTGGGGGTGCCACTCGGCGGGCATCCGGTAGCCGAGGGAGGCGGGCGTGGGGGTGGTCATCATCGGATCCTTGAGGAAGAGGGGGGAAGAGAAAAGGAGGGGAAAGGGGCGGGGCAGGGGGGTCAGAGGAAGTAGAGGCGGCTGAGCGAGACGCTGTCCGCGGGTTCGGAGCGCAGGGGTGCGCCGTCGAGCGAGACCAGTCCGGTTTCGGTGACGTCGACGTGGCCGGTGCGGGCGTTGCGCACCAGGTCGCGCGGCCCGATGCCGCGGGTGCCGCGGACGCCGACCCGGCGTCGGCGGGTGGGGAGTCCGTCGGCGGGTCGGTCGGGGTGGGCCGCGTCGGCGGCCGCCTGGGCGACGAAGGCGACCGAGAGGTCGGCGGCGGTGGCGCCGTGGGCGCCGAACTGGGGCCCCAGGACGAGGGGTTCGCAGCGGTCGGTGGAGGCGTTGGGGTCGCCGGTGACGCCGTACGCGGGGAAGCCGGCCTTGAGGACGAGTTGCGGCTTGGCGCCGAAGTGGTCGGGGCGCCAGAGCACGATGTCGGCGAGCTTGCCGATCTCGATCGAGCCGACCTCGTGGGCGAGTCCGTGGGCGATGGCCGGGTTGATGGTCAGTTTGGCGATGTAGCGCAGCACGCGCTCGTTGTCGTCGCCGCTCTCGGTGGTCCCGTACGAGCCGTTGCCGTCCAGCGGGCCGCGTTCGGCCTTCATCTTGCCGGCCATGGCGAAGGTGCGGCGCACCGTCTCGCCGGCCCGGCCCATGCCCTGGGCGTCGGAGGAGGTGATGCCGATGACGCCGAGGTCGTGCAGCACGTCCTCGGCGCCCATGGTGCCGGCCCGGATGCGGTCGCGGGCCATGGCGGCGTCGCCGGGCAGGTCGGTCTTGAGGCCGTGCGCGGAGACGATCATGCCGAAGTGTTCGCCGAGGGCGTCCCGGCCGAAGGGCAGGGTGGGGTTGGTGGAGGAGCCGATGACGTTCGGCACGCCGGCCATCTTGAGCACGTTGGGGACGTGTCCGCCGCCGCAGCCTTCGATGTGGAAGGCGTGGACGGTGCGGCCGTCCAGGACGCGCAGGGTGTCCTCGACCGCCAGGCATTCGTTCAATCCGTCGGTGTGCAGGGCGACTTGGACGTCGTACTGTTCGGCGACGCGCAGCGCGGTGTCCAGTGCGCGGGTGTGCGCGCCCATGTCCTCGTGCACCTTGAAGCCGCAGGCGCCGCCCTCGGCCAGCGCCTCCACCAGCGGGGCCTCGTCGGAGGACGAACCGCGGCCCAGGAAGCCGATGTTGACGGGCCAGGCGTCGAAGGCGTTGAAGGCGTGGCGCAGCGCCCAGGGGGAGTTGACGCCGACGCCCCAGACCGGGCCGAACTCCTGGCCGATGACGGTGGTGACGCCGGAGGCGAGCGAGGCCTCCATGATCCGCGGCGAGAGCAGGTGCACGTGGGTGTCGATGGCGCCGGCGGTGGCGATCAGGCCTTCGCCGGAGACGATGGTGGTGCCGGTGCCGACGACCACGTCGACGCCGTCCAGGGTGTCCGGGTTGCCGGCCCGTCCGATCGAGGCGATCCGGCCGCCGATCAGGCCGATGGACGTCTTGCGGATGCCCTGGACGGCGTCGATCACCAGCACGTTGCTGATCACCACGTCGCAGGTGTCGCGGACGGCGGCGGGCTTGAGGTGGAGGCCGTCGCGGGCGGTCTTGCCGAAGCCGGCCAGGAATTCGTCGCCGGGGGCCTGGGAGTCGGATTCGACGCGGACGATCAGTCCGCTGTCGCCGAGCCGGATCCGGTCGCCGGCCCGGGGGCCGTGCACGGAGATGTAGTCGTGGGCGGAGATGGAACTCACGAGGGCACCTCCTGGTCGTCGAAGTCGGTCAGGTAGCCGGTGGCACGGGCCTTGGCGAGGGCGGCGTCCTTGGCGCCGGGGGCGTCCAGGGGGCCGTCGACGAGTCCGGCGAAGCCGATCGCGACGCGGGCGCCGCCGATCGGGACGAGGCCGACCTCGACGGTGGCGCCGGGGTCGAAGCGCACCGAGGAGCCGGCCGGGACGGCCAGGTGGGTGCCGTAGGCGGCGGCGCGGTCGAAGGCCAGGCGCGGGTTGGCCTCGAAGAAGTGGAAGTGGGAGGTGACCGAGATCGGCACCCGGGAGGTGTTGTGGACGGGGATGAGCAGGGTCTCCTCGACCGGGTCGTAGCCGGCGCCGGCGCCGATCAGCGCGCCGCCGGGGGCCTCGTCGCCGAGCGAGCCGGCGCCCTTGAAGGGGTCGTTGACGACGGCGAGCCGGGTGCCGTCCTCGAAGACGGCCTCGACCTGGACGACGGTGACCACGTCGGGCACGCCGGGCAGCACGTCGGCGGCGGTGAGGACGGAGCGGCCGGCCTCGATGGCCTCGGCGAGGCGCCGGCCGTCGCGGGCGGCTTCGCAGACGGTGTCCGCGATCAGGGCGGTCGCCTCGGGGACGTTGAGGCGCACGCCCCGGGCGCGGCGGGCGCGGGCCAGTTCGGCTGCTGTGAAGATCAGCAGCCGGTCCCGCTCGGTGGGGGTCAGTCGCACGGTTCCTCGCTCGCGGTCGCCGGGGAGGGGTGGGTTCGGGGCCCTGGGCTTCCGGATGATGTTAGAACGACGTTCAAACATCTCGGCTCATTGAACCCGCACCGGGGCTCCATGTCCAGCGTTGCCGCTTCCGGGGCCTTCGGCTTCCCGGGCGGGCGACGGGGGTGAGTGGTCGGCTGTCCCGACCCCCAGCGGGCGGCGCGCGGCGGTGGCGAGGCCGGGGGCGCGCGGCCCCGCGCACGGTCCGTACGGGCGCCGGGTGTGCGCGGGATCGGGTGGGGGCGGTCTCGAAAGCACCCTCTGCGCTTCGCAAACCTGTCCGGCGCGGGCAGTTGGATCACGTGAACCTCCCCGTGCCCCTTTCACCCCACGTGATCGGACGCACACTGTTGCAAACGCCGTCAACTGGGCATGAGGATGGTGGTTCAGTACGAGGGGGCCACCCGGCCGGCGGGGGATCCGGAGGCGGGGGCCCGGATTTGAGGGCGGGGGCATCTGTTGATGGACGGTCAGTCGCGATTCCCGCGGCAGCGGACGAGTTCGGGCGACGCCTACCGGTCCGGGCCGGCCCAGGGCCCGGTCGTCGGCGCCGGAACGGCCCTACCGGGTGCGTCGGCCCCGGGGTGCGCGCTGCACCGCCGGCTGCACCTGACGCTCGAACCGGCCGACCTGGTCGCGGTGGGCGCGGTGCGGCACCGGCTGCGCACGGCGCTGAGCCACTGGGGGGTGCCGGAGTTGTCCGACACCGCCGAGCTGCTCACGTCCGAGCTGGTCACCAACGCGTTGCAGCACACCGGCAAGGGCGCGGTTTTCGACGCGGTGCTGGATACGGACAGCCGGCTGCGGGTCGAGGTGCAGGACGGCGCGAGCCGGCTGCCCGGGCGGCGGCGCGATCCGGAGGCCGAGTACGCGACCTCGGGGCGCGGGCTGCTGCTGGTGGAGGCGCTGGCGGACTCCTGGGGCGTGCAGCTGCGCGGCGACGGCAAGGTCACCTGGTTCGAGCTCGCGATGCCGTAACCCGCGATGCCGTAGCCCGAGGCCGCAACCGACGGCCGTAGCCCGCGGCCGTAGCCCGCGGCCGTAGCCCGCGGCCGTAGCCCGCGGCCGCAACCGACGGCCGTCACCCGCGGTCCACCGGGCCCGCCGCGGCCGGTCGGCGAATCCGGACGCGACACCGGTACGATTGTTCGCCCCCGATTGATCCGTTCTCGAAGCAAGCCCTGAACACAAGGCTGAGCGCAAGATTTCCGGCCCGTTGCCATTGCCGCTCGGCCGAACATTGGACAGGATGGTGGGAATGTGTGTCCACGTGCGGGAAGCAGCGGGGAGACCGAACCTCGACTGACCACCGCCCGTCGACACCGCCCGATCCAGCACGACCCATCACACCGCCACGCGGCCCGTCCGGACGGTCGGCGCGGTCCGCCACGGCAGCGGCAGGAGCAGCATGCCCACTGAGCCCGAGTCGCCGGGGCCGGCGTTTCCTCCCGGCGCGCCCGCCGTGGAACGACCCCTGCCCGCCGTGGAGCCGCACCCGCCCGCTCCCCAGCCGCCCGCTCCCCGCCCGCCCGCGCAGGCCACCCGCCGTAACTCTGTCCGCACGCCCCCGGTGCTCGCCTCCGGGCGGCTGGCGCCCGTGCTGTCCGGCGGGCTGCCGCCCTCCTCCGCCGACTCCATGCCGGACTGGCTGGAGCCCGCGATGGCCGCCAACGGCATCGGCTCCTTCGACTGGGACATCCGCCGCGACGTCCTGGAGGGCGACCAGCGGGCCTGCACGATCATCGGACTGGACGGCGTCGAGCGGGACCGCTTCGACCGCACCGCCGCCTCCTTCCTCTCCCTGCTGCACCCGGAGGACGCGCCCGTGGTGCGCCGCCGGGTCGAGCGCGCGGTGGCCGAGCTGGGCCAGTGCGGCGCCTACTACCGCACCGTCGGGCCGAACGGCACGATGCGCGCGGTGCGCTTCCGCGGCCGGGTGCTCGCGGACGCCTTCGGCCGGGCCTCCCGGATGGTGGGCTTCGTCTGGGACGCCACCGTCGAGCTGCACAAGCGCGACCGCGCCGACCGGATGGCCCAGCTGCGCGAGGAGCGCTCCCGGTTCATCAAGGAGGCCGCGCGCGCCCTCTCCGAGGCGGTCACCGTGCGTGACGTGGCCCGGGTGTTCACCGAGCTGCCGCTGCCCGGACTGCCGCCGGACGGTCTGGTGCTGGCCTCCTTCGAAGCCGGCCGGACCCGGATCCTCGGCGCCTCCGGCTACCGCTCGCAGGCCCTCGCGGTCTGGGACCGGGCGGTGCTGCCCGCCGGGCACCCGGCCAGCGAGGCGCTCAGGCACCGCGCCCCGGTCTTCATCTCCAGCCGGGAGGACTTCCGGGACCGCCACCCCGACGCGTGGGAGCGGACCAGCCGCACCGGCCGCGGTTCCTGGGCGTACCTGCCGCTGGTGGCCAGCGGCCGGGCGATCGGCGTCTGCGTGGTCAGCTTCGACGACGAGCGCGAGCTGGACGCGGACGAGCGCACCCTGCTGTCCACTCTGGGCGGCCTGGTGGCCCAGTCGCTGGCCCGGGCCCGGCTGCACGACGCCGAGCACGAGCTGGCGGCCGGCCTGCAGCGGGTGATGCTGCCGCGCACCGTCCCGTCCGTGCCCGGGGTGACCACCGCGGTGCGCTACCTGGCGGCCGGCTCCGGACTGCAGATCGGCGGCGACTGGTACGACGTGGTGCCGCTGCCCGGCGGGCACGTCGGCCTGGTGATCGGCGACGTCCAGGGCCACGACGTGCACGCGGCCGGGATCATGGGCCAGCTGCGGATCGCGCTGCGCGCCTACGCCGCGGAGGGGCACCCGCCCGCCGCGGTGATGGCCCGCGCCTCCCGCTTTCTCGCCGACCTGGACACCGACCACTTCGCGACCTGCACCTACGCCGAGGTCAACGTGGACTACGGCGTGGTCTACGCCGTCCGGGCCGGCCACCTGGACCCGGTGGTGCGCCGCGCGGACGGCACCGCGGCCGTGCTGCCGGTGGCCGGCGGGCTGCCGCTGGGCATCGACCCGGACCAGGAGTACCGGGTGACCAGGTTCAGCCTGGACCCGGGCGAGACGGTGCTGCTCTGCACCGACGGCCTGGTCGAGGCCCGCGGCACCGACCTGGACGAGGGCATCGACCGGCTCACCCGGACCATGGCCCGT
The DNA here is from genome assembly GCF_044760155.1 of Kitasatospora sp. NPDC098652. NCBI lineage: Bacteria > Bacillati > Actinomycetota > Actinomycetes > Kitasatosporales > Streptomycetaceae > Kitasatospora > Kitasatospora sp. NPDC098652. The sequence continues at coordinate 201,378 of NZ_JBIWAQ010000006.1, forward strand.
CCGCTGCCGACGGCCGGCGAGGCGGCCCGCGACCCGCTGGAGGAGCTGGCCGACCGGATCACCTCCCAGGCCGCCGACTCCAGCGAGCGCGAGGACGACATAGCGCTCCTGCTGCTGCGCTGGGACGGCCCCGAGGGAGGCCTGGCCGCCCAGCAGCTGCGCCGCCGGATCGGCCAGGCCGACCTGGCCAGGGTCGCCGAGGTGCGCGCCGAGCTGCGCGACGCGCTGCGCCGCTGGGGCGTCGCCGAGTTCATCGACACCGCCGAACTGCTCTCCTCCGAACTGGTCACCAACGCGATCCGGCACACCGACCGGGACGCCATGTTCACCGCCCGGCTCTACCGGGAGACGGTCTCGGACGGCGGCCGGGCCCGGCTGCGGGTCGAGGTGGAGGACGAGTCGGACCTCTGGCCGACCCGCCGGACCCCGGGGGAGCAGGCCTCCTCCGGGCGCGGGCTGATGCTGGTCGAGGCGCTGGCGGACGCCTGGGGCGTGGAGCCGCGCGGGTCCGGCAAGCGGATGTGGTTCGAGCTCAGCGGGACGAGCGTGGCCTGACCGGCCCGTGGACGGGTCAGCCGAACTGCTGCTCCAGGTCCTTCAGTTTGCGTTCCAGCGAGTCCAGCCGGGGCAGCGTGACGGTGTCCTCGTCGGCGGTGAGGTCGATGGTGCGCCGCTCCGGACGGGCCGGCAGGCCCGGCTGGACGACGGCGCCCCCGGCCGCCTCGGCCCCGCGCGTGCCGGCCTCGACCCCACGCGTGCCGGCCTCGACCCCGCGCGTGCCGGCCTCGACCTCGCGCGCGCCCGCCTCGGCGGAGCCGACGGCCGCGGCCTCCCGGGCGCCCGCCGGGAGTTCCGCCCCGGGCCCGCCGGTTATCGCGGACTCCGGGGCGGCCGACTCCAACTGCCGTGCGGCGCCGCCGCGTCCGCGCCAGTGGCCGCTGCTGCGGTTGATCGCCCGGATCTCGGCCCGCTCGCGGCGCCCGGCGAGCTTGCGGCGCTCCTTCTCCATGGCGCGCTCCCGCTTCTCGTCGCGGACCTCGTCCACCGCCTCGTCCAGGCTGCGCACGCCCTCCAGGAGCATCAGCGACCAGGCCGCGTAGGTCTCGCGCGGGGCGCGCAGCCAGCGGACGATGCGGATCTGCGGCAGCGGACGGGGCACCAGGCCCTGTTCGCGCAGCGCGGCCCGGCGGGTCTGCTTGAGCGCGCGGTCGAACAGGATCGCGGCGGACAGCGACATGCCGGAGAAGAACTGCGGGGCGCCGGCGTGGCCGAAGCCGCGCGGGGCGTGCACCCAGTTGAACCAGGCCGAGGCACCGGCGAAGAGCCAGACCAGCAGGCGGGAGCCGAGCGCCGCGTCGCCGTGGCTGGCCTCGCGGACGGCGAGCACCGAGCAGAACATCGCGGCGCCGTCCAGGCCGAACGGGACGAGGTACTCCCAGCCGCCGGACAGGCCGAGGTTCTGCACGCCGAAGCCGACCAGGCCGTGGAAGGAGAGTGCGGCCGCGACGCCGGCGCAGCAGAACAGCAGCGTGTAGGAGGCCGCGCCGTACAGGGATTCCTTGTTGCGGCGCCGTTCCTCGGAACGCTCCCAGGAGTCCGCGCCGGCGGCGGATCCCCGGCTTCGGGCCAGGGCCACCAGGAGGGCGCTGACCAGCAGCCCCACCACCCCGGTGACGGCCCAGCCGAGCGGTATGTCGGACAATTTCATTGCCGGAACCAGCCTCGCTTTCTGCGTCGCGTTCCTGCGCCGCCCACTGCGTTCAGCAGCGCGGCGGGGACCATCATGACGGATGCTCGGCGGGGGGAAAGCGGATTCGCCGTCAATGCGCTGAGGAGAGGGATTTCTGACCCGTCGCCAATCTCATTGTCATATGAATTGGGCGCGGGACATTCCCGGAATCACGGGCTTTTCGAATCCCGGGTCGGACGGATTTTCGTCAACGTCGCGTGACGCGGGGGCAGCCGTTGCACATTTCCGCCGATTCCACGGTGTAGACGAGGCAACAGCTGGCCCGGGCCCGGTCCGTACCCGAAGCACCGGTGCACCCGGGCGCCGGGGGTGCGAAACCGGCGCCCGGGGTGAAGGGGGCCGGGGCGGGAGCGGGGCCCCGGTCCGCGCCGGGCGTGCGCGCCGGTCCGGGGGAGGACCGCGCGGGGGGCGCCGCGGGGCCGTCGGGCTCGCCGGGGCCGGCGGGCGCCCCGGCTCCGGCGGGCTCCCCGGGGGCCAGCAGGGCGGACAGTTCGGCGCGCGCCCGCTCCTGCTCCCCGAGCAGCCCGCCCGCGTACCAGAGCCCCTCCACCACCGCGTCGGTGGCCATCGCCCACAGCACCCGGGGCCCGCGCCGCGCCTGCGGCCCGAAGGCGGCCAGCACCGGGGTCAGGAACTCGCCCAGCGCGCGCCGCAGTTCGGCCGCGAGCGCGTCCTCGTCCGGCACCGTACGGGCCCCGGCCGCGCGGACCGCCGGGTCGTCCGGCAGGCAGACGAAGGCCTCCGGGCGCACCGTCAGCTCCATCGAGGCCGGGGCGCGGTGCACCGAGACGTCGCCGGGGCCGAGCAGCGGGACGCGCCGCTCCAGGAACCACGGCACGGTGAACAGCAGCGAAACCGGCCAGACGAAGCGGTGCAGTCCGAAACCGGCCGCCACGTCCGGGCGCAGCGGCCGCCCGTAGCGGGTCAGGCCCTGCCGGGCGTCGTGGGCGACCAGTTCGCGCAGCGCCTCCGGGTCGCTGGTGAGCGCGTCGACCGGCAGCCAGCCGTCGCCGTGCCGGGGCGGGGCGCAGTGCAGGTCCAGCATTGGGGCGAGCGCGGTCAGCCGGTGGTACGAGGGGGCGCAGGGAGTGGGGGCGCCCGGCGCGTCGGTGTGGTCGTGCGCCTGGGGGTGGCCGGGCGCGTGGCCGTGCGGCTGGGTGTGGTCGTGCGCCTGCGCGTGGTCGTGTGCCTGGGTGGTGCGGGGGGCGCGCGGCGCGGGGCCGGGCCGGGTGCTGCTCGCGGTCATGGGCGGGCCCCATCGGGTCGACCGGGGCCGCCGGTGGACCGCCCGGCGGGGCCGGTCGCGGACGGTGCTGCCGCGGCCGGGCCCGGCCGGTCCGGGGCGCGGCGGTGCCCGGGGGACAGCAAGGCGACCTGCCCGAAGCGCTGCTCACCCCGGACAGGTTAGGCTCACCTTAGCTGATTGTTCCCCGGGTCTCGCTGGCGATGCGTCCGTCCGGGGGAGGCCCCGGCGCACGTCCGAGCTGGCGTGCGAGCCAGACCGGCACTCCGCCGAGGGCGTGCACCAGGCGGGTGGCCTCGGCGCGCAGCCGCACCGCCTCGGCGGGTTCGGACACCTCGGCGAGCGCGGCGAGCGCCGGCGCCACCCCCACCGTGAAGCCGAGTTGCTCGCGCAGCCGCAGCGAGGCGTCGAAGCCCTCCCGGGCGTTGCCGCGGTCGCCGCGGGAGAGCGCGAGCGCGGCCAGGTGCCGCCAGGTGTAGGAGCGGAGCAGTTCGTCCCCGCGTTCCCCGGCGCCCTCGTGCGCCCGGCGGTAGGCGATCCAGGCGGCGCCGCGGTCGCCCAGCAGGTTCTCGGCGACCAGTCCGCGCCGGAAGTCCAGCAGGGGGCGGCCAGGTGCGTCCGGCGGCAGCAGCGCCGAGGTGCGGCCGAGGGCGGCCTGGGCCTCGTCGAGGCGGTCGCGCGGGCCGAGCACGCTGGCCAGGTAGGCGAGGAAGCCGCGGGCGCAGCCGGCGGCCGCGCGTTGCTCGGTGCCCTCCGCCAGGGCCTCGGCCAGTCGTAACGCCTGTTCCGCCTGGGTCCAGTGCGCGGCGGTGAACAGGCACTGTTCGATGAGGAGTTCGGCCCGTGCGAGGGCCGCGGCCGGGTCGTGTTCGGCGGCGGGTCGCAGTAGTTCGGCGGCCTCCTGCCAGCACCCCCGGGACCGCAGCCGCCACACGGTGTCGCCCGGTTCCTCCGCTGCCGCCCGCCCCCGTTCGTCCGGGCCGCTCGGGCTCCATCCGTGCTCCGACAACGCCACCTCCTTGTGTGCGCCATCCAGCAAGGGCGCGGACCTGCCTTGGAGCCCTGCCGCCACGACCCGTTCGCATGGCGACGGCAGGGTCGACGGCACGGCGAAAGACCCGCGCTGTGGCGGCAATTCAACACGGGGGTGAGCTTGTGCACCAGATCACGAGCGGAGGTTGTTGCTTTTGTCGAGGAGATGATCTAGAGGGGCGCCGGTGCCGGGAGTGCCAGGGGTGCCGGGAGCTCCGGGGCACCGGGGCACCAGGGCACCAAGGTTCCGGGGTTCCGGGGTTCCGGAGCAGGGCCGGGTCGGGTCAGGAGGTCCAGCCGGTCTCCATCAGGGCCTCGGCGGCGCCGTTGGCGGGTTGGGGCACGCCGGCCAGGTCCAGGCTGAACAGGGCGACCAGCAGTTGCTCGCCGCGCACGGTGGCCTGGTGGGAGTAGCCGGCCAGGGTGAACATGGCGGCGGCCATCTCCTCGGCGTGCAGGGTCTGCAGCCACAGGCACTCGACCGACTTCACATCGGCGGGCTCGGTCCAGGTGTCGACCTGGGCGACCATCCGGCCGCCCAGCAGGGTGACCCCGTCGCGCTCCTGGGCCTCGGTCAGTTCCAGGTCGTCGAAGCCGAGCCACTCCAGGTAGCGGGCGGCGGTGAACACCGCGTCCTGGGAGGTGCGCACCGGGTGGGGGCGGAACGGCGCGCGGTGGCGGAACGGGCGGGGGCGGCCGGCGGAGCCGCCGCTCGGCGCGGGCGGGGCCGGCACCGGGGCGTTCACCGGGTGCGCCGGGTGCGGGCGGACGGCCTGCGGGCCGGGGGCGGCGAGCGGGCCGGCGGTGCCGCTGCCCAGCCGGGTGGTGCGGTCCACCGGGAGGCGGACGGTGGCGCCGCAGTTGCAGGTGAACTCGGGCTGCGGCCACTGGTCGGAGCGGCCGCAGTGCGGGCAGCGCATGCTCAGCCAGGAGTCCTCCCAGGAGCGGAACCGCACCTGTACCGGCACGCCGCCGCGCAGCAGCGGGACCTTCAGCGAGGCGCCGCACGGACACGGCAGCGACGGCGGCTCGTACAGGTGCTCGCGGCGGCAGGCGGGGCAGCGGATCGCCCGGGCGCCACCGCCCGCCCCCGGCCCCGACCGCGCGGGGTCGTGTCCGGTGAAGTCGTCGGGCAGTCCTGCCATCGCGGGCTCCGTCCGTCGGTGTCGGGTCGGGGTGGATGGTTCCCATGCTCCCCGAAACGTCCGGCTCCGGGCGCGGAATGGGGCAATCCTTAGGGACGGATCAGGGACGGATCAGGGACGGTTGAGGGGGCGGTCGCCGCCAGGGGCGAGGCCCGGCCCCTCCTCGGGGAGGATGCGCGGCCGGTGTCCGTGGGGTGGTCGGTCCGCGGACCAGCGGGCCAGGTCGGCGGGGGTGTCCAGGTCGTCGGGGACGGCGATGTCCGCGCACTCGACCAGGACGAGTTCCCCGGCGTGCGCCGCCAGCAGGGCACGGGCCCCGGCGTCCCCGGCCGCGCCCTCGGCGGCCTCGGTGAAGTGCCGCGCGCCGATCAGCACCGGGTGTCCGCGCCGCCCGCCGTACGCCGCGGCGGCCAGCTCGGCGCCGGCCCGGTGCGCGGCCAGCAGCCGGGCGACCGCGGCCGGGGTGACGCCCGGGGTGTCCACCAGCATCACCAGCACCGCCGGGGCCCGCGGCGGCAGCGCGGCCAGCCCGGCCCGCAGCGAGGAGCCCATGCCCTCGGCCCAGTCCGGGTTGGCGACCAGCCGGCAGCCCGGCAGGTGCGCGGTGGAGCGCACCCGCTCGCGGTCCGCGCCCAGTACCACGGTGACGTCCGGGCAGCCGCCGGCCCGGACGGTGGCCACCGCGTGCTCCACCAGCGGTCGGCCCGCGTACCGGATGAGCGCCTTGGGCCGCCCGCCGAGCCGGCGCCCGCCCCCGGCGGCGAGGACGAGGGCCGGGACGGCGGGCGGTGTGGTCTGCATGCGCCCAGCCTGCCCGGTCCGGGCCCGCTCGCGCAGCGGTTCGGCGCTTGTACGAATCCACAAGGCGAAGGCGCAGGTCGTGGGCGGTCCCCGGCGGTTCGGCCGCTGGTCCCGCGGCCCGCTTGCCCCTGTACTGGGGCGATGAACACCGCACCGCGCCCGCTGGTGGACCGCTTCGGGCGGGTCCACACCGATCTGCGGGTCTCCCTGACCGATCGCTGCAACCTGCGCTGCACGTACTGCATGCCGGCGGAGGGGCTGGACTGGCTGCCCCGGGCGGACGCGCTCGGGGACGACGAGGTGGTGCGGCTGGTGCGGATCGCGGCGCAGCGCCTGGGGGTGCGCTCGGTGCGGCTGACCGGCGGGGAGCCGCTGCTGCGGCGGGGGCTGCCGGGCCTGGTCGGGCGGTTGGCCGCGCTGGGCGTGGAGCTGTCGCTGACCACCAACGGGATCGGCCTGGCGCGGACCGCGGTCGCGCTGCGGGAGGCAGGGCTGGGGCGGGTGAACGTCAGCCTGGACACGCTGCGTGCGGACCGGTTCGCGGCGCTCACCCGGCGGGACCGGATCGCCGACGTGTTCGCGGGCCTGGCGGCGGCGAAGGCGGCCGGGCTGGACCCGGTGAAGGTCAACGCCGTGCCGGTGCGCGGCGTGAACGACGACGAGATACCGGAGTTGGCGGCCTTCGCCGTCGAGCACGGTTACCGGATGCGCTTCATCGAGTCCATGCCCCTTGACGCGCAGGGGAGTTGGGACCGCGCCGCGATGGTGACGGCCGAGGAGGTGCTGGCCCGGCTCGGCGAGCGCTTCGACCTGGTGCCGGTGGGGCGCAGCGGCAACGCCCCGGCGGAGGAGTGGCGGGTCGCCGGGACGGACACGGTGATCGGGGTGATCGCCTCCGTCACCAGGCCGTTCTGCGGGGGCTGTGACCGGGTCCGGCTGACGGCTGACGGGCAGTTGCGCAACTGCCTGTTCGCGACCGAGGAGTCGGACCTGCGCGCGCTGCTGCGCGGGGGCGCGGACGACGGGCGGATCGAGGAGGCCTGGCGGGCCTCGGTGGCGGGCAAGGGGCCCGGACACGCCATCGGGAGCGCCGGGTTCGTCCGGCCGGACCGGCCGATGTCGGCGATCGGCGGCTGAACTCCCGGGCCGGGCTGCGGGCGGGAGGGGGGAGGAGCTGCCGGAGTCGACGGAGTGTGAGCTTCGACATGCTCTTGGGCTCCCCGTGGCGTCGGCTTGACCTCCTCTTGGGGCGGCTGGTCTGCTGGTGCGCCGTCAACCCGCCCCTGACCACCGGAGTTCTCCGTGCCCGCCCGCCGTGCCTGGCTGTCCGCCGCCACCGTGTTCCTGATATGCCTGCTCGCCCTGGTCGGCTGGCTGGTCGAGGGCCGCGGCGGGAAGTCGCCGGGCGGGGCCGGACCGTCCGCCGCCGGGACCGGCACCAGTCCGCTGGAGAACCCGGACGGCACCAAGCCCGGCCTGGCACCGCTGACCACCCCGGAGCAGCGGAAGGCGGGCCGGGAGCTGATCGCCAAGGTGGCCACCGCCCGTACCGGACCCAAGGACGGCTACGACCGCAACGAGTTCGGCCCGGCCTGGACGGACAGCGTCGAGGGCGTCCCGTACGGCGGCAACAAGTGCGACACCCGCAACGACCTGCTGGCCCGCGACGGCAGCGGTGTCGAGCGCAAGGACGGCTCGGACTGCGTGGTCACCGCGATGACCATCCACGACCCGTACACCGGCCGGACCGTCGAGTGGACCAAGCAGCAGGCGTCGAAGATCCAGATCGACCACGTGATGCCGCTCTCCTACGACTGGCAGATGGGCGCCGCCACGTGGGACAAGGCCAAGCGGGTCCGGATCGCCAACGACCCGCTCAACCTGATCCCCGCCGACGGCTCGCAGAACGCCTCCAAGGGCGACTCCGGCCCGGCCGACTGGCTGCCCGCCGCCGCCGAGATCCGCTGCTCGTACGCGGTGCGCTTCGCCCAGGTCTCGCTCAAGTGCCAGCTGCCGGTCACCGAGGCGGACAAGAAGGCGATGCTCCAGCAGTGCGGTGGGTGAGGAAACGATTCCTCCGCGCGGCCCGTACCGAGTGGCCGCGCTGCGCGGCCGCGCTAGGGAAGCGACAAGGAGACGGCGGGGAGCGGAGGGCGAGGTGCCCCGGCAGTGCGCCGGATGATATTCGTGGGCAGTGCCCCCGATGACCCCCCGCCTGCGGCGACGCGCCCTGCCCGTCCTCGCCGCCCTGCTCCTCACCCTGGCCGCCGGCTGCTCCGGCCCCGGCGGTGCACGCCCCGCGGGCTCGCCGACCGGCCGCCCGCCGCTCGCCGAGCAGGTGCCCGCCGGCGCCTCCCCGGCCCTGCGGGCGTACTACGACCAGCGGCTCACCTGGGCACCCTGCGACGGCGGGGACGGCGACGCGGGCGCCGACGGCGCGGAGGCGGCCGCACCGGTCGTCCAGTGCGCAACCCTCAAGGCCCCGCTCGACTACGCCGACCCCGGCGGCCGCGGCATCGACGTCGCCGTCGTCCGGGTGCCCGCCGCCGACCCCGCCCACCGGATCGGCGCCCTGCTGGTCAACCCCGGCGGGCCCGGCAACTCCGGTGCCAACATGGCCCGGGGCTGGAAGGACGGCGAGGGCCCGCTCCGCGACCGCTTCGACGTGGTCGGCTTCGACCCGCGCGGCTCCGGCGCCACCCTGCCCGTCGACTGCCTGGACGACCGCACCCGCGAGCAGTGGATGCGCACCGACGACCCGGCCTACGACCGCGGCCGGGTCCTCGCCGACGCCTGCCGGGCCAAGTACGCCGACGTCCTGCCGTTCCTCGGCACCCGCGACAGCGCCCGCGACATGGACGTGCTGCGCAGCGCCCTCGGCGAGCGCAAGCTCGACTTCCTCGGCCTCTCCTACGGCACCTACCTCGGCGTCCTCTATGCCGAGGAGTTCCCCGACCGCACCGGCCGGCTCGTCCTCGACGGCGCCGTCGAACGCAGCACCGACCTGATGCACCTCGACCTCGAACAGGCCGCCGCCACCGAGGCCGGCTTCCGCGCCTTCGCCGCCGCCTGCACCGCCGAGGGCGCCGACTGCCCGCTCGGTACCGACCCGGGCGCGGCGCCGGGGCGGCTCGCCGACTTCCTCGACGGCCTCAAGGACCACCCGCTGCCCACCCGCGACGGCCGCACCGTCACCGCCTCCCTCGGCTGGGGCGTCGTCATCGACACGCTCGCCGACGGCCACGGCAGCTGGTCCCGGCTGCGCTCCGCCCTCGACCCCGCCCTCACCCGCGGCGAGGGCGACGAACTGCTCCGCTTCGCCGACGGCAACGCCGGCCGCGACGACGACGGCCACTACGAGAACTCCGCGGACGCCTTCGCGGCCATCCACTGCGCCGACGCCCCGCTCGCCCCCACCGACGCCGACCTGCGCACCGCGCTCGCCGACCTCGCCGCCCGGGCCCCGCTGACCAGCCGCCATGACACCCGGCTCGCCCTGCTCGAACCCGACTGCCGCGCCTGGCCGTACCGCTCCACCGAGCGGCCGCACACCGTGACGGCGCCCGGCAGCGCCCCGATCCTGGTGATCGGCGGGACGGAGGACCCGATCACCCCGTACGTCTGGGCGCAGCGGATGGCGGCCGGGCTGCAGCACGGCGTGCTGCTCACCCGCGACGGCGACGGGCACATGTCCTGGTACCACAGCTCCTGCGCGCGCGACGCCGCCGAGGCCTACCTGGTGGACGGGGTGCTGCCGGCCGCCGGCGCGCGCTGCGGCTCCGACTGACGGGGTGCGGGACGAGGCCTGCGAAAGGGGCCTGCGTACAGGGGGCGTGCCGCGCGAACGCGGCACGCCCCCTCGGGAGTTCGGGCTCCGGGATCAGGGTTCCCGGAGCCCGGGTCGGGCCGACCGGATCAGGCCTTCGGGGCCGTCAGGTCGTAGAAGGTGGCGCCGCCGACCGTCCTGGCGGTGAAGTGGCCGGTCACCCAGGCCTCGATCTGCGCCGCCTCGGTCTGCTGGCCGTCCTCGGCGCCCTCGCCGACCGCCCCGCCCGCGCCGCCGAAGCCGCGGTGCGAGCCGCCGCCGATGAACCAGTGCACCTTGCCCTCCTGGACGTACTTCTGGAAGCCCGCCAGGCTGAGCGAGGGGTCCGTGCCGTTGAAGCCGCCGAGCGCCATCACCGGCTTGCCGGTGGCGAGTTGGTAGCTCGCGGCGTTCTGCGAGCCGGTGGTGGCGGCCATCCAGGTGTACTGGCCGGCGTCCTGCGAGAGCAGGGACTTCGCCTCCTCGCTCACCTTGGTGCCGCCGAGCAGGCCGCCCATGCCGCCCATGCCGCCACCGAAGCCGCCGGGGCCGCCCGCGCCCTCGGGGTCCTGGCCGCCGCCCGGGAACCCGGGGAAGCCGGGCGCGCCGGAGGTGCCGCCGGAGCCGGTGGACCCGCCCGCGCCGCGCTCGTGGCGGCCGCCGGGGGCGGTGCCGTCGGCGCCCCGGCCGGAGCCGCCGTTGAAGCCGCCGTTGAAGCCGCCCTGGCCGTTCTGGCCGTTCTGACCGCCCGGGAAGCCGTGGCCGCCCTGACCACCCCGCCCGCCGAAGCCGCCCTGGCCGCCGCCGAAGCCGCCCTGGCCGGGCTGGCCACCCTGACCGCCCTGGCTACCCTGACCGCCGCCGAAGCCGCCCGGGAAGCCCCGGCCGCCCTTGCCCCCCTTGCCGAAGGAGCCCGGCCCGAAGCCCGCGCCCTTCACGGACGGACCGGCCGTGATGATCGAGCCGTTGTGCGCGGTGCCCACGGTGTCCACCGCGTACGCGGCCGGACCGCCCAGCGCCGCCGCCAGGCCCACCAGGCCCGCCACCGAGGCGATCCGCGCGCCCGTCCGTCCGGAGACCCGGCCCGCCACCTGCCCGGCGACCAGCGCCCCCGCGGCCGCCAGCCCGCCGACCAGCACCGCCCAGCGCAGCCAGGGCAGGAAGTCGGAGCTGCGCCCGAGCAGGACGAACGCCCACCCGGCCGTCACCGCGAGCACGCCGGCCAGCAGCAGCGCGTACGGCAGCCGGTGCCGGGCCCGCCACAGGCCGTCCACGCCCATGCCGAACAGGGCCGCGACGGCGGGGGCCAGCGCCACCGTGTAGTACTGGTGGAAGATCCCGGACATGAAGCTGAAGATCAGCGCGGTCGAGACCAGCCAGCCGCCCCAGACCAGGAAGGCCGCCCGGGCCGTGTCCGGACGGGCGTAGCGGCGGGTCGCCCACAGGCCGACCACCAGCAGGATCAGCGCGGCCGGCAGCAGCCAGGCGATCTGCCCGCCGATGTCGCTGCCGAACAGCCGGGTGATGCCGGTCTGGCCCCAGCCCCGGTTGTGTCCGGCGCCGCCCGGCAGGTCGAGCCCGGCGGGCATCCGGCCGCCGCCGCCCACGCTGCCGCGCTCGTTGCCGTCGACCCGGCCGAGGCCGTTGTAGCCGAAGGTCAGCGACAGGAAGTCGTTGTCCTGCGAGCCGCCGACGTACGGGCGGGCCGAGGCGGGCAGCAGCTCCACGATCGCCACCCACCAGCCGCCGGAGACCACCACGGCCACGCCCGCGAGCAGGGTCTGCCACAGCCGCCGCCGGAAGCCGGTGGGCGCCACGACCAGGTAGATCACCGCGAAGGCGGGCAGGATCAGGAAGGCCGCCAGCGTCTTGGTGAGGAAGGCGAAGCCGAACATCGCGCCGGTGAACAGCAGCCACCTGGTGCTCGCCGTCTCGACCGCTCGCACCGTCCCGTACGCGGCCAGGGTCAGCAGCAGCACCAGCAGCGCGTCCGGGTTGTTGAAGCGGAACATCAGCGCCGCGACCGGGGTGAGCGCCAGCGCCGCGCCCGCCAGCAGGCCGCCGAGCGGGGAGAAGCGGCGGCGCACCGTCGCGTACAGCGCGCCCACGGTGGCCGCGCCCATCAGCGCCTGCGGGGCCAGGATCGACCAGGAGGAGAGACCGAACAGCCGTACCGACAGCGCCATCGGCCACAGGGACGCCGGGGGCTTGTCGACGGTGATGAAGTTGCCGGCGTCGGAGGAGCCGAAGAAGAAGGCCTTCCAGCTCTGGCTGCCGGCCTGCACGGCCGCCGAGTAGAAGGCGTTGGCCCAGCCGGAGGCGCCCAGGCCCCACAGGTAGAGCACCACCGTCGCGGCCAGCAGCGCCAGCAGGGCCGGGCGCACCCAGTGCGGGTCGTCCGCGCGCCCGCGCCAGGCGCGGGCCGGGAGGGTGCGCAGCCGTCCGGACCAGGAGGCCGGGCCCTTGGGGCCGGTCGGCGGCAGGGGCTGCTCGGGGAAGAGCGGCGCCGGGTCCGGCCGTCCGGCCTCAGGGTGCGGCACCTCCGGCGGCGGGTAGTTCGCGTCCTCGGGCCACGGATCGCCGGCCGGAGGGGAGTAGCTGCTCGTGGTCATGCGCCATACCGTGCGTGGCGCGGCTGAGAGAACCGTGAGACGAGGCTGTGAGACGGGTGTGATCTGCCCGGGCTCGGGCTTGGGCCTGGGCTTGGGCCTGGGCCTGGGCTCGGGCCCAGGGCGTCGGCTCAGGCGGCGGCCGGCATGGTGATGTGCTTGCCCAGCCACTCCAGGGCCGGGGGGATCTCCCGGGTCCAGGTGTGGAAGTTGTGCCCGGCCGTGTCCAGGGTGATCGTGGACATCTTGGTGGGCGCCTTGAAGGCGGCGACCATGGCCTTGGTCTCGTCGTAGTTGTTCTCGTCGAACGCGGTGGTCAGCAGCAGCGAGACCGGGGCGGGCGGCTGGTTCTTGAGCCGCCACAGCAGGTCGTTCTCCTGCTTGAGCTTGTCGTTGCCGCCGAACAGGTCGCCGGTGGTCGGGTCGTGGGCGGCGCTGTAGTAGCCGGAGAGCGCGACCGCGGCCTGGTAGGAGTCGGGCTTGCGCAGGGCGAACTTGAGCGCGCAGTAGCCGCCGGTGGAGTTGCCGATCACGGCCCGGTTGGCCGGGTCGGTGCCGATCCGGTAGGTGGTGGCGAGGGCCTTGGGCAGGTCGCTGGTGAAGAAGGTCTCGACCTGGGGGCCGTTCGGCACGTCGACGCACTCGGTGTCCCGGTTGTCGACGAGGGTGGGGCGGGTCATCACCAGGATGGTCGGCGGCAGCTTCTTCTGCTCGATGGCGTCGAGGGTGGACGCCGGGTACTGCATCAGCGAGATCAGCTTCTCCGGGGTGCCCGGGTAGCCGGTCAGCACCACGGCCATCGGGAAGCGCTGCTTGGCGAAGCCCGGCTGGAAGTACTGCGGAGGGAGGTAGACGTACGCCTCGGTGCTCAGGCCGGTGCCGGCCCCTTTGACGTCGACCTTCTGGATCAGCCCGGAGCGGTCCGGCTCCGAACCCTGGGACGAGTAGAACCTCTGCTCGCCGGTGACGGACACCCCGGAGGCGTTCGGCTGGTGGTCGACCACCGTGCCGAGGCCGCCGCTGGTGCCGAGCAGGTCGGTCCAGGAGCTGTAGAACCCGAAGTAGCTGTTGGCGATCAGGCCCATCGCGGCCAGCACCGACAGCTGGGTGGCCAGGAAGGCGCCGATCCGGCCCAGCCAGGACTTCCAGCCCTTGCCGCCGAACTTGGGCCAGAACCACATGGTGGCGGCGAAGACGACGATCGCGATGACCGACGTGATGATCTGGAGGGGGAGTCCGGTGAGGCTGAGCACGTGCCCGATCGTAGTTGACCCCGACGGGCGGACCGGGGCGGCCCCTGGGGGTGATCGTCCGAAACGGGTTGACCGGGGTGGTTCGTGATCGGCAGCATGTCGCCCCGGATGTGCACGGGGTGTGCGCACGGGCGTCATCGGGGGTGGGGACGTGAAGTTCTCGGGGTCCATGGGCAGGTCCGCTCTTGTCGTCGGCGCGGTGCTGCTGCTCGCGGCGTGCTCCGGTGGAGGTGGCACGGCCACCTCGCCGTCCGCCGCGGCGACGCCGTTCGGCACGGCGCTCGACCAGGCCCTCTCGCCGGTCGGAGTGGATTTCGGCAAGGCGACCTCCGCCAAGAGCGCCTTCGACCTCGACGACGTGCTCTCCCGCCTGGCCTCCGACGCCAACCGGGCCGCGCGGAACGTGAACGCCGCCGCCGCGCCCGCCGGGGCAACGGCCGCGCGGGCCGACCTGGCGACCGCTCTGACCACGCTCGCCACGGACACCGAGGCCGTCCAGAAGGACATCTCGGTTCACAAGGTGTGCTCCGCCGCCGCCGGCCTGGCCCAGTTCGGCGGTGGCCAGGGGGTGACCGGAGTCTCGGCCGCACTCGCCAAGCTGTCGGCGGCCGGCTACCGCACCGCCTTCGCCGTCCCGGACCTGCCCAAGCCGCAGGCGCAGCCGCGGAGCCTGGACAACGGCACCGTGGTCCGCGACGGCGGCAAGGGCGGCAAGGGCGTGGTGAAGGTCGACAACAGCGGGTCGACGGACGCGGTCTTCACGATCGCCGCCAACGGCGCCGCCGTGGCCTCGGTGTACGTGGCCAAGGGGCAGCAGGCCACTGTCGAGGGCGTCGCGGACGGCGTGTACGACTTCTACTTCACCGTCGGGGCGGACTGGGACCCCGTGGCCAAGGTGTTCGCCCAGGGCTGTGCCTTCGCCAAGTTCACCGGCACGCACGACTTCACGCCGGACCACGGCGGCACGATCTGGACCCTCACCGTCGTCACGCCGGACGGCACGGAGCGGCGCGACATCGACTGGTCGGTCGAGAAGTCCTTTCCGCAGCCGTAGCGTTCACCGTCGCCGCACGTAACGGGCATACCAGGACGGGTTGTTGCCATTCGGTGGCACAACCCGTCCTGCACAGTGGCGAGTTGTGCGGGAACTGTTGACCGTTTGAAGTGACCATGGCACTTTCGTGCGGGCGTGGGCCTCGGCGACCAGCCGGGCGGCCCGCGATCCCCCACAAGGAGAGCCATGTTCAAGAGACTTGTCGCGATGGCCGGTGCGAGCGCCGTCGTCGCCGGAGGGCTGGTCCTCGCCGCCGCCCCCGCCCACGCCGTCCAGGCCGCCGACCTGACGTCGACCATCGCCCTGGACGACTGCTCCGCCTCGCTGGTCCGGTTCCCCACCTCGGCCTCCGGCGACCGGGCCATGATGCTCACCAACGGGCACTGCCTGCCGACCATGCCCCCCTACGGCCAGGTCATCCAGAACGTCAGCGCCAGCCGCAGCGGCACCCTGCTGGACGGCGCGGGCAACAGCCTCGGCACCGTCCAGGCCGACAAGGTGATCTACGCGACGATGACCGGCACGGACGTCGCCCTCTACGAACTCACCGACACCTTCGCCTCGATCAGCTCCCAGTACGGCGCCACCGCCCTCACCATCAACGACGCCCACCCGGTCGACGGCTCCTCGATGTACATCCCGTCCTCGTACTGGAAGCAGGTGTGGAACTGCTCCGTCAACGGGTTCGTGCCCACCCTGCGCGAGGACGAGTGGACCTGGCACGACTCGCTGCGCTACAGCTCCGGCTGCAACACCACCCACGGCACCTCCGGTTCGCCGATCATCGACTCCGCGAGCGGGCGGATCGTCGGCATCAACAACACCGGCAACGACGACGGTGCGATGTGCACCCTCAACAACCCCTGCGAGGTCGCCGCCGACGGCTCCACCAAGGCCTTCAAGGGCCAGAGTTACGGCGAGGAGACCTACTGGTTCACCACCTGCGTCAACTCCGCCCGGACCGTCGACCTCACCGTGCCCGGCTGCCTGCTCACCAAGCCGGCCGGCGCCGCCGTCTCGGTGGCCAACCCGGGCAACCAGTCCACCGCGGTGGGCGGCTCGGTCAACCTGCAGATCAACGCCTCGGGCGGCACCGCGCCGCTGTCCTACTCGGCGAGCGGGCTGCCGGCCGGCCTGGCCATCAACGCCTCGACCGGCGTGATCACCGGCTCGCCGACCGCCGCGGGCAGCTCCAACGTGACGGTGACGGTGAAGGACTCGGCCGGCAAGACCGCCTCCGCCAGCTTCACCTGGACGGTCACCGGTGGTGGCGGCGGCTCGTGCACCCCGGCCCAGCTGCTCGGCAACCCGGGCTTCGAGACCGGCACGGCCTCGCCGTGGACGGCGTCCAGCGGTGTGATCGACAACGGCTCCTCGGAGCCGTCCCACGGCGGTAGCTGGAAGGCGTACCTGGACGGCTACGGCAGCACCCACACCGACACGCTGTCCCAGACGGTGAGCATCCCGGCCGGCTGCAAGGCGACGCTGAGCTTCTGGCTGCACATCGACACCGCGGAGAGCGGCAGCACCGCGTACGACAAGCTGACCGTGTCGGTCAACGGCACCACGCTCAAGACCTACTCGAACGTGGACGCCGCGGCGGGCTACCAGCAGCGCACCTTCGACCTCTCGGCCTACGCGGGCCAGAGCGTCACCGTGAAGTTCACCGGCACCGAGGACTCCTCGCTGCAGACGAGCTTCGTGATCGACGACACCTCCGTCCAGACCAGCTGACGCACAGTCGGACGACGGGCCCGGCGGCCACGGCCGCCGGGCCCTCACAGTTCCTCATGTTTCGCTCAACTTCCCTACGCCGCAAGGGTAGATGGTTAGGATGCCGACGGGCGCCGAGGGCCGGGGGGTTCGTCGGCACGACTGACCACATGCTTTGAGGGCGGGGACGAGTGACTGATCTGGATTTCGAACGCAAAGTCAATCCGTGGCTCTTTGACAAGTCGGGGAACCTGACGGAGGACGCGAAGAAGCAGTTCCCGGACCTCGCCGCCGCTGCCGCCGGTGCGGCGGCCCCGGGATGGCAGCCGCCGCACGTGTCGGCCGCCGGCGCGACGGTGAGGGTGAGCCCGGACGCGCTGCGGAAGGCGTCGGGTAACGCGAGCACCCTCCACACCAACTTCGACAAAGCATGCAAGGACGCCTGGAAGGACCAGCCGGGCGCCACCCAGGGCATGTCCAAGAGCTGGAAGATCGTCGGAGCCCTGGCCACCGCGCAGGAGGTGTGGACCGCGCAGGCGCAGGCCACGGGGGGACTGCTGGGGCGCATCTCCAGTGTGCTGTCCACCAACGCCGAGCAGTACGCCCAGACCGACCAGGCGAACGCCGGCAAGTTCCCGACTCCCTGAGGCAGGTGGCATGAGTACCTATTCCGATCTGCGTCAGGAGTCGTTCCAGGGCCTTGAGACCCTGGCCACGGCTTTCGAGGGGCTGGTTCGCAACTGGAAGTTCTCCTCGGAGCTCACCGGTGACGTGATCACGCCGTTGCAGGGCTCCAACTGGAGCGGAGACGCAGCCGAATCGGCCGCCACGGCGGTCACGACGGCACGCAACGAGCTGGATGCGGCGTTCGAGGAGGCCAGTGCCATCGGCAAGGCGCTGCGTGAGGCACACACCGAGCTGGCCGCCGCCCGAGCCGACCTGGACGCGGCCTTGAAGAAGGCCGCGGACCACTCCCTCACCGTGGACGCGAACGGCGTGAACGTCAGTTGGCCCGCGCCGACCAACGAGGCGGACAAGCACGACCCGAGCTACGAGCAGACGTACCGGAGGCTGGCGCAGGAGGTCGGCACCGACATCTCGAAGGCCGTGGCCCGGGCCGAGGCCGCGGACGCCGCGGCCGCCACCGCGCTCGGAGGCGCGACCGGGGCGGACCGGACGGCCTTCCGGCCGTCGTCGGGCCCGGAAGAGCAGGGCAAGCAGGCAGCCGACCTGTTGAAGCTCGCCGGGAACATCAGCGACGCCCAACTGGACCAGCTCAACAGGCTCTTGAAGGACCACGCCAACGACCCGCAGTTCACCACCGCCTTCTACAACCGGCTGGGGCCGGACGGATTTCTCAAGTACTACGGGTCGATGGCCACGGTCTCCGCCGGAAAGGACGGCCGCAGGCCGCAGGCCATCTCGGACCTGCAGAAGAACCTCGGCCTGGCCCTGGCCACCGCCACCGACACCCACAACCTCCCGCACCTGTCGGACGAGTGGGAGGCGGGCCTTCGAAAGGCCGGAGCCACCCGGGTGGAGGTCCTGCCAGGCGGTAACAACCGGGCCGGCGGCAGCGTCCAGCCGTACGGCTACCAGATCCTGTCGAACATCCTGCAGGCCGGGAAGTACGACCCGCACTTCCTCAACCCCGTCGCCGAACACGTCACCCAGCTCGCCGAGATGCCCGGGTTCTTCACCTCGACACCCTGGATCGGCTCGGACCTGGACCAGATGAAGCTGCTACGAGGTCCGGAGGGCGGCTTCAACCCGATGGTGGGCGTGCTGGACGCACTCGGGCGCAATCCCGAGGCCGCGACCAAGTTCTTCCACGATCAGAAGACGGAGTACAACCTCGACGGGTCGGTGAAGTCCTACAACCAGGCGAACGACTACCTCAAGAACCTGACTGCGGGGGGTGGCCAATCGCCGCTCCAGGACATCCTGCCGGGGAACGGCTTCATCCCCGGTGGTCACGCGGAGGCGCCCGGCGTCCACGCGCTCGGCCTCGCCCTGGAGGCGGCCACCACCGGACGTGCCTCCGACGCGTCTCCGGACGCACCGCTGCCGCAGCACACCCGGGCGATGGCGGAGGTGATGCACGACGTGGTCGACCGGTTCGGGAACGGTGACGGACCCAAGCTGCTCCGCAAGGGGGCTGACTTCGCGGACCTGGCGCCCGGGCTGGGGAGTCTGACCGCCGCTTACATGGGAGATGTCCAGTCGGCGATGGGCGGCTACGACAAGACTCTGCCGACCTACGGCGAGCCGGCGACGCTCAACCACAACAACACCGTGAAACTGCTCGGGGCGCTGGGCCGCAACCCCGAGGCCTACGGCACCATCGCCCAGGCCCAGCAGGCCTACACGACGGCGCACATCCAGGACGTCATCCTGCACCGGGATTCCCACGGCGCCCAGTTCGACACGGCCGTCTTCAACGCGGCGCACCCCGGCGGTGAGGTCGCCGGGATCCTCACCTCGGCCCGGACCGACGCGTTGGTGAATGGGATGAAGGACGACGCGAAGGCGTACAACGATTCCATCGACAGGAACGTCAAGTGGGGCAGGAAGGTGTGGGACATGACCGGCGGCAAGCTGCTGGCACCGGTTCCCGGTGCCGTCCCGGTGGTGAACTACCTCATCGACCACGCGACGTCGAGCTACTACATCAAGGACCTGAACACCATGGACACTGCCGTGTCGTCGACTGGCACAGGGTCCGATGCTGTCCAGAGCTCCGTGAAGATGGCGGTGGAACGGGCGGCACAGGGAACGGGGCTGACTCAAACTCAGGTCGATGACCTGTCCCAGGGGGCCGTGTACGCGGCGGAGGCCGGTGAAAGCCACAGCCAGGCGCTGTTCACCCTTGCCCTCAATGGCTGAGGGCAAGTGGCTCCGGCAGCGGTGGCTCGCTGCCGGGGGCGCGGCGGTGCTCCTCGCCGGAGCCGGGTTCGGGTTGTGGTGGAGGTCGGCTCACGCACCGGCGGAGCTGCCCGTCGGCGCCTGCTGGTCGGTGCTCACCCGGGCGGATCTCAAGCCCCTGGCGGAGGGCGAGCACGGGACGTTCGTCGAGCACTATGGGCTTGACTACGGCGAGCGGCTCCGTCCGACCGGGAATGGCCAGAGCTGCGAGGTCCGCCGGGGCCTGGAGGCTCCCCTCGTGCAGATCAATGTGTGGTTGATGGACGAGTTCGCCATGAACGCCGTCTACGGCGCGGGCGCGAAGGAGTCCAAGAGTCGGCTCGATTTCGGCGTGGACGTGCAAGGGTGGGTCGGGCCGGTTGATGTGGGCCTCGGGCTCCGGTGCGACAATCCGGAGACCACGCGGCTGGGCGAGCCGTACGTGGGGGTCCAGGTCTTCACGCGCGACAACACTCCGAAGTCGGCCCGGAGCCACCGGGCGGTCCTGGACATCGCGTTGAAGACCGCCAAGGCCGTCGTGGCGAGTTACCCGTGCTCGAACCCGGTGCACCTGCCGGACAGCGTCCCGGAGACCGCGGCGAACATTCCCTCGCACGCCCCCTGACACCCGCGAAGCCGCCTTAGGATCATCGGATGATCGAGCCGATAGACCTGGTGATATTCGACTGCGACGGCGTCCTGGTGGACAGCGAGGTGATCGCCGTGCGCGTGGTCGGGCGGCTGACCGCCGAACTCGGGTGGCCGCTCGGCGAGGCCGAGGTGGTCGAGAGGTTCGTCGGGCGGTCGGAGGCGGCCAACCACGCGATGGTGGCGGAGCGGCTCGGGGAGGAGGCCGCGACGCTGTTCGACAAGCGGTTCCGCGAGCTGCACGCCGAGGCCGTGGACGCCGGGCTGACGCCGGTGGACGGGTTGCCGGAGGCGCTGGACGCCCTGGCGGGGCTCGGGCTGCCGATGTGCGTGGCGTCCAGCGGTACGCACGAGAAGATGCGGCACACCCTGGGCCGGACCGGGCTGTACGGGCGCTTCGAGGGCCGGATCTACAGTGCCACCGAGGTCGGGCGCGGCAAGCCCGCGCCCGACCTGTTCCTGCACGCCGCGCGCAGCATGGGCGTCGACCCGGCCCGCTGCGTGGTGGTCGAGGACAGCGGCCCCGGGGTGACGGCCGCCCGCGCCGCCGGGATGCGGGCGCTCGGCTACGCGGGCGGCGTCACGGCGGCGGCGCGGCTGGCCGGGCCGGGCACGGTGGTGTTCCGGGACATGCGGGAGCTGCCCGCGCTGATCGCCGCCGGGGCGGTTCACCAGGGGTAGAAGCCGCCGTCGGGGTGGAAGAACCGGCCGGTCGGCCCGGTCAGGGCCGCGCCGAGCTGGTGGGCGATCCGGCGGCCGCCCTCCTGGACGTCGGACGGGCCGGAGTGGTGGTTGAGGTCGGTCGCGCAGTGGCCCGGTTCCAGGGCGCTGACCTTGATCCCCTCGGCGCGCAGGGTGCGGGCGTAGACCAGGGTGACGGCGTTCAGCGCGGCCTTGGAGGTGTTGTAGCCGAGCAGCGCCGCGACCTGGCCGGCCGGGGTGTCCGGGTCGGCGAGGACGGAGGAACTGCCGAGGCCGCTGGAGACGTTGCCGATCAGCGCGGCCGGGGAGCGGCGCAGCAGCGGCAGCATCGCGTTGATGACGGTGACGGCGCCGAAGACGTTGGTCTCGTAGGTCGCGCGCAGGTCGTCCAGGGGCAGGCTCTCCGGGGTGGTGCCGAGGTCCCGGGTGATGCCGGCGTTGTTGACGAGGGTGTCCAGTCGGCCGTACTCGGCGTCGACCAGTGCGGCCGCGGCGGTGACGGTTGCCGGGTCGGTGACGTCCAGGCGGACGGCGCGGGCGGTCAGGCCCTCGGCGGTGAGGGTGGCGGCGGCCGCGGCGCCGCGCTCAAGGTCGCGGGCGCCGAGCAGCAGGGTGTGCCCGGCGCGGGCGAGTTCGGTGGCGGTGGCGAGGCCGATGCCCTTGTTGGCGCCGGTGATCAGGACGATGCGGTTGGTGGTCATGCCTCGACCCTGGCCGGGCGGCGGCCGGGCCGGGAGAGCACTGTCGAGGGTGGTACCGGGAGTGCCATGGTCGGCGTGCGGGGGCGGGGCCAGACTGGGGGCGTGGAACACGTGGACCGGGCGGAGCTGGCCGCCTTCCTGCGGCGCTGGCGCGCCCGCATCCAGCCCGCCGACGTCGGCCTGCCGGCCGGCGGGCGGCGCCGTATCCCGGGCCTGCGCCGCCAGGAGGTCGCGCAGCTGGCGGGCATGTCGGTGGAGTACTACATCCGGCTCGAACAGGGCCGGGGGCCGCGCCCGTCCCGGCAGATGATCGGGGCGATCAGTCGGGCGCTGCGGCTGTCCGACGACGAGACGGCCCACCTGCACCACCTGGTCGGCGAACCGCCGTTGCCGCCCAGCGGCATGTCCCGCGACGTGCGGCCCGGCATCCTGCACCTGCTCGACCGGCTGGACGACACCCCGGCCATGGTCTGCAGCGCCGCCCGCGACGTCCTCGCCTGGAACGCCATGGCGGCCGCGTTGCTCGGCGACTTCTCCGCCCAGCCGCCCGGCGAGCGCAACCTTATCTGGCGCTTCTTCACCGACCCGGAGTCCCGTGCCCGCCACGAACCGGACGGCGCGGCCCGGTTCGCCCGCCGGGTGGTCGCCGACCTGCGGGCCGCCGCCGCCCGCTACCCCGCCGACAGCGGCCTGCGCCGCCTGGTCGAGCGGCTGCTCGCGGCCAGCGCCGAGTTCCGCGAGCTGTGGGCGCAGCAGGACGTCGAGATCCGCAGCTCGACCCACAAGCGCATCCTGCACCCGGTGGTCGGTCCGCTCGACCTCGACTGCGAGGCGCTGCACGACCCGCACCGGGACCAGTGGACGATCTTCTTCACCGCCGCGCCCGGCACGCCCTCGCACTCGGCGCTGCGGCTGCTCAAGGTGCTGGGCGGTCAGGATCTCGCGGTGCGGGGTTGAGCGGGCGCGTCCTCGGCTATATTGAACGCGTTCAAATGAAGTCGGAGGGGGCAAGGAGGCACGGGCGCATGGACGTCGTGGCGCGCGCGGTGATCGTCTGGATGGCGACCTGGGGGGCGCTCGTCACGTCGCTCCTGCTGCCGGTGCTGCTTCCGAATCAGTGGCACTACTACATCTACTCGCCCGCCAGCGTGGGGCTGTGGATGCTGTCCATGCTGGTCGGCCCCTTCGTGGCCGGCGGCGTCAGCCGGCGGTGGATCCGTACCGGCGTCTGGCGCGGCGGGGTCTGAGGCGGGGTGGGGCCTGAGGCCGGGCGGGGCCTGAGCTGGGCGGGGCGGGGCCGACTTGAGCGTGGAGGAGAGCGCCCCCGGGGTGGCGGAGACCATCGAGCGGCACCGGGGCAAGGGCGGCCTGCACGTCGTGGCCCACTTGGGGCAGGTCGTGTCCTGGTAATTCGCTTGCCGGGGGCTCGCGGCGCTGGCAGGGTCGGGCGCCATGCCCCAGAAGATGCACGCGGACGAAGTGGACCTCGACGAGGCGCTGGTCCGCCGGATGGTGGCCGTACGGTTCCCGCAGTGGGCCGGCCTGCCGGTCGAGCGGGTGGACTCGGCCGGGACCAGCAACGCGATGTTCCGGCTCGGCGCCGAGCTGGTGGTGCGGATCCCGCGCATCCCCGGGGCGGCCGAGGACATCGGCAAGGAGCACACCTGGCTGCGCCGACTGGCACCCGAACTGCCCGTCGCCGTACCGGTTCCGGTGGCCCTGGGCGAGCCGCTCGACGGCTGCCCGTGGGAGTGGTCGGTGCTGCACTGGCTGGACGGGGCCAACCCGGCTGCCGGGGACGTACGTCAACCGGGCCTGCTGGCCGCTGACTTGGCCGCGTTCGTGACCGCGCTGCACCGGGCCGACCCGGCGGGCGCCCCCGCCTCCTACCGCAGCGAGCCGCTGGCGGCGCGGGACGCGGCGGTCCGGCGGGCGATCGCGGCGCTGGCGGGCGTGGTGGACGCGGCGGCGGCAACCGGGCTGTGGGAGGCGGTACTCGGCGCGCCCGAGCACCCCGGGCCGCCGGTCTGGATCCACGCCGACCTCCAGCCCGGCAACCTGCTGGTCGACGGGCCCGGCCGGCTCAGCGCCGTCATCGACTTCGGCTGCGCCGGCCTCGGCGACCCGGCCGTGGACCTGCTCCCCGCCTGGTACGTGCTCCCGGCTTCGGCCCGTGACGCCTTCCGGACGGCCGTCGGCGCCGATGACGCGGCCTGGGAGCGGGGGAGGGGCTGGGCGCTGTCCGTGGCGCTGGCGGAGCTGGACTACTACGGCGACAGCAACCCCCGGATGGCGCGCACCGCCCGGTACGTGCTCGGCGAACTGCTCGCCGACCACGGCAGGGAGGCGTGAGGAGGCCTGAGGAGCCCTGAGGAGCGCTGAGGCAGCCTGGAGGGGACGCCTGACGGGCTGCTACGACGGGGAGGCGGTGACCTGAGCCCCCGCAAGGGGCCGCTTGGCCATACCCAGGCGCTCGTACACGGCTATCGCCGACTGATTCCCGCCGTGCACCATGAGGGCGGCCCGCCCGTGCCGGCGCACCAACTCCCCGAGGACGAAACCGCAGACGGCCTGCGCCAGCCCGCGCCCACGGGCGGCGGGGTGGGTGCACACGCCGGCCATGAACCCGCAACCGGCCGCCGACCAGACGTCCGCCGCCACGGCCAGGGGCTCCGGTGGGGTGCGGCTGTCGAGGGAGTCGACGATCCCGGCCCAACGGTGCGCACCGCCGTCCCCCGGCTGCGCGAACGAGTCGGGGAAGAAGCGGTCGAACAGCGAGGTCGCCTCCTTCACCGTCACCTCGTCCAGCCACTCCACCGCGACGGCGGGCGGAGCAGGTACGGTCGAGGTCTCCATCCAGTAGAACCGGGGGAACAGCGACAGACCGGGGATCGCGTCGGCCAGCGACTCGATCAACGACGCCTGGCCGACGGGGCGGTAGGTCGGGCCGACCTCGGTCAGCACGCGCCGCACCAGCCGTGCGGCGTCATCGGCACTGCCCCTGACCGCCAGCCGGTCCCGCGCGGAGAGATCGGGGCTCGCCACCGCGAGGGCCGTCCCGTGGCGCCAGGCCCGCACTCCCGGGCCGAGTCGGCCGCCGTGCTGCCCACAGCAGGTGCCCGTCTCCGGCTGCGGCTTCCTCGACGTCGTCGAGACGTATGAGTTCTTCCATGGGTCTCTACCTATCAAGCGGTTTGATCATGTGCAGTGATCCAGCACTCACCTGGCCTCACCTGGGGTCGGCGGCAGCCGCCACTCGAAGGGCCACAGCTCGGCCGCCCAGGCGGGGCCGGTTTCGGCGGGGGTCGCGGGGGTGCGCAGCAGGGTGCGGTGACGGAGGAGTTCGCGGCGCTCGGCGGGGGTGAGCAGGCGCTCGTCCGGCCCGAGGTTGCCGTAGGCGTTCGGGTCGAGGTCGGGGCGGCCGTCGATCGGGGCGTCCTCGGCGACGTTGAGCAGGTCGCCGTCGGCGGTGCGGTAGTCGAGGCGGAAGTCGGTGCGCCACTGGGAGTTGCCGCCCCAGCCCTGGGAGAGGTCCCGGGTGGGGCGGTGGGCGCGGCGGTGCGTCCAGAACAGCGGCCAGCGGTCGGCCACCCCGCGTTCCGCGTGCGCGGCGCCGGCCCGGACCCGTACGCCGGCGCGGCTGAACAGCAGCTCGCCGAGCATCAGGCCGGGGTGACGGACCTCGAGGATCTCGATGGGGGAGTCGCGGTCCTCGGCCTGCTCGACCTCGGTGATCTCGTGCAGGAACGGGTCGAAGGGGTGCTGTTCGGCGACCGGGGTCATGCCGAGGGCGGTGAAGAGGTGGAGGTGGGGCGGGAGTTGGGGGTCGAGGAGCAGGTAGTCGCTGACCCGGCTGAGGGCGTAGAGCTCCTGGAGGAGGTCCTTGTCCTCGGTCCACCAGTGGGTGCGATGGGTGGCGGCGAGGTGGAGGTGGGCGCGGTAGTCGGCGGTGGCGGCCTGGTCGAGCCAGGGCGCGATGACCTCGTCGTAGGGGCCGTCGGTGTCGAGTAGCGCCTCGTACAGCGCGCGAGCGTTCACCCCGGCGATCCTGGCAGGTTTTGCCGAACGGTCAACCAAAATGAGGGCCGGCGCGGGTAGCGTCCCTGGTCATGAGCTTGGTGGACGTGAAGGAGCAGGCGGCCCAACTGTCGGACGCGTGGCGGTCGGTGGTGCTGGCGCGGGTCGGGACGGCGGCGGTGAAGGTGCTGCGGATGGACGGCCGGGAGCTGCCGGAGGAGGTGCACGGGACGGCGGAGGTGTTGGTGGTCGCCGACGGCGTCCTGGAGCTGGAGTTGGGTGGTGAGGAGCTGACGGTCGGCGCAGGGGAGCTGTGCCGCATCCCGGCGGGCACCCGGCACGCGGTACGCGCGGGCAGCCGGGGAACCCTGCTGATCGTGGAGGTCGGGGAGGACTGATGATGAGCGTTGCCTCGCCCGGAAAGGGGCGAGGCACCGCGATCACGGGCGCTCAGAGGAGACCGAAGTCGAACTCCCCGGCGGAGATGGCCCTGATGAAGGCCTCATGTGCTGCGCGATCAAACACAAGTATCGGGCCGAAGAGGTCCTTCGAGTCGCGGATGTAGGAGTTGGGGCCGCTCGGAATGGCGACCTCGACGCAGTTGACATCTCCGGCGCTGTATGTGGACTTCTTGAAGGTCAGGTCGGTCACTTGATCTTGTCTCTCTGTGCGGTGATGAACGCGAGCGAAGAGTCGACGGACATCGCTTCAGCTGTGATCTCCTGGAACTTCGCCCGATAGATCTCCACATCGGCTGGATCCTCGACCCACATGCTGCTCAACAGCCCTTCGACCAGGACAACATCCAGGTCCTGCCGCTGCGGGAACCCCATCAGTGCGAGGGCTCCAGTCATTCCCGCATGGATTGCCGCACCGATTGGCATGACCTGAATGTTGATGTTGGGCAAGCTGCTGAGCGTCAGGAGCCGGTCCAACTGCGGGACCATGATCTCCGGGCGGTTTGCGTTCGAGCAGAGGGCGGCCTCATGGATGACGGCCCACACCTGCACGGGGTTCGGGCGCGTCAGGATGGACTGGCGTGCCATCCGAACCTGAACGAGATCCTCTACCGATCCACCAGAGCTGATGCGCAGCCGATTGATCACGATGCGCGCATAGTCGGGGGTTTGGAAGAGGCCTGGAATGAACGCCGGCTCATACGTTCGATAGGTGACGGCGTCGGCTTCCAGAAGGATCAGATCGGTTGTGGTGGTGTTGATGACATCGCGATAGCTCAGCCACCAGCCGCGCTTGCTCCCATCCTTGGTGATGGCGATCAGCCCGGCCCGATAGTCCTCGTCGTCGCAACCGTAGAAGTCGAGGAGCTTCTCTACATCTTCGACCTTGGCTGCGGTGTGGGCGGTTTCGATCCGAGTGAGCTTGGCCTGACTCATCCCGGTGGCGTCCGCGACTGTTTCTGCGGTGAGCTTCCGCTCCTCACGGAGCTTCCTCAGCACACCGCCGAGCCGCCGTCGACGAACGGTCGAGACTGCCATCTTGTCCCCTCCTGAGCTGTCAGTTGACCAGTCTGCCCGTGCAAAAGGCCGTGGCGCCACCGACAACTAGCAGTCTAAGTCGCCGAATTCAGGTTCGATTTGCAAAATTGCGACTTATGGCGAGTGAGTTGCGCTAGGTGTCGCATAGGCTCCATGCTGAGAGTAGCGGGCCGCATGCATTGAGTGTTCGGTGGCCCTGTGATCTCGCCGTTGCCTGAGGCGTGCCTGCCGGTATGCGGCGATGAATGATCCATTTCGCCCCACGGAGGTATCTTCGTGTTCTCCCTCGAACTCCCCCCTGACTGGTCGGCCCCGCGCGAGGAGTTGCGCGAGGCCACCTCGCGCGCCGGGTGGAAGCCCGACCTGGTCGCCGACGCCGAGCTCGCGCTCCTCGAACTCTTCGTCAACGCCTGGCGCCACGGCGGCAGTGCGGCGCCCATCGTGGTGGTCCTCATCATCGGGGAGGTGCTCCGCGTCTCGGTCAGTGACGGGAGCCCCGTCCTCCCCTCCCCGCGCGAGGACTCCGACCCGTTCGCTGTCTCCGGCAGGGGCCTGCACCTCGTCCGCTCGCTCACCCACCGTTTCGGCACGGAGCCCCGCAAAACCGGCAAATCCGTGTGGTTCGAGCTGGACGCCGCCGCGTGAGCGCCCCGATCGAGCCGGCCGACCCGCGCATCCGTACCTACACCGAGCCCGACATCACCCGTCTGCTCGCCGAACTCGCCGAGCGCGGCCGGAAGTTCGGTCTGCTGTGGCCCTCCGCCACCACCGACAGCGTCGTGGACGGCCGAGTCCTCGTCCGCTTCGGCAACGCGCCGACCAGCACGGTGCTCAACCTCCTCGCCCTCCTCCGCTCCCACGACACCACCGAGGACGACACCCCGTGCGACTCCTGATCGGCCTCGCTCTCCTCACCCTCCTGATCCTCGCCATCGCCGTCGTCGGCCTCGGTGCGGTCGCCGTCCTGCGGATGCCCCACCGCCCGGACGACGCCACTCCCGCCGCGCCTCCCACCGCGCCTCCCACCCGCGACCGCCAACCGGTGGCCTGACTCCGCTGAAACCCGCGCCGCCCGGTCGGACCCGCCGGGCGGCTACTGGTCGGACTCGTTGACCTCCCTTACAGCGGTGGGCAGTTGGGGTCGGCCGGGACGGCGGAAGGACGCGGCGATGGTCTGAGCCACCTCGGCACGCTGGCGGGCGGTGCACCCGGTCATCAGGCGTTCCAGGCGACGGAGCACGAGGACGTCCCGCCACGCCCGGATCGCTCCGCTCACCACGCCGCACAGCAGGGCGCCGGCCAGGGCAACGGTGGGGGTCATCGGACGGCCTCCGCCCAGTCCGAGGCGGGGGCGTCGGGAGGGCCCCCGTGATCGCAGAGGCCATGTCGCCTCAGGACGACCGTTCGACCGCCGATCATTGCGGTCGCCGAGGTGCTGTAGAGCTCGGCGGCGTCCATCGGATCGAGCCCGTCGGCCAGGCCGTGGGCCAGCATGGCGGCGAAGACCGCCTCCACGCTGTCGCCGCAGCACCATTCGATCACCAGGTCGGACATGCCGTGGGTGTGACAGTTGGCCACTCCGTGAGCGGCGGCGGCCCGGTTCAGCAGGGCTGGACGCCGCAGGAGCCTGCTCCACAGCAGATCGCGGACGTCCGGGGCGTCGGCCTGGTCCCATTTGTCGGCGCGGGTGACTTCGGCCTGGTGGACCGGTATCACGAACTCGCCCGGGAGCTCGCGGGGCGCCCCGAGCGGCGCGCCGTCGGCTCGCAGCAGAGTGATGCGGGCAGGGAGGATCGCGCTCTCGATCACGAGCCGCCCGCTTCGGACGGACCATCGCACGCCGGCGACTCCCCCGACCATGCGGTGCGTTGCCATCGGGCCGACCAGCAGTTGGCCCACCGCCTCGTCGGCCATCGCCGGGTGGAGGTGCAGCGTGAGCCCGTCTCCGTCGTGCGTCGTGAAGAGGACCCCCAGCACGGCACCGTCGCGCTGACGATCGCGAAACACGTTGGCGAGAGCGCTCACCACCATGGCCTCGAAGCGCAGTTGGCCAGGATCGGTGGTGTCGGATACCGAGTGTTTGATGAAGACCCTGACCTGCCCGGCGAGTTCACGAGCCCGCCAGAGTGGCAGACCGCTCAGCCGCTGGATGCGCCTGGCCAGACGGGTGACATTGTCCGACGCGGACATGCGACTCCAATCCCCCCACGGAGCCGTCCGGCGGCGGCTGGAGAGACAGGTGCGTCTGTCTGTGCGTACGGATGAAGAGGGACAACGCCTGCGGGTGACTCTCCGGAGCCCTTCGCCCACCCCGGCCGCCGGTGACCGAGTGTGTGGGCCTGTTGCCACATCAACGCAACCAGCTTACACACGCCAGGGGTTGGCCCGTCGTGAATCCTCAGTAACCGCAGTTCTCCTCGCCCCAGGTGTCGAACCAGCGCAGCCAGATGGGCGTGTCCTTGCCGTGGTGGTGGTGCCTCCTGTCGGCCTCTCGCTGTTCCGGGGTGATCAGGGGTTCCTCGCGGGCCAGCCAGTCGAGGTACCACTCGGCGAAGGTGGCCGGGCGGCCGTCGTCGGTCAGGAGCGGGTTGAGGCGGTCGCAGGTCGGGCGGCCGTCGAACCACATGGTGCCGCGGTGCGGGCCGGTGACGACGAGCAGGGCGGAGAAGCCGTGGCCGTGGCCCTTGAGGAACACGGCGCCGGTGACCCGGTCCGCCTCCGCCGCCTCGGCGGCCTCCTCCCAGGCGGTGCGGGCGGCGAGCCACTCCTCCGGGCGCCGGTGGTCCTCCTCGCGCGGGGGGTTGTCCCATACCGCGTCGGCCGTCGCCAGTGCGCGGTCGTGATCGGGGAACGGCGTGCCCAGCCGGGAGCGGTCGGTGTGCTCGTCACCCGCCCAGTGCCAGCCGTCCGGGCCGTGCCGCAGTTCCCTGGGGAAGCAGCCGCCCGCGCTGACCCGGAGCAGGAAGTCGCGGTAGTCGGTCGGGAAGGTGATGCCGAACTGGCGCTCCGCCCCGCCGACCTGGGCCTCGGTGAGCGGTGGCGCCGGAGCTTCACCGGCCGCCCCGCCGCGGTACCCGGCCCGCTTCTCGTACAGCGCGCGCAGCCGCTTTCCCACCTGGTCCCAGTCCGTGTTCAGCACGGTCGGTCACTCTAGCGACCGGCCTGCGCTCCTACACTGGCAGCCATGGCGGACCCGCAGCCCTTCTCGGCCTTCCACATCCCCAACGCCGACCCGGCGACCACCGACCGGCTGGTCACCGCGCTGGACGTCCAGGCCGCCAACCCCGGGGTGCGGCGGCTGCGCGAGTGGGCGTATGCGCGCCTGGCGGTGCGCCCCGGCGAGCGGGTGCTGGACATCGGCTCCGGCACCGGTTCGGAGACCCTCGTCCTCGCCGCGGCGGTCGGCCCGGACGGCACCGCGACCGGGCTCGAACCCAACCCGGGCCTGCGCGCCGTCGCCGAGCGCCGCGCCGCCGAGGCGGGCAGCGCCGCCCGTTTCCTCGACGGCGACGCGCTCGCCCTGCCGCTGCCCGACGGCGCGTTGGACGCGGTCCGGTGCGAGCGCGTCCTCCAGCACCTGGACGATCCGGCGCAGGCCGTGGCGGAGATGGCCAGGGTGCTGCGGCCGGGCGGGCGGGTCGCCCTGCTGGACACCGACTGGGCCACCCTCCTCCTCCACCCGGCCGGCCCGGAGGCCTACCCCGGGCTGGCCGCCGTCGCCCGGGCCGCCGCCAGTACCCCGGACGCCGGACGCCACCTGACGGGCTGGCTGGCCGCGGCGGGCCTGACCGTCGACCACGTCGGCGCCGACGTCCTGCTGCACGACCCCGACACCGTCCCCTGGCCGCTGCTGCGCGGTCTCGCCACGGCGGCCGTCGCCCACGGGCTGCTCACCGAGGCGCAGCGCGACGACCTGTACGCCGACCTCACGGCGGCGGCCGAGCGGGGCGCCTTCCACTTCTCCGTGACGATGTTCGCCGCGATCGGTCACCTGCCGGGCTGAGCCGATCGGGACGGTCAGGGGCGGAACGGGACGGTCCGGATTGGTCCGTCCCGGCCTGTCCACCCGCTGAGTTCGCCTGCACAGGAAGTCGGCCCGGCCGACTTCCTGTGTATCCGCCCCGCTGTCCGAGTCTGCCGCCATACTGGCCGCGCACGCAGCTCGTGCACGTACTCGTGCACGTGGCCGCCGGGGCCGCCGAGGCGGCGCCCCGTCACCTCGGTCCACTCCAGGAGTCGTTCACCCATGTCCTCGCCCGCCGCGTACCGGTCGCCGAGATCGCTCGCCACCGCCGCCATCGTCCTGCTCGTCGTCTGCGGTGCGGTCACGCTGCTCCAACTCGTCGTCGACGTCCTCCGGTACCGGGCGGCGGGTGACCTGCCGGGCGCCGTCGAGTTCGGCGACGACAGCGCGTTCGGCGTCCCGTACTGGCTCGACCTGGTCGCTCTCCTGCTGTACGGCCTGACCCTGACGGGTTCGGCGGTCACGTTCCTCGGCTGGTTCCACCGGGTGCGGGTGAACGCCGAGTGGCTGAGCCCGTACGGGCACCGGCACAGCCGCGGCTGGGCGGTCGGTGGCTGGTTCACGCCCGTGATCTTCCTCTGGTTCCCCTGGCGGATCGCTTGTGACATCTGGCAGGCCGGCGTCCGGCCGGATGCGTCCGGGGTGCGGACGCCGCTCCCGACGACGCTGATCAACCTCTGGTGGGTCAGCTTCTGCCTGGCCAACATGGTGGACGCGCTGGGCAACCAGGACATCGACGCGGCGCGTTACCCGGACGCCTACCAGCAGGGCGCGGCCTGGCTGATCGCCTCCGACGCACTCGAACTGGTCGCCGCCGTCCTCGCCGTCCTGGTGGTCAGCAAGGTGACGACCATGCAGGAGGAACGTTTCGCCGAGCACACCGCCGCCACCTCGTACGGGGTGCACGTCTCGGCCGTCGAGAGCTGAGCCGCCCCCGCTCCACGACGCGGGCGCACAGGAAATCGGTCCAGCCGACTTCCTGTGCGCTCTTCCCATGCCGTCAGGCCAGCGAGCCCGCCCAGGCCGCTAGTCGGCGGAAGTCGCCCGCCGTCAGGCCGACCTTCGGGTCGACGTGGTGGAGCAGCGCCGGACCGGGGTGGTGGGCCGCGACCCAGGCGCGGTCCGCGTCCGTGATGTTGTCGTCGACCCAGGCGAAGGGGCGGCCCTGCGCCCAGGCGACGATCTCCGGGGTCTTCCAGAACACCCCGCCGACCGGCTCCGGCCGGGGCTCGGACCAGGCGATGTACGGCAGTTCGGGCAGTCCCAGCAGGGGGCCGATGAAGGAGTTGGCCTCCTCCTCCCAGGTCGTCGCCCACACCAGGTCGAAGGGCAGCGCCGCCAGCGCCGGCCCGTGCTCCGGGTTGAGCCACACCCGCAGCGGCTTCGGCGCCTTGTGGGGCGTGCCCCACCACGCGAGCCGCCGCCGCTCGGCAGCCTCCCAGCGCGGGGTCATCAGCCGGTGGGTCCGGTAACCCTCCGGCCGCCGGTACGGCTTCGCCGCATCGGGGTTCAACGGCCCGTCCACGTCCACCAGCAGCGCTGGCCGCACCAATCCCGCACCTCCTCGACCGTCGTCGAACGGTACCCGGTGCACCGGCCGCGCCGAAGCGGATATCTCCCCCGCCCGCCGACTGTCGTAGGCGGCGGGCAAGCTGTGTGCCATGACGCTCGCTCAGTCCCTGGCGCCGGTGCCACAGTCCGTGGCTCCGCCTGTGGCACCGCCGTGGTGGCGCCCGCTGCGGCGCCTGCACCATCGGACGGTGGAACGGCGCGCGGCCACCGGGGCGAAGGATCTCCGGGCCGTCCTGGGAGTGCCGCTCGACGTGGCACTGCTGCGCCGCGCACTGATCTACCAGGCCGACGGGCAGGTCGTGTTCCGGATCTTCGCCACCGGCCTCTTCGCGGTGATGGTGACCGGATTCCTCTTCACGGCGATGAAGGGGAACTGCACGCCTGGGGGATGGCTCCCCGGGCCAGGTGCGGAGCTCAGCCCCTGTCCGACCCACCGGGACAAGGTGACCGTGGCGCAGGTGTTCGGCTACTCGGCAGCCGCGTTCACGGTGGCGGCCGTGCTGCGCAGCGCGGTGAGGGCTGTCGCCGTCAGGCCCGCCGGCAAACCGGTGCTCCCGGCGCTCGACCTCCTGCGGGCGTGCGCCCAGGCCGCTGAGCCAGGTGCGGGGCACCCGGAGGCCGCCCGACTGAGCAAGGTGGCACAGGCCTTGGGGCAGGCCCTGGTCGATGCGACGGGCCCGGTCGCGACCGACTACGGAGCCCGGCCGACCACTCGCAAGCAGTTGCGCCAACACGCCCGGCAGGTCGCCGCCCTCCTGGAACGGACCGCCGACGAGCTGCTGCCGGACCGGGACCGCGCTACCCGGAAGCTGGCCGAACTGGCGGCGGTGATCGCCGAGCAGGTCGCCGACGGGCAGTTCACCAACCTGCTCAGGGAGCACGGGCAGCCACCGGACCTGCCGACGAGCGCCCCCGAGTCGCCGGACCGCGCCGACGGGCGACGGCTGGCCGTGGCGGCCGTGACGGCGCTGCTGGTCACCATCTCCCTGGCCGTCACGACCGGGATGCTCGGCCTGCCCGCCTTCGTCACCGCGCCGCTGGCGGCGATCACCGTCCCGCTCCTCACCTTCCTGCTGCTGGCGCACCGGTTCGGCCTCAGCGAGGCGGTGCGCCTCGTCCAGGTCCTTCGGACGGTGCGGGGGGAGAACGCCATCGAGCCCACGGCGACGCCCGCGCGGCAGGAGCCCGGGTCGGACGCCGGTGGTGACCAGCCCGCTGGGGAGGTGCGGGGTGCGGGGAGATCCGCCTGAGGTTGCCGGGAAACGGCATGGCGGCCGGGGGATTGACGGGTCTATGGTCGCGCGGTGAGTACTTCGACCGGTGCCGTCCGAAGACGGCGCGCGTTCTTCGTCGTGGGCTGGGCCGTGCTCCTGCTGGCGATCGTCGTGCCGCCGCTCGTGGTCGGACCGGCCTTCGCCCGCTCGGGGGCGCTGGTCGTGCCCGGCCTGGTCGCCACGATCGGCCCCGCGATCCTGATGGACGCGGGCACCGCACGGCGGACGGGCTGGCGGGTGGCCGGCGGGGTGGCCCGGGCCCGTACCTGGTCGGGTGCGCGGGAGGTCGACCTGACGGAACTCCGGACGGTGCGCGCCTGGGAGATGGTGTCGAGGGCCGGCTCGGCGACACTGGTCTCCCTCTCCGACCGCTCCGGCGGGTGGGTGATCCTGACCGTCGCCGACGAGGACACCCACCTCGTCACCGACGCGGTGCGCCGCCACGGCGCGGGCTACGTCTCACCGTGGGCCAAGGCGCTCCTGGGCCTCGAACCGACCCGGTGGTACGCCTCCGGAGCCCGGCTGCTCGGCCTCCTCCTCATCACGATCGCGCCCCTCCCCGCCGCGATGCTGCTGGCCGCAGCGATCGCCCAGCGCTGACCGGTCTCGGTCCTCAGCAGTACCCGTCCACCACGGCAGGGACCTGGGCGCGAGGGCTCAGGGCTTCTGCCAGGTCAGCGAGTAGCGCCGCAGGATGTGCCACCGGTAGCGCACCCCGGGCAGCACCTGCCCGGCTGCCTCCCGCACCTCCCGGTAGCTCATCACGGGTGCGGCCGTCGGCATGCTCTCGGGGCCGGACGCCCGGCGCAGCGCCTTCACCGCGCGCACCAGCGGGGCGGCCGCGACCCAGCGGGCCCAGTCCGCCGCCGTCTCCTCGCGGGCCAGGCCGGCCACCACCAACACGCCGCCGGGGCGCAGCAGTTCACGCATCCGGGCGAGGGCGGTGGTGAGGTCCATGTGGTGCACGGCCGTCACCGAGCAGACGAAGTCGAAGCCGCCGTCCGGTAGATCGAGGGTGAGGAAGTCCCCTTCCAGAAACGTGACTTCGCCGTAGGCTGCGCGCGCCCGCGCGACCATCCCCGGATCGCTGTCCACCCCGACCACCCGCCCGCACCGCCGCGCGAGCTTCGCCGCCAACAATCCGTCCCCGCACCCGACATCCAGCGCGGCCCCGCACCCGGGCGGCGCCGCCCGCAGGATCCCGGGGTGCCGCGCCACGTTGGTGTTCCAGTACGGACGTTCCTCGCGCATCGACACCAGCTTGCCATGTGCTGCACTGCATGAGTGTGGGGTGTCCGGTGGCGGCCCGAAAGGCCTCCGGAGCAGTCGCGAACTGCAGGGCGGCTTGCGCTGCTTTGTGCAGACGGCCGGCATCGCGAGTTCAAGCTGAGTAGCGGGGACAGGATTTGAACCTGCGACCTCTGGGTTATGAGCCCAGCGAGCTACCGAGCTGCTCCACCCCGCGTCGGTAGTCCCGACTCTACGGCACAAACGGGTGATCACAAACCAGATTCCTGCTCGGGTGGGTCAGTCGTCGGCCAGGGCGGCGGTGACGGCGGCCTCCGCATGCAGGCGGGCGGTGGGGAAGAGGGGGACGGGGCTGTCCTCGGGGCGGACGAGGAGTTCGATCTCGGTGCAGCCGAGGATGATGCCTTCGGCGCCGGCGGCGACCAGGTCGGCGATGATCCGGCGGTAGGCGGCGCGGGATTCCTCGCGGACGAGGCCGAGGCACAGTTCCTGGTAGATCACCTGGTGGACCAGGGCGCGGGAGTCGGGCCCCGGGACGAGGACGTCCAGGCCGCCGGCGGTGAGGCGGCCGCGGTAGAAGTCCTGCTCCATGGTGAAGGCCGTGCCCAGCAGGCCGACCCGGCGCAGGCCGGCCGCGCGGACGGCGTCGGCGGTGGCGTCGGCGAGGTGCAGCAGGGGGATGGAGACGGCCGCCGCGACCTGGTCGGCGACCTTGTGCATGGTGTTGGTGCAGATCAGCAGCAGGTCGGCGCCGGCGGCTTCCAGGCCGCGGGCCGCGTCGGCGAGGACCGCCCCGGCTTCCTCCCGGCGCCCGGCGGCCTGGAGCCCTTCGATGTCGGCGAAGTCGACGGAATGGAGCACCAGTCGGGCGGAGTGGAGGCCGCCGAGACGGTCGCGGGTGAGCTCGTTGAGGGTGCGGTAGTACTCGGCGGTGGATTCCCAGCTCATGCCGCCGATAAGGCCGAGGGTTTTCATGGGGCCAGTTATAAGCCGGAGGGGAGAAGGAAATCAATTGCATAAGGATTACTTTGAGGTGCCCTCCCGTGCCACCCGGTGCTGCCATTCCCGGGCGAACACCACCGACCCCGCCTCCAGCGCCCGCACCTGCACCACGCTGATGAAGTGCCCGGCGTCGCACCGCAGTTGGGCGCGGGTCTGGACGGTCACGTCCCAGCCGATGTCCGGCCGCTCCAGCCGGACGGTGCGGTCGGTGCGGGCCTGGGCGCTGAGCGGGGCGCCGGTGAGGATGCGGTAGGCGGTGACGGTGTGCTCGTCGCGGACCAGGCCGTCGGGGTAGGTGCGGGTGCCGTCGCTGGCGGGGGAGAGTTCGCTGCGCCACTCGTGGCGGCCGATGTCGTGCACGGTGACGTGTTCGGGCCGGGCGGTGAGCGGTTCGGTGAGGTGGACGTCCAGCGGGTCGGGCAGGGTGGGGGCCGCGAGGGTGACGGGTGCGGCGCCGGCGTCCGCGGCGAGGTGGCGGACCGGCAGGACGAGGGTGGAGTGGGACGGGTCGACGGCGTACCCGGTGTCGTCCGCGCTCGGCCACACCCAGGGCCAGTAGACGGAGGAGAGCGCGAGCCGCAGCCGGTGCCCGGCCGGGACGGTGGCCGCGAAGGCGGCGAGTTCGACCTCGACGTCCGGGCCGGCGGCGGCCCGCACACCGCGGGTGAGCAGGGTGGAGGTGCCGTCGGGGCCCACCGCGCACAGCCGGGCGACCACCTGGGCGGGCCCGCCGCCGGGGCGCAGCCGCAGCCGGGCGGTGGGTGCGCCGAGCAGTTCGACGGGTTCGGGCAGCGGCTGGGAGTCGAAGCAGACCGAGCGGCCGTCCTCCTCACGCTGGTCCGGTGGTAGGTCGGCGGGGCGGCCGTACGGGACGTAGGCGCCGGCGTTGAGGCCGGTGTGCTGCGGGGAGCGGACGGGGACGTACCGGTCCTGGGAGGCGGTGCCGGCGGTGCGCAGCTGGCCGTCGAGGTCGTAGTGGATCTCCCGGACGTCGGGGGAGGGCCAGACGTCCTCGCCGGTCCAGCGGGTGCTGATCCAGCTGCGCAGGGCGGGTTCCTTGACGGCGCCGGTGTCGATGCCGCGCAGCCAGTGGTCCCACCAGCGCAGGGTCTCGGGCAGCGCGGCCTCGGGCAGGCCGTGCGGCCAGGGGCCGAGCAGGGCGTGCGCGGTGGGGGACTCGGCGAGCAGGCGCAGTACGAAGGAGCAGGACGGGTCGCCCCAGCCGGCCACGGCGAGGACCGGGACGGAGACCGGCACGGTGGTGCCCCCGGCGGCGAGCCAGGTGTCGACGGGGGGTTCCAGGGATTCGAGCCGGGCCAGCCAGCCGGGCCGCCAGGCGTCGCCGAGCCGGCTCGGGTCCGGGGGGAGCGCGGCGTCGGAGATCAGGGTGGTGAGCCGGGTGTGCAGGTCGGCGGCGAGGACGGCGCCGCCGAGCCGGTGGCCGCCCTCGGGGCAGGCGGTGACGGCCGCGCCGACGGTCTCGGGCACCCGGGCGGCCAGCCGCAGCGCGGTGGTGCCGGCCGCGCCGACGCCGAGCAGGCCGACCCGGCCGTTGGCCCAGGGGCGGCGGGCGAGCCAGTCGACGGCGGCGGCGCCGTCGGTGAGTTCCTGCTCGCCGCCGGGTTCGCCGGGCAGGCCGCCGGAGTTGCCGTGGCCACGGGTGTCGACCCGGACGGCGGCGTAGCCGTGGCCCGCGTACCAGGGGTGGCGGCGGGCGTCCTCGGCGGCGGTGCGGTCGCCGAGGCGGTCGGCCGAGTACTCCAGCAGGACGGGGACGGGCTCGTCGCTGACCGGGCGCCAGAGCCGGGCGGCGAGTTCCGTGCCGTCGGGCAGCGGGATGCGCAGGTCCTCGCGGGTGGTGTGGAAGGGGTACGACGGCATGGCCGCTCCCATCGGGGTCCCGGGCCGGTGAGCGCCGAGCGGCCCGCGGCGCGTTCGGGGGCCGCGCCGCGGGCTCGGCCCCTCCGACCCTAGGGGAGGAATCGGGCGATTTCCTGATGAGCGCCCCGCAGTGGTGACGCCGCGCAGGCGTGCGGCTGTGTGCCGCGCGCCCCCGGCCTGCGCCGTCGTGGATCGGTTCGCTGCCGTCCGGCATTTGCACATGACTTGCAACTGCTCGCCCGAGGGGGGAAAGATGGCCCAGCTTCGCCCAGCTCAGCCCGGGCCCGGACGGTCTCAGCCCGTGTCCGGACCGTCCTGGACCGGGCCGTCCCAGTCCCGACCGGCCCGGACCCGTCCGAGCCCGCCCGCCCCAGAAAGGACCCCACGATGCCCAGCGCCGCCACAGCCGCCCCGGCAGGTGCCCCAGCCGTCAGATGGCGCGACCGGCTCACCCGCGAGGAGTGGATCCGGCTGGCCGGGATGGGCGGCTTCATCCTCGCGCTGCACGTCATCGGCTGGTTCACCCTGCTCGCGCTGGTGGCGCCCGAGCACTACGACGTCGGCGGCCAGGTCTTCGGCGCGGGCATGGGCCTGACCGCCTACACCCTCGGCATGCGGCACGCCTTCGACGCGGACCACATCGCGGCGATCGACAACACCACCCGCAAGCTGATGGGCCAGGGCAAGCGGCCGCTGTCGGTCGGCTTCTGGTTCTCGCTCGGGCACTCCTCGATCGTCTTCGGCCTCTGCGCGCTGCTGGCCTTCGGCATCCGCACGCTCGCGGACCAGGTCGAGGCGGACGACTCGACCCTGCACCGGATGACCGGCCTGATCGGCACCACGGTCTCCGGCACCTTCCTGCTGCTGCTCGGCCTGATCAACCTGGGCGCCTTCAACGGCATCCTCAAGGTGTTCCGCCGGATGCGCGTCGGCGAGTACGACGAGGCGGAGCTGGAGCGCCAGTTGGAGCGGCGCGGGCTGATGAACCGGATCCTCGGCAAGGTCACCCGGGCGGTCACCAAGCCCTGGCACATGTACCCGGTGGGCCTGCTGTTCGGGCTGGGTTTCGACACCGCGACCGAGGTGTCCCTGCTGGTGCTGGCCGGCGGCGCGGCGGCGTTCTCGCTGCCCTGGTACGCGCTGCTGACGCTGCCGATCCTGTTCGCGGCGGGGATGAGCCTGCTGGACACCATCGACGGCTCGTTCATGAACTTCGCCTACGAGTGGGCGTTCTCCAAGCCGGTCCGCAAGATCTACTACAACCTGACGGTCACCGGCCTGTCGGTGCTGGTCGCGCTGGTCATCGGCCTGGTCGAGCTGATCGGCCTGATCGGCGAGAAGCTGGACATCACCAGCGGGCCGATCGCCTGGATCGGCGGGCTGGACCTCAACTTCGTCGGCTACGCGATCGTCGGCCTGTTCGTGCTGACCTGGGCCGGGGCGATCGCGTTCTGGAAGTTCGGCCGGGTCGAGGAGAAGTGGTCGGCGGGCCTGGCGGCGGGCTCCGCGGCCGACGCGGAGTAGCGCGCCGCCCGCAGGCGGGCCGAGGGGCCGGTGACCAGACCGTTGGTCACCGGCCCCTCGTGCTTTTCCATGGCAAGCGGGAGCCGGTCAGACCGCCGCACGGGCGGCTACCTGAGCGCGGCGAGCACCGCGTCCGCCATCACCTTCTCGCCGGTCGCGTTCGGGTGGAACGGTACGGCGGGCGAGCCGGGCAGGGCGCCCTCGATCCAGCGGTCGTCCGAGCAGACGTCGTGCCCGCGGGTCGGTGTCGCGGTGTCCACGTAGGTCGCGCCGTTGGCGGCCGCGGTGGATTTCAGGGCGGCGTTGAGCTTGTCGAGCACGCCGTGCATGTACTCCACGTCGCCCGGGGTCACCGGCTGGCGCAGGACGCAGGTCGAGCCGTCGGCGGGCAGCACGGACGGGTAACCGACCAGCAGCACCCGGGCCTTGGGGGCCTTGGCGTGGATCTGCTGGAGCGTGCCGGCGATCTGCGGGGCGATGGTGGTGGTGATCCGCTCGGCCAGGTCGTCGTTGCCGTACTGCCAGGACCACGTCTGCCAGTCGAAGTAGCCGTGGTGGTAGACGTCCTTGCAGGGCGTGCCGAGCGGGTTGACGACCGCGCCGGCGACGCAGGTGGCGACGAGTTCGCCGAGACCGAGGTCGCTGCTGGCGAGGTCGTTGCCGCCGATCCCGAGGGTGACCAGGTCGGTGTCGGCGCTCACCGAGTCCAGCTGCGGGTCGTTGACCCGGATGAAGGCGTCGTACTGGGGCTGCGTCATGGCCTTGACCTTGGCGGCCGCGCAGGTGACGTCGGTGTACGCGCCGGCCTTGAGCGAGGCGGCGACCAGGTGGCCGTAGTTGTGGTCGGAGCGCAGGCACAGGCCGGCCGACTGGCCGGGGACGCCGGCGCCGGCGGCGTAGGAGTCGCCGAGGGCCACGTAGTGCCTGGGCGCGGGGGTGGCCGCCTGGGCGGTGGTGGAGGTGAGCGCGAGGGCGGCGCCGACGGCGACGGCCGCGAGGGCGCTGGAATTGCGGAGTCGCCGGGAATTCCGGGCAGGGCGGAGCACGGTTCCTCCTGGGGGAGAGAAACGACGGGTGGGGGTCGTGCCGAGCCGGGCCACAGCTGCTACTCGTACTACTCGCAGGTAAGTTACTTCCAGGTTTCGCAGCCGTCCATAGGTTACGGCGGAATTTCCGGAAATCCCGTCAGATGACACCGGGTGCCATTTCGAATTCCGCTCCACCGCGTTTCGGAATTGCCGCCGATACGTGCGGGAGGGGAATTCGGTTCACTCGGCGGGGCCGGCCGGGGTGCGCCGCCGGGCAGCGGCGAAGGAGGCGATGACGACCGCCGCGAGCACCCCGAACACGGTGACCAGGGCCCCGAGCACCATCAGCGCCGCGGCGCCGATCAGCTTGCCGGGCAGGACGGGGGAGTCGCCGCCGGAGTGCCAGACCACCCGGTGGCCGGTCAGCCGGGCCAGGTCGACCGTCCCCTGCCGGTCGTCCTCGACGTGCTGCCGGGAGTCGACCGCGGTGTCGCGCCGATCGCCCATCAGGAAGGCCCGGCCGGGGGAGACGGTGACGTCGAAGTCGTGGGCGCAGGTGCCGTCCTGTCGGTCGGCCGGCTCGTCCAGTGGCCTGCCGTCGAGGCTGAGCCGCCCGCCGGTGCAGCTGATGCGCTGGCCGCCGAGCGCCATCACCCGGAACACGGGGGAGCGGTCGGGGCCCCAGGGCGCGTCGGCGATGTAGAGCTCGCCGCGCCGCACGTCCGCGGCCGCGACCCGGTCGGTCAGCATCCGGTCGCCCGGCCGGAGTCCCGGCTCCATCGCGGTGCCGTCCATGCGGTGCAGGGAGTAGCCGCCGGTCAGGACCACCGAGAGCCCGAGCGCCCCGCACAGCAGGCCGAGCACCGCCACGGCCACCGCGAACCACAGGCCGCGGGCCCTCCGCTTCGGCATCCGCCCGTCCCCTTTCCCCGCCCGCTCCGCGGCTCGGACCGTCGGCCGGATCCTAGTTCAGGCCGGCCGGGGCCTCGGTGCCCCCGGCCGCCCTCGATGCCCGGTGGGCTGACAGGTACAGTTCCGGTGCAGAGCGTGCCGTCGAACCGGGCCGCCGACCAGGAGGGGGACCAGCGCGGATGAGCCGCCGAGAGCGTGACCGCGACCGCGACGGCAAGCGGGGTGCCGGCTCCCCGGTGACCGTGACCGTCTGTCGGGGCTGCTGCTGCGGCGCCGAGGCGAAGCACCCCGGGGTGGACCACGCGGGGCAGTACGAGCGGCTGCGGACGGCGGTCGGTCCGGCGGGCCGGGTCCGGGCGGTCAAGTGCCTGGACGTCTGCTCCCAGTCCAACGTGGTGGTGGTCGGGCCGTCCTCTGAGGGGCGGGCGGCGGGCGGTCGCCCGGTCTGGCTCGGCTTCGTGCTGATGGACGAGATGATCGACGACATAGCCGCCTGGGTGCGGGCGGGCGGGCCGGGTCTCGCCGATCCGCCGGGGCTGCTCGACCTCCAGCTGATCTCGGTCTCCCGCCGGGTCCGCGAGGGCCTGCCGGAGTGACGGCGGGGACCGCTGGGGCCCCTGGGGCCGCTGGGACGGCGGGGCGCGCGAAGTGCTGACGATTCGTCAGGTCTGCGGCCCGGCGCGGTCCCCGGGTCGGCCCACTACCATGACCGGTGGCGTCGAGCGGTTCCGCGTAACGGGAGGAAGACGATGACGACGGTCTGCCGCATCTGCGCGGGCACCGGCCGGACCGCCGGCCTCAACTGCCGCACCTGCCAGGGCACCGGCACCACCGAGGTGGGCGGCGGGGGCGGCAACTGCTTCCTCTGCGACGGCACCGGGGTGTACGTGCGCTACCGGGTGGACGCGACCGGCGCCAAGCAGGCGTACCGGGACGAGATCTGCCGCACCTGCGACGGCACCGGCAACCGGTCCGCGAACCTCTGGGACGAACCGTCCTCCTGAACTGCCCCCCTTAGCGGCCCTCCTGAGCCGTCCTCCTGAACCACCCGCGCCTGAACCACCCGCGCCTGAACCACCCGCGCCTGAACCACCCGCGCCTGAACCACCCGCGCCTGAACCACCAGCCCGACCCAGGCCGATGATCCGACATCACTTCGATGTGGACATGCTCTTTGCCCAACCATGGTCGAACGTTGGTGTTCGAGTGGCCGATGCGCTGACCCCCGTTCACCGGGAGGCCGCGCGCGGTCAACGCGCCGCTGACAGAGTCCCGCGCATGGATATCCCCAAGATGGGCGTGCCGGCCAAGCTTGCCGACCGCATGAGCACGGCCGAGCAGCACGAGTACCTGCGGGCCCGCTTCTCCCGCCGCCGGATGCTGCGCGCCGGTGCCGTCACCGTGGGCGCCGTCGCCGTCGGCGGTGCACTGGGCAGCGCGCCGGCCTTCGCCGCCCCGGCGAGCCCCCAGCTCCTGACGGGTGCCACGACGGCCGGCATCGACGGCGCGCTGGTCGCGCCGGTCGGGCGTCACCTCCAGTTCGGCGCCGAGCCGGACACCCAGTTCCGCATCTCCTGGCAGGTCCCGGCGCCGGTCAAGAAGCCGTTCCTGCGCTTCGGCAAGCACCCGTGGGAGCTGAGCCACAAGATCCAGGCCGAGGTCCGCGCGCTGCACACCCCGGCGCTGACCCCGACCGGCAAGCCGGTGGACCAGTACTACCTGCACGTCGCGCTGGAGGACCTCCAGCCCGACACCACCTACTACTACGGTGTCGGCCACGAGGGCTTCGACCCGGCTTCGCAGCAGCAGATCTCCACCCTGCACACCTTCCGTACCGCGCCCTCCCGCGACCACCGCTGGGGCAAGGTGTACGAGCCGTTCACCTTCACCGCCTTCGGCGACCAGGGCGTCAGCTCCCACGCGGCCGGCAACGACAACATCATCAAGGCCCAGAAGCCGGCCTTCCACCTGCACGCCGGGGACATCTGCTACGCCGACCCGGCCGGTTCCGGCACCGACCCGGACAAGTCCGTCTTCAACGCCAAGACCTGGGACGACTTCCTGGTCCAGACCGAGACGGTCGCCGCCGACATCCCGTGGATGGTCGCGTACGGCAACCACGACGTCGAGGCCTGGTACTCGCCGAACGGCTACGGCGGCGAGAACGCCCGCTTCTTCCTGCCGGACAACGGCCCGGACCCGCGCCAGGTCCCCGGCGTCTACACCTTCCGGTACAAGAACGTCGGCGTCATCTCGCTGGACGCCAACGACGTCTCCTACGAGATCCCGGCCAACCTGGGCATCTCGGCGAACAAGCAGACCAAGTGGCTGGAGCGCACCCTCAAGGACCTGCGGGGCGACGAGACCGTCGACTTCGTCGTGGTCTTCTTCCACCACTGCGCCTTCTCCACCACCGTCGCCCACGCCTCCGAGGGCGGCGTCCGCGAGGCCTGGGTGCCGCTGTTCGAGAAGTACCGGGTGGACCTGGTCATCAACGGCCACAACCACATCTACGAGCGCACCGACGCCATCCTCGGCAACAAGGTCTCGAAGCAGGTGCCGAGCGGTGCCACCATCGAGCCGGCCAAGGACGGCGTGGTCTACGTGACCGCGGGCGCGGCCGGCCGCAGCCTGTACAAGTTCGACGTGCCGGACACCTACGAGGGGCACGAGAACCACCAGGACGAGGTGCAGAGCTACTACTGGAGCAAGGGCCGGGTGAAGACCCCCGAGACCATCCAGTGGTCGCGGGTCCGCTACACCGGCTACTCCTTCATCAAGGTCGACGTCACCCCGGCCCACCTGGGCCAGAAGTCGTCCATGAAGGTCACCGCGCTGGCCGAGAACGGCACCCAGATCGACCACTACACGATCCTGCGCAAGGTCGGCGAGGGCTGGGACTCCAACAGCGACGACGACGGCGAGGGTGGCGGCTGGGGCTGGTAGTCGCCGAACCCGCCTACCGGGCCCCGGTGTTGAGGAGCGAAGAGCTCAACGCCGGGGCCCGTACATGATCACGCCGACCCCGGCCAGGCAGATCAGCGCGCCCAGCACGTCGTAGCGGGTCGGCCGGAAGCCGTCCACGGCCATGCCCCACAGCAGCGAGCCAGCCACGAACACCCCGCCGTAGGCGGCCAGCACCCGGCCGAACTCGGCGTCCGGCTGGAGCGCCGCCACGAAGCCGTACACGCCCAGCGCCACCACGCCCAACCCGGCCAGCCACCAAGGCCGTTGCTCCCGCACGCTCTGCCAGACCAGCCAGCAGCCGCCGATCTCGGCGACGGCCGCGAGGGCGAACAGGACGACGGAGCGCAGAACGGTCATGGTCCGTGAGCGTACGGGGTCAGACCTGCCGGTACGTGGCCAGGAAGCGCCCGATCCGGTTGATCGCCGTCTCCAGGTCGTCGGCACGCGGCAGGGTGACGAAGCGGAAGTGGTCCGGGCGGGGCCAGTTGAAGCCGGTGCCCTGGACGACGTGGATCTT
The DNA here is from genome assembly GCF_044760155.1 of Kitasatospora sp. NPDC098652. Classification (NCBI taxonomy): domain Bacteria; kingdom Bacillati; phylum Actinomycetota; class Actinomycetes; order Kitasatosporales; family Streptomycetaceae; genus Kitasatospora; species Kitasatospora sp. NPDC098652. The sequence continues at coordinate 246,200 of NZ_JBIWAQ010000006.1, forward strand.
CTCGCGCAGCAGCAGGTCCAGCACGAAGCGCTCGTCGTCGACGATCCGGTGCACCGCCGGGTCGAGCTTGGCGAAGGCGTACAGCGCGCCCTTGGGCTTGACGCAGCTGACCCCGGGGATCTCGTTGAGCGCCTTGACCGCGATGTCGCGCTGCTCGGTGAGCCGGCCGTTCGGCAGGACCAGGTCGTTGATGGACTGGTGGCCGCCGAGCGCGGCCTGGACGGCGTACTGCGCGGGCACGTTGGGGCACAGCCGCATGCCGGAGAGCATGGTCAGGCCCTCCAGGTAGTCGGTGGCGTGCTGCTTGGGGCCGGAGACGACCAGCCAGCCGCTGCGGAAGCCGGCCACCCGGTAGGCCTTGGAGAGGCCGTTGAAGGTGAGGGTGAGCACGTCGTCGGCGAGCGCGGCCAGGCAGTGGTGCTCGGTGCCGTCGTAGAGGATCTTGTCGTAGATCTCGTCGGCCAGCACCATCAGCTGGTGGCGGCGGGCCAGGTCGAGGATCCCCTCCAGCAGTTCCTTCGGGTAGACCGCGCCGGTCGGGTTGTTGGGGTTGATGACGACGATCGCCTTGGTGCGGGCGGTGATCTTGGCGGCGATGTCGTCGAGGTCCGGGTACCAATCGGCCGCCTCGTCGCACAGGTAGTGCACGGCCTTGCCGCCGGCCAGCCGGACGGAGGCCGTCCACAGCGGGTAGTCCGGCATCGGGACGAGCACCTCGTCGCCGTCGTCCACCAGGGCGGTGATCGCCATCTGGATCAGCTCGGAGACGCCGTTGCCGAGGTAGACGTCGTTGACGCCGACGCCCTGGACCCCGCGCTGCTGGTAGTACTGCACCACGGCGCGGCGGGCCGGCAGGATGCCGCGCGAGTCGCTGTAGCCGTGCGCCGAGGGCAGGTTGCGGATGATGTCCTGGATGATCTCCTCGGGCGCCTCGAAACCGAACGGCGCCGGGTTGCCGGTGTTCAACCGCAGCACGCTGTGCCCGGCCTCCTCCAGGGCGTTGGCCTGGTCGACCACCGGGCCCCGGATCTCGTAGCACACGTCGTTCAGCTTGCTGGACTGCCGAAACTCCATCTGCGGCCTCCCGACCGTCACCACCGCGCCGTTGCTTCCGCTTTGTTCTACCAAGTAGGCACTTGGAAAGTCCAACCTTTTGGCTATGCTGATCCACATGTCACGCCGAAGCTACGACCAGTACTGCGCCGTCGCCCGCGCCCTGGACGCGGTGGGGGAGCGCTGGAGCCTCCTGATCGTCCGTGAACTCCTGCGCGGCCCGCGCCGCTACACCGACCTCCACGCCGACCTGCCCGGCGTCTCCACCGACATCCTGGCCGCCCGGCTCAAGCAGTTGGAGGGCGAGGGGCTCGCGGAACGGCGGCGACTGGAGCGGCCCGCCAACGCCACGGTGTACGAGCTGACCGACCGCGGGCGCGAACTGCGACCGGTGATCGAGGCCCTGGGGGAGTGGGGGCTCGGCGCCCTCGGCGACCAGCGGCCCACGGACGCGGTGCGCGAGCACTGGTACACGGCTCCGGGCGCGGGCGCGGGCGTCGCGGCGGGCGCGGGCGTCGGGGGCGTCGGGGCGGAAGCGGCCGTCGCGGGCTGAGCGCCTCGCCGGACGGGGTGGGGCGGGGGCGGCGGCAAGGCCCCCGTCGCCGGCCGCCGCCCCGTGGACCCAGGATGGCGCAGGGCGATAAACGAACAGTGGACGCCGAATGAGCGGCCGGGCCCCCGTGACACTGGTTGGCAAGTGCACACGTACGATCGTCGGATCGCGGAGCCATCTCAGGAGAGCGGAGGCAGCCCGTGCCCACCACCAGCCGCAGTTACACCAGCTACGTCGCCATCGGGGACTCCTTCACCGAGGGCATGTGCGACGACCTCCAGCCGGACGGCCACTACCGCGGCTGGGCCGACCGGGTCGCCTCCGCGCTCGCCGCCGAGGGCGGGGCCGACGGCTTCCGGTACGCCAACCTCGCCGTCCGCGGCAAGCTCATCGGCCAGATCCACGACGAGCAGCTCCCCGCCGCCGCCGGGATGGGCGCCGACCTCGTCACGCTGGCCGGCGGTTTCAACGACGTGCTGCGCCCCGGCTGCGACATCGACCGGGTCGAGCGGCAGCTCGGCCGCTGCGCCGCCGAGCTGCGCGCCACCGGCGCCACCGTCGTCCTGTTCACCAGCACCGACCCCAGCCGCAGGATGGCCGGCGGCGCCCGGCTGCTCCCCGCCATCCTGCGGATGAAGGCCTTCGTCCAGGAACTCGGGCGGCAGGACGGCTACGCCGTCGTCGACCTGTTCTCCGCGCCCTGCTTCGACGACCGCCGGCTCTGGGCCGAGGACCGGCTGCACCTGTCGCCCGAGGGCCACCGCCGGGTCGCCGAAGGCGTCCTGGAGGCCCTCGGCCGCCCGGCGGCCTTCGACTGGCGCGCCCCGCTGCCCGCCGTCGCCCCGCCCGGCCGCGCCGAGCGGCTGCGCTCCGACGCCCGCTGGCTGGGCACCCACCTCGGCCCCTGGATCGGCCGCCGCCTCACCGGCCGCTCCTCCGGCGACGGCCGGCCGCCGAAGCGCCCGGAGCTGCTGCCGTTCCCCTAGCCCCGGCCGTCCCAGCTAGTCCACCCAGCTGGGGCCGGGCTGCTCCGCCTCCAGGACCAGGCTCGCCATCGGGGCGTGGGTGGTCCAGCCGAGGGCCCGGTAGAGCCCCTGGCCGTCCGCCGTGCCGACCAGGACGCCGGTGCGGGCGCCCGCCTCGTACGCGCCGGACAGCAGGGCCCGCATCACCACCGAGCCCAGGCCCCGGCGGCGGTGCTCGGGGGCGGTGGCGATCTGGTCCGGTACGGCCACCGGGCCGGCCAGGCCCACCTGGCCGCGGGCGGCGAGGTGCCCGTCCGTGCTGCGCACCAGGGCGCGCAGCACACCGCCCCTGCTCCAGGTGGTCAGGGTGTAGCCGGACGGCGGCTGCGCCCGCTCGGGGGTGAGCGCGGCGGTCATCAGGAAGCCCGGACGGTCCAGCCGCCACTGCGGGCCCAGCCAGGGCCGTACCGTCCCGTCCTCGGCGAACAGCTTGAGCCAGGTGGTCGGCGCGGTGGTCGCCCCGGCGAGCTCGCGGACGGCCTCCTCGGTCGGCTCGGGCAGCACGTACCGCCCCACCTCCCCGGCCGGCGCGCCGACGTCGATGCTCCAGCCCCAGGGCCGCTCCACCGGGTCGGCGGCGCCCCGGGAGACGGTCCAGCCGCTGATCCACATCCGGACCAGCTCGGTCACGTTCGACTCCGGCATCGTTCGGATCCCCCGCATGTAATGGTCTCTGCTTGCCTGCATACCTTACTCGGAGGGAGGGGGGCCTGCCCAGTAATCTTGACGGGTTCGACGCGCCGGCTCCCGCCGGTGCCCAGCAGCTTCGGAAGGACCCCGGACGTGAGCGAGACCGAGTCGCCGCAGGACCCCACGGCGGCCGCGCCGACCCCGCTCCGCTCCGACTGCGGCAGCTGCTTCGGGCTGTGCTGCGTCGCCCTGCCCTTCGCGGCCACCGCCGACTTCGCGGTCGACAAGGCCGTCGGCACCCCCTGCCGCAACCTGCAGACGGACTTCACCTGCGGGATCCACGCCCGGCTCCGCGACAGCGGCTTCCAGGGCTGCACCGTCTACGACTGCTTCGGCGCCGGTCAGCGGGTCTCCCAGGTCACCTTCGGCGGGGTCAGCTGGCGGGAGGAACCCGCCACCGCCAAGCCGATGTTCGACGTCTTCCCGATCGTCCGACAGCTCCACGAACTGCTCTGGTACCTCACCGAGGCGCTCACCTTCGCCCCCGCCCGGCCCGTCCACGCCGAGCTGCGGCAGGCCCTGGAGGAGACCGACCGCCTCGCCGCCGGCACCCCCGAGGAACTCATGGCCGTCGACGTCGCGGCCCACCGCGGGCGGATCAGCGAGCTGCTGCTGCGGGCCGGCGAACTCGTCCGCGCCGCCGTTCCCCGCCGCCGCGAACACCGGGGCGCCGACCTCTTCGGCGCCCGCCTGCGCGGCGCCGACCTCCAGGGCGCCAACCTGCGCGGCGCCCTCCTGGTCGCCGCCGACCTCGCCGGTGCCGACCTGCGCCTCGCCGACCTGATCGGCGCCGACCTCCGCGACGCCAACCTCGCCGGTGCCGACCTCAGCACCGCCCTCTTCCTCACCCAGGCCCAGCTCAACGCCGCCCGCGGCGACGCCACCACCCGCCTCCCGGCCACCCTCACCCGCCCCACCCACTGGCCCGAGACGGCCCCGGCGGGCCCGACGGGCCCGGCCACCGGCGACCGCAAGCCCCGCGGCGGTTCCCGGCCCCAGTCCGGCAACCGCACCGGCAACCGCTCCGGCAGCCGCTCCGGCAGGCCGCGCCGCCGCTAGCGGTGGAGCCCGTCACTCGGCAACCGCCACAAGCGGTCAGGGCGTGAGCAGTCGTGACCGCAGGGCGTCGATCCGGGCGCGGTCGATGCCGACGGTGCCGGCGAGGTAGGCCTCGACGGAGCCGTAGCGGGTGGCGAGGTCGGCGAGGGTGAGGCGGATGACGGTCTCCGGGGCGCGGCCGTAGCCGGGCCAGCGGAGGGTTTCGCCGGGGTGGGCGGCGTGCCAGTCGGCGACCAGGTGCGGGGTGGCGAGCTCGGTGAGGGCGAAGTCCGCGGCGATGTCGTCCTCGGAGACGCCGAGCAGGGTGAGCACCAGGGCGGCGATCAGGCCGGTGCGGTCCTTGCCGGACATGCAGTGGAAGACCACCGGGGCCTCGGCGTCGGTGATCGCGTCCAGGGTCTGGCGGATCTCCTTGACGCCGTCCTCGGCGACCTCGGCGAAGCGGTCGGCGAGGTAGCGCCACGGGTCGAGCGCCGGGTCGATCGCGGCCTGGTCGTACGGGCGGTGCTCGATCGAGTGGTTGCGGAAGTCCAGGCCGTCGAAGTCGGGGACCCGGCCCTTGGCGGCGATCTCCCAGTCGTAGCGCAGGTCGATCACGGTCCGGACGCCGAGGGCCCGGAGCCGTTCGAGGTCGGCGGCGGTGGAGAGCTTGCCGAGCGAGTCGGCGCGGTAGAGCAGGCCCCACCGGACGGTCCGTCCGTCGGCGGCCGGATAGCCGCCCAGGTCACGGAAGTTGTGCAGGGCGTCGAAGTGGAGGTGGCGGGTCGTCATGGGCGGCAATCCAACCACGGCGTCAGGCGTCGGTGTAGCCCCGGGCGAGCAGTTCGAAGGCGCGGTCGGCGTGGGCGACGGCCTCGGGGTGGAGGTCGTCGGCGGTGCGGCCGCCGTCCCGGAGGAGCTGCCAGTTGTGCAGGGCCAGGACCCGCTGGGTGGCGGTGACCTGGGCGGCGAGCAGCGGGGCGGTGAGCTCGTGCGGCGGGGCGAGGTCGGGGGCCTCGCGCAGCGCCTCGGCGAGGGACTGCTCGGCGCGGGCGACGTACGCGCCGACCCGGGCGGCCAGGCTGGGGGTGCCCTGGACGAGGGCGGTGAAGGCCAGTACCTGGGGGTGGTCGTTGAGGCCGGTGACCGGGTCGCGCCGGGCGAGGCCGTCCAGGAAGTCCCGGTGCAGGGCGTCCAGCAGGGTCTCGTCCCCGGCCCGGTTGCGGACCACGTCCGCCGCCTGCTCCTGGTGGTCGGCGAAGCGGTGGACGACCAGGTCCTCCTTGCTGGCGAAGTAGCTGAACAGGGTGGGCTTGGAGACCTCGGCGGCGGCGGCGACGTCGGCCACCGAGACCTGGTCGAAGCCGTGCTCCAGGAAGAGCGTGATGGCCGCCTCGGAGATGGCCCGCCGGGTCCGTTCCTTCTTGCGCTCCCGCAGTCCAGTCATGCGGTCCAGGCTAGCAGCCGGGATTGACCGGGGCAGTTTTCTGACCCGGTACGAAAATAGTGGCCCGACCGTCAGGAGTCGAGCGAGTCCAGGAGCCGGCGGACCGACTCCACCACCGGCGCACCCGCCCGCACCAGCGAGGCCACCCCGGAGATGTTGCGCAGCGCCCGGCGCAGGGCGGACGGCGAGTCCCCGTCGCCGGCGCCGTCGCCGATCGCCTCCAGCGACTCGTCCAGCACCTCGCGGTCCTCGGCCGGCACGTGGTCGCGCAACTGCCGGACGGCGGCCGCGAGTTCGCGCAGCGCGGCCTGCGGGTCGACCGGGCCCTGGGGACTCACGCTGACATCGATCGTGCTACGTGCCAAGTCCGATCCCCCTACCCGTAGTGGCGGGGAGAACCATAGCAACGGCCGCGGACAGCGCGAACGCTGGCGGTGGATCAGCGACCCCTCACCCGGTTGAGCGCCGGGCGGTCACCTCGATCTCGATCCGCATCCGGGGGTCGGCCAGGCCGCACACCTGCATCGTCGCGGCCGGTCGGACCTCGCCGAAGCAGCGCCGCAGCACTGGCCAGCAGGGCTCGAAGTCCGCGCGCTCGGGCAGCAGGTAGCGCACCCGCACCACGTCCGCGAAGCCGGAGCCGGCCTCGGCCAGGGCGGCCGCGATGTTGCGCAGGCACTGCTCGGCCTGCTCCACCACGTCCGGGGAGATGGTCATCGTGGCGTAGTCGAACCCCGTCGTCCCGGACACGTGCACCCAGTCGCCGTCCACCACGGCGCGGGCGTAGCCGATCTGTTCCTCGAAGGTGGAGCCGCTCAGCACGGCGCGTCGCTCGGATCGCTCTGTCATGCGCCGAACGCTAGGTGGCCTGCGGGGATACGTCCAATACTGCTACGGAGCCGATCTGATATCCCTGGAGCTATGGAGCACCGCCCCGAACTCCCCCTCCCGCAGCTGCACGCCTTCACCGTGCTCGCCGGGGAACTGCACTTCGGCCGGGCCGCCGCCCGCCTCGGCATCGCCCAGCCGCCGCTGTCCCAGCAGATCCGCCGGCTGGAGGAGAAGGTCGGCCACCCGCTGTTCCGGCGCGAGCCGGGCGGCGTCACGCTGACCCCGGCCGGGCAGGAGCTGCTGCCGGTCGCGCGCCGGGTGCTGGCCGAGCTCGCGGACGGGCTGGCGGCCGCCCGGGCGGTGGGCGACGGGGAGGCGGGGCGGCTGCGGATCGGCTTCTCCGCCTCGCTCGCCCTGACCGTCCTGCCCGGGCTGCTGCACGGATTCCGGGAGCGCCACCCGGGGGTGCGGCTGGACGTCCGGGAGATGACCAGCGCGCCCCAGCTCGCCGCCCTGCGCGACCAAGGCATCGACGTCGGCCTGCTGCGCGAGCCGCCCGCCGACGACCCGGGGCTGCGGTTCCGGACGGTGCTCAGCGAGCCCTTCGTCGCCGTGCTCCCGGCGGACCATCCGCTCGCCGCCCAACGGGTCGTCCGGCTCGGGCAGTTGGCGGCGGAGCCGTTCGTGCTGCTGCCCCGCGAGGAGGGGCCGCAGCTGTACGACCGGATCACCGGCCTGTGCGCGGAGGCGGGTTTCACCCCGCGGATCGGGCAGCAGGCGGTGGAGTGGCAGACGGTGTGCGCCCTGGTGGGGGCGGGCCTCGGGGTCTCGCTGGCCCCGGCCGGCATCCGGCGGATCCGGCTGCGCGGCGTCGCCTTCCGCCGGATCGACCCCGGCGCGGCCCGCACCCGGGTCGCGGTGGCCTGGCGGGCCGACGACGGCAGCCCGTTGGTGCACCGACTGCTGGCGATCGTCGGGCCGGACGGCAACCCTTAGACGCTGCTCAGACGCTGCGGTCGGCGAGTACCTCGCGGACGACGTGACGGGCGTTGGCGGTCCGGGCCGGGTCGGTGTGGCGGTAGTAGGGGATCGTCACCAGGGCTATGGAGAGGGCCCAGGCGCGGCCGCGGGCCCACATGGCGTCGTCGGCGCCCAGGGCGGCGCGGAAGCCGGGTCTGGCGGCGGCGGGCAGCAGGTTCCAGGCGGGCATCAGGTCGGCGGTGGGGTCGCCGACGCCCATCAGGGCGAAGTCGATGACGGCGGTGAGCCGCCCGGAGCCGTCGACCAGCAGGTTCCCGGGGGTGAGGTCGCCGTGCATCCAGGCCGGCGGTCCGGCGTACTCGGGGAGGCGGAGTGCCTTGTCCCACAGGGCGGTTGCGGCGGCGGTGTCGATCGCGCCGGTGAGTTGGGCGATCGCCGCGCGGGTGGCGCCGTCCCGGGAGGCGAGCGGCACGCTGCGCTGGCCGGCCGGGGCGCCGGCCGGGTCGAGCTCGCGCAGGGCGTTGACGAAGCCGGCCAGGTCGCGCGCGAGGCCCTCGGGTGCGGCGAGCACGCCGACCGCCGGGTTGACGCCGTCGAGCCAGCGCAGCACCGACCACTGCCAGGGGTAGCCGGCGGCGGGGCGGCCGACGGCCAGCGGGGCGGGGACGGGCAGCGGCAACTGCGGTGCCAGCCGGGGCAGCCACTGGTGCTCGCGCCGGACGTCCCCGGCGGCCCACTCCACCCGGGGCAGCCGGACGGCGAGTTCGGGCCCGAGCCGGAACATGGCGTTGTCCGCCCCGGCGGGCCCGACGGGCGTGACCGGAAGTCCCACCCACTGCGGGAACTGGGCGGAGAGCAACCGCCGTACCAGGGCCGCGTCGACGACCGGTTCATCGGGGTGCATCCGGGCGGCAGCGCACATGCCCGGCAGCGTACAGCGCGGACCGCCGCCCGACAGGCGGATCGGCGAACTGCCGGGGCACCGGCCTGACCGCGCGCCGCCTGCCCCCGCGCCGCCCGCCCCCGCGCCGCCCCGCCCGCCCGCGCGCCACGCCCGCCGCCCCGGGTGCGGCCGTGCGGTGTCACCGGCACCTGCCAGAATGCGGGGGGTACGGCGAAAGCACTGAAGGAGAAGGTGACCGGCTTCGTGACCACGCCAGTCGAACAGGTGGCCCGGCAGGCCCAGCAGGCGATCGAGCGCAAGATCGCCGAGGAACTGGGCGTTCGCGAGGGGCAGGTGACGTCCGCCGTCGAGTTGCTCGACGGCGGTGCGACCGTGCCGTTCGTGGCCCGCTACCGCAAGGAGGTCACCGGCTCGCTGGACGACGCCCAGCTGCGCACGCTGGAGGAGCGGCTGCGCTACCTGCGCGAGTTGGAGGAGCGCCGGGCGGCCGTCCTGGAGTCGATCGACTCCCAGGGCAAGCTGGACGACGCGCTGCGCGCCCAGGTGCTGGCCGCCGACTCCAAGGCACGGCTGGAGGACATCTACCTGCCGTTCAAGCCCAAGCGGCGCACCAAGGCGCAGATCGCCCGGGAGGCCGGGCTGGAGCCGCTGGCCGACACCCTGCTCGCCGACCCGACGCAGGACCCGGCGGCGCTCGCCGCGCAGTACCTGAACGAGTCGCTGGCGGACGCCGCGGCCGCGCTGGAGGGCGCCAGGTCGATCCTGGTCGAGCGCTTCGGCGAGGACGCGGACCTGGTCGGCTCGCTGCGCGAGCGGATGTGGGGCCGCGGCCGGCTGGTGGCCAGGGTCCGGGACGGCAAGGAGGGCGACGGCGCCAAGTTCGCCGACTACTTCGACTTCTCCGAGCCGTTCACCAAGCTCCCCTCGCACCGCATCCTGGCGATGCTGCGCGGCGAGAAGGAGGAGGTGCTGGACCTCGAACTCTCCCCCTACGACGGCGAGTCCGAGGGCGACCTGCCCGGCGAGAGCGACTACGAGCAGCGCATCGCGGCCCGCTTCGGCATCGCCGACCGCGGCCGCCCGGCCGACAAGTGGCTGGTCGACACGGTCCGTTGGGCCTGGCGCACCCGGATCCTGGTGCGGCTCGGCATCGACCTGCGGGGTCGGCTGCGCGCCGAGGCCGAGGACGAGGCGGTGCGGGTCTTCGCCGCCAACCTGCGGGACCTGCTGCTCGCCGCCCCGGCCGGCACCCGCGCCACCATGGGCCTGGACCCGGGCTTCCGCACCGGGGTGAAGGTCGCCGTGGTGGACGCCACCGGCAAGGTGGTCGCGTACGAGACCATCTACCCGCACCAGCCCGCCAACAAGTGGGACGCGGCGCTGAACACCCTCGCCGCGCTGGCGAAGAAGCACGACGTCGACCTGGTGGCGATCGGCAACGGCACCGCCTCCCGGGAGACCGACAAGCTCGCCGAGGACCTGCTCAAGCGCCACCCCGAGCTGGGGCTCACCAAGGCGATGGTCAGCGAGGCCGGCGCCTCCGTCTACTCGGCCTCCGCGTTCGCCTCGCAGGAGCTGCCGGAGCTCGACGTGTCGATCCGCGGCGCGGTGTCGATCGCCCGCCGGCTCCAGGACCCGCTGGCCGAACTGGTCAAGATCGACCCCAAGTCGATCGGCGTCGGCCAGTACCAGCACGACCTGAGCGAGGTGAAGCTCTCGCGCTCGCTGGACGCCGTGGTCGAGGACTGCGTCAACGCCGTCGGGGTGGACGTCAACACCGCCTCGGCGCCGCTGCTCACCCGGGTCTCCGGCATCACCGCCACGCTGGCCGACAACATCGTGGCGCACCGCGACGCCAACGGCCCGTTCCGCACCCGCAAGCAGCTCAAGGACGTCTCCCGGCTGGGCCCCAAGGCCTTCGAGCAGTGCGCGGGCTTCCTGCGGATCCCCGGCGGCGAGGACCCGCTGGACGCCTCCAGCGTGCACCCCGAGGCCTACCCGGTGGTGCGCCGGATCCTCGCCGCCACCGGGGGCGAGCTGCGCGAGCTGATCGGCAACGGGGAGCGGCTGCGGGCGCTGCGCCCGGCCGACTTCGCCGACGACACCTTCGGCGTCCCGACCGTCACCGACATCCTGGGCGAGCTGGACAAGCCGGGCCGTGACCCGCGCCCGGCCTTCCGCACCGCGGTGTTCAAGGAGGGCGTCGACAAGATCGGCGACCTGGAGGTCGGCATGGTGCTGGAGGGCGTGGTCACCAACGTGGCCGCCTTCGGCGCCTTCGTCGACGTGGGCGTCCACCAGGACGGGCTGGTGCACGTCTCGGCGCTGTCCAGGAACTTCGTCAAGGACCCGCGCGAGGTGGTCAAGCCGGGCGACATCGTCAAGGTCCGGGTGCTCACGGTGGACGTGCCGCGCAAGCGGATCGGGCTGACCCTGCGGCTGGACGACGAGGTCGGCCGGGAGCGGGGCGGCGACCGCGGTGACCGCGGTGGCGACCGGGGCGAGCGGCAGGCCCGCCCGCCGCGCCAGGAGCGCCGTGGCGGCGACCGGGGCGGCGACCGCGGCGCCGGCCAGGGCGGTCAGGGCGGTCAGGGCGGCCGGGGCGGCCAGGACCGGCGCGGGGGCGGCTCCGGCTCCGGCGGCAACGCCCCGCTGGCCAACAGCGCCATGGCGGACGCGCTGCGCCGGGCCGGTCTGACCGGTGGCGGCGGCGACGGCGTCCCGAAGGACCGGCGCTCCGGACGGCGCTGAGCAGGGCGCCGAGCAGGGGCGCTGAGCAGGGGCGCTGACGGCCGGGGCCGGTGGACACGCGTCCACCGGCCCCGGCCGCTTCGTCCGCTCACGCCAGGAGCTTGTCCTTGGCCTTCTGGTACTCCTCGTCGGAGATGGCGCCCCGCTCCTTCAGGTCCGACAGTCTCGCCAGGTCCTCGACGTGGCTGCGGCCGCCACTGCCGCCCTCCGCGGGCGTTCCGGCCGCCGCGTCCCGGATGTAGGCCCGGACCGCCGCGTCGGCCTGCTGGGCCTGTTCGACGTCCCGCTTTCCCATGCCCTGGCCGCGGGCGATCAGGTAGGCGAGGATGCCGATCAGCGGCAGGATGATCACCAGGATCAGCCAGCCGGCCTTGCCCCAGCCGCTGAGGTCGTGGCTGCGGAAGATGTCCGTGATGATCTTGAACAGCAGGAAGAACCAGAGGATCCAGAGGAACAGCTCCAGCATCGTCCAGAAGATGTTGAGCACCGGGTAGTCCACGGCCAGTGACGAGGCCAACGAATAGGTGTCCATGGCCGAGTCATATCACCGCAAAACGGACAGTTCCCTCTTCTGTTCGGCCGTTCCGGTGGTCTTCCGGCCCGACGGGAATATCCCGGACCGGGGGTGACCTCGGGCTGGGGGCCGCCTCGGGCCGGGGGCATGGCTCGGGCGGGGGCCGGCTCAGGGCTCAGCCCCGCCCGGCCCGCCGTCGCAGCTCGACCGCCAGCCCGATCAGCTCGCCCCACCAGGCGTCGTGCCCGCCGAGCAGCAGCCGCTGCGCCTCGGCGGCCGGGACGGCCCGGACCTCGACCACCTGCTCGCCGTCCGCCGGATTGGTCGGCGTGGAGTCCAGCTCGACCTCGCCCCAGCCCCACAGCCAGGCCTTGTCCGGGTGCGGCTGCCACGGCCGGTACGGCACCAGGTCCTCGGTGTGGCAGCGGTGCGCGCCGAGCCAGGCCGGCTCGCCGAGCAGCCGGGCGCCGGCCTCCTCGCGCAGCTCCCGCGTCAGGCAGTCGGCGACGGACTCGTCCTTCTCCCGGGTCCCGCCGGGCAGGAACCAGTGGTTCCGGTCGTCCCGGCAGAGCACCACGTCACCGTCCGCGAACCCGACCAGGTGGATGTTGGTGACCAGCTCGTCCGGCGGCAGCAGGGTGGAGAACTGCGCGTCGTAGCGGCCCCAGGCCCAGTACTGCGGCGCGTGCAACGCCGGGAACAGGGCGGCGAGTTCGGCGGCTCTGGCGGCCGTGTCGGTGTCGGTGCGGTCCGTGGTGTCGGTCATTCCGTGATCGTAGTGCCGGCCGGGAAACGGCGGGGGGCGCCCTGGTGGACGAGGGCGATGTCGGAGGTGGAGATGGCGCGCGGCCGGCGGCGCACCGGTTCGACCGGAGTGTCGACCCAACTGCCCAGGGAGATCTCGGCGGTGATGCCCGGCCCGAACCCGGCGATCAGGCCGGTGGTGCCCTCGGCGACCCCGCCGTCGGCGAACAGCCGGGCCAGGGCGTCGAAGACGACGGCGCTGGCGATGTTGCCGCGCTCGGTCAGCGTGGCCCGGCTGTAGCGGAAGGTCGACGGCTCCAGGTTGAGGAAGTGGCAGAGGTCGTCCAGGATGCGCGGGCCGCCGGCGTGCACGACGTAGAAGCCGAGTCCGGAGACGTCCCAGCCGTGCTGTCCGGCCAGGGTGCGCAGCGCGGGGGCGAGCATCTCCATGGTGCCGGGCACCCGTTTGTCCAGCTGGAAGTGGAAGCCGGTGTCCTTGACCCCGTACGAGATCCAGCCCTCGGTGTGCGGGACGAGGTGCGAGCCGTTGCGCTCGACGTGCACCCCGCGGCCGCCCCGGCCGCGCATCACCACGGCGGCGACGGCGTCCCCGAACAGGCCGTTGGAGAGCAGCGAACCGACTTCGAGGTCGCTCGGCTGGTAGCAGAGCGAGCAGAACTCGCAGGCGACGATGAGCACGTTGGCGCCCGGGTAGGCGCGGCAGAAGTCGTGGGCGCGGTTGACGGCGGCGCCGCCGGCCGCGCAGCCGAGCTGGGCGATCGGCACCTGGCGGGTGTCGGAGCGGAAGCCCATGGTGTTGATCAGCCAGGCGGTCATCGACGGCATCATGAAGCCGGTGCAGGACACGTAGATGATCAGGTCGATCTCCTGGGCGCCCAACTCGGCGTGGGCGAGGGCGCGTTCGACCACCTCGGGGACGCGGCGCTTGGCCTCCCGCTCGTACACCTGGTTGCGCTGGGTGAAGCCCGGGTGGGTGAGGGTCTGCTCGATCGGCTGGACCAGGTGCCTGGTGCGCACCCCGGTGTTCTCGATCAGTCGCAGGGCCAGGCCGAGTTGGGGGTGGCCGGCGTGCAGGGTGCGGGCCAGGTCGAGGGTCTCGTCCAGGGTGATGACGTGCTCGGGCACGGCGACGGCGGGGCGGCAGAGTGTGGGCATGGGTGTGTGGGTCTCCCCGGTGCGGGAACGGTGTGGCGAAGGGGAGTGGGCTACCAGGCGACCGGCAGGGTCTGCGGGAAGCGCCAGATCGAGCCGGATTCCCAGTCGAGTTCGGCCGGGTCGACGGCCAGTCGCAGCCGGGGGAAGCGGCGCAGCAGGGTGCCGATCGCGACCTGGAGCTCCATCAGGGCGAGGTGCGAGCCGAGGCAGCGGTGCTGGCCGTGGCCGAAGGCCATGTTGACGGGCCCGTCGGTGCGGTCCAGGCGCAGCTCGTCGGGGTGCTCGTAGACGGCCGGGTCGCGGTTGGCGGTGAGGTAGGAGACGTGCACGGCCTCGCCGGCCCGGATCAGCACGCCGCCGAGCTGCACGTCCTCGGTGGCGATCCGGGCGATGCCGGGGCCCTGGCGGAACGGGATGAAGCGCAGCAGTTCCTCCAGGGCGCGGGGCAGCTCCTCGGGCCGGGCGCGCAGCTTCGCGAGCTGCTCGGGGTGGGTGAGCAGGGTGTAGGTGATGTTGCTCAGCTGGTAGGTGCTGGTGTCGTGGCCGGTGACCAGCAGGACCATCGCCATGACGGCCAGTTCGTCCGGGTCGAGCAGGTCCTCGCCGTCGCGGGCGGTGGCGAGCGCGCTGATCAGGTCCTCGCCGGGGTGGGCCCGGCGTTCGGCGGTGAGCTCGGTGAAGTAGGCGCGCAGGCCGGCCTTGGCCTCTTCCTGGCCCTCGCGGCTGCCGGGGCCCATCCGCATCATCGCGACCGCCCGGGCGCGCAGTTGGTCGCGGTCCGGTTCGGGGATCTCCAGCAGTTCGCAGATGGTGTGGAGCGGGAGCCGGGCGGAGAGGAAGTGCGCGAGGTCGGCGGGGGCGCCGTGCTCGGCCATCTCGTCGAGGAAGCCGTCGACGATGGCCTGCGTCCGGGGGCGCATCCGCTCGACCTGGCGGTTGGTGAAGCCCTGGGCGACCAGGCGGCGCAGCCGGTTGTGCTCGGGCGGGTCCATCAGATTGATGGACTCGGCCTGGGCGATGGTGGCGGGCGTCATCCGCGGCAGGTCGCGCCCGATGCCCGCGGCGCGGCTGAACCGGCGGTCGGTGGTGACCAGTTTGACGTCCTCGTAGCGGGTGGCCAGCCAGGCCTCGCCCGCGCCGTACGGCAGTCGGACCCTGGCGATCGGGGCCTCGGTGAGCAGCCGCTTGAGGAGGGGGTCGAACTCCAGGCCGTCGGTGTGGTGGAAGGGGCAGTCCCACACGGGGGTGCTGGTGGTCACGGGCCTGTCCAATGGTCTTCGTCCTGCGGGGTGGTGCCGCCCGGACGGTGTTCGTCGCTCCGGTCGCGGATACGCAGATGCTCCCCCATGGACTGGCAAAAATGTGAATCCTTCGAGCCGTTCCCCCTAATGAGTGAGATGCCTGATTGTCACGCGAATCATCCTGGCGAGGAGGGGGATTGACGGTCAGTCGTTCGAGCCGGGTGCGACCAGTCCGGTCTCGTAGGCGAGCACCACCGCCTGGGCCCGGTCGCGCAGGCCGGGCCGGCCTTCCTCGACCAGCACGGGCTCAAGCTCGGCGACCGGATCACGCTGGTCCTGGACGGCCGACAGACCACGGTCACCCTGGTCGGCAAGGAACTTGAGGGCAACGCCAACGCGATCACCTCCAACGACGCCACCAGGGCCCTGCTCACCCCCAATCCGCACGTGGTCGAGTACGACGTGAAGCTCGCCCAGGGCGCTGACGCCGCGGCCTACCAGAAGGCCGCCACGGACGCCGACCCGAGCCTGTCGGTCTCGGTGAGCACCCAGGGGTCGGTGGGGCCCGTCGTCGCGATCAAGACCTTCAGCACGACCTTCACCGTTCTGCTGTCCGTGGTCGCCGCGCTCGGCGTCTTCAACACCCTGCTGCTCACCATGCGTGAACGCCGCCGCGACCTCGGCATGCTGAAGTCGATCGGGATGACGCCCCGGCAGGTGGTCGCGATGACGATCACCTCGGTGGCCTGGCAGGGCGTGGCCAGTGGGATCATCGGCATCCCACTCGGGATCCTGGTGCACCGGCTGATCATCGAGCATGTCCGGATCATCGCCTTCACGGACTCGATGATCGACGTCTGGGGCGCCCCGCTGCTGGCCGCCCTCGCCCTCGCGGGCGTCGCGATCGCCGTCCTCGGCGCGCTCGTCCCGGCCCGCTCGGCGGCCCGGCTGCCGATCGCCGAGGTGCTGCACAACGAGTGAGCCCGCCCGGGACGCGGCGGACGCGACGAAGGGACCGGGTGCGGGGCGGCCGGCGGCGGGGTGGCCGGGCGGCCGTGCGGCCGTGCGGTCGGGTGGCGGGGCGGTCGGGCGGGGAACCGCCCGGCCGGTCCCGGCGTCCCACTTCCCGTCGACACCGGGGGAGTTGAGGCCAATGACCGCCAGCCGTACGGGAACCGGCCTGCGGGCCGCCGCCACCACGCTCAGCGTCGTTGTGCTGTTCCGGCTCGGCCAGAGCCTGCCGCTGCCGGGCGTCGACCCGGCGGTCCTGGGCCGGGTCGCCGACCGCACCCTGCCGGGCGACCAACTGCGCGGCCTGGTCGACCTGCTGACCGGCGGCGGGCTGTACCGGTTGGCGCTGCTCCCGTTCGGCGTCCTGCCGGTCCTGCTCGCCCGGGCGCTGGTGCTGCTCCTCACCCGGCTGCACCCCAGGCTCGCCGCGCTGCGCCCCGAGCACCTGGGCGGCAGCCGCGCCGGGATGCGGCGGCTGGAGACCCGGACCACCCTCGCCCTCGGCCTGCTCGGCGGCCTGGCGCTCGGGCTGGTCGCCGACTCCGGGCGGCTGCTGCCGTCCCCGGCCGCGGCGGACGGCGTGCTGCGGCTGCACGGCGCGCCCGCCGTCGCGGTGATCACCGGCTGCGCCGCGGCCGGCGCGATGGCGGTGCTCTGGCTCGCCCGGTGGCTGAGCCGGCGCGGGCTCGGCGACGGGGTGTCGGTGCTGCTGCTCGTCCAAATGCTCGCCGTCCTGCCCGGCCAACTGTGGGCGGTGGAGCGGGAGTCGGGCCTCGGCGGCTACGCGCTGGTGCTCGCGGCGGCGCTGTTCGCCCTGCTGGCGACCACCGCGCTGGTCATCGCCGGGCGCAAGGGCGAGCGGCGCGTCCCGGTCCAGTACGCCCGGCGCCTGATCGGGGCCCGGTCGGGCGGTGAGACCCGCTACCTGCCCCTGGTGCTCAGCCACCGCGGCTTCGTCCCGGCGGTGACCGCGGCGCTGCTGCTGGCGCCCTTCCCGCTGCCCCGACTCCCGTACCTCGCGCTGCTGTTCGTGCTCGCGGCGGTCGGCGCCGGGCTGGCCGTACGGGCCGACCGGTCGGCCCTGGCCGGCGCCGACGCGCTGCTGCGCACCGGGGGGTTCGTGCCCGGGATCCGGCCCGGCCGGCCGACCGTCGAGTTCCTCTCCTACCTGCGCCGACGGCTCGCCGTGGCCGAGGTGCTCGGCACCGGACTGGTCGCCGTGCTGCCCGCGCTCGCCCTGACCGCCGTCGACGCGGGCGACGGGTACGCGTTCAGCGGCGCGAGTCTGCTGGTGGCGGCGGGCGCCGCGCTCGGCGCCGTCGGGCCGGTGGTGCGGGACCTCCGACGGGCGGAGCTGCCGCGCCGTTACGCCGAGTACGTGAGGCAGGCCGAGGGGTGAGCGTCGGAGCGCCTATCATCGCGCCATGGCCACCGCTGAGCTGATCCGCATCGTGTCCCGCTCCTCGCCCATGGCACTCGCCCAGGTCGACCGGGTCCGCGCCGAACTCGCCGCACTGCACCTGGGGTTGCGCACCGAGGTGGTGCCGGTCACCACCTCCGGCGACCGCTGGACCGGGGACCTCGCCGCCCTCGGCGGCAAGGGCGCGTTCACCAAGGAGGTGGACGCCGCGCTGCTCGCCGGGGAGGCCGACGTCGCCGTGCACTGCCTCAAGGACGTGCCCGCCGACCGCCCGCTGCCCGCCGGTACCGTGTTCGCCGCCCACCTGCGCCGCGACGACATCCGCGACGCACTCGTCCACCCCGGCGGTCTGACCCTGGCCGAACTGCCGCCCGGCACCCGGATCGGCACCTCCTCCGTCCGCCGGATCGCCCAGCTCGCCGCCTCCCACCCGCACCTGGAGTGCGTGCCGATCCGCGGCAACGCCAACAGCCGGCTCGCCAAGCTGGCCGCCGGGGACGTCGACGCGCTGCTGCTCGCCGTCTCCGGACTGGAGCGGATCGGCGAGCGGGCCAGGATCACCGAGGTCCTCCCGGTCGAGGAGATGTGCCCGCCGATCGGCGCCGGCATCCTCGTGCTGCAGTGCCGCGAGGACGACGCGGCGACCATCGAGGCCGTCACCGGGCTCGGCCACCACGACACCTGGCGCGAGGCGTCGGCCGAGCGGATGTTCCTGCACGTGCTGCAGGGCCACTGCAACAGCCCGATCTCCGGCTTCGCCAAGGCCGAGGCGGACGGCCGGCTCTCGCTGCGCGGCCGGGTCTTCACCCCGGACGGCAAGCGGGTGCTGGACGCCCACGAGTGGGCCGGCGCGCTCACCCCGGAGGACCTCGGCACCTCGGTCGCCCTCGCGCTCAAGCGGCAGGGGGCGCACGAGCTGATCTCCTCGATCCCGCACTGAGGCCGACCGACACAAGCCGTTGACCTGCAGTGACGTCGACCTGCAGTGACATTGACCTGCAGTGACATCCGCTCCGCGAGGGCGGGGACCGGTACTCGGTCCCCGCCCTCGTCGGGTCTCAGCGGTGGGTCGCGGCCTTGCGGCGGCGTGCGACCACGAACAGCGCGCCGCCGACGGCGATGGCCGCCGCGCCGGTGCCCGCGATCAGGAGCGTGCCGTCGCTACCGGTGTGGGCGAGGTCGCCACCCAGCGCGCGGGCGCTGGGGGAGGCGGTGCTCGCTGCCGAGGCCGTCGTGCTCGGGGCCTGGCCCGGCGTCGAGGGCGTGGCGGTCGGCCGTGCGATCGGCGGGGCGGAGGTCGGGCGGCTGCTCGGCGTCGGGCCCTGCGAGGGCTCCGTGGTCGGAACCGGGCCGGGGATCGAGCCGCTCGCCTGGGCGCCCAGCTGGACCGAGACCGACTCGTGCGACGGGTCCGGTTCGAAGGACAGCTTGGCGACCGTGGCGCCGGTGCCGTACAGGCTGTCCTGGTCCTGGAGCGTCACCTGGACGGTCGGCGGGGTGCCGGCGTCGATGGACAGCCCGAACGGGAACACCTTCTCCAGGCCGTTCGCCACCCAGATCGGGGACTCGCACAGGTACTTGTCCGGGTGGGCGACCTGCTTGCCGTTCTCCCAGGTCTTGGGTCGGCAGCCGTCCGGGACCTTGGTCACGGTGACGCCGGCGGGGATCGCGGCCTGGACGGTCACGACCGCGTCGCCGCTGCGGTAGAAGATCGAGGCCGGGCCGCTGTTGCGGAAGCCGACCGACAGCGTGCCCTGCTTGTCGCCGTTGGGCTTCCAGGCGCCGAGCGCGGAGAAGTCGGCGGTGTTCGTGGCCTGCACGTTCTGCTCGACGTGGTTGTCGTAGCTGGTGCGGGGGGTGCTGAGCAGCTCGGGGTCGTTGGCCGGCTTGGCGGTCAGGGCCGGGCCGGTGCCGCGCTGGAAGGTCAGGCGCTTGCGCCAGTCCGAGATCTCGGAGAACTGGGCGTCCTCGGTCGGGGACACCGTGATGTCCGCGAAGGTGTACCAGGCGCTGTTGGTGATGCCGAGCTGCAGCGGGTCCAGGGCGACCACCTGGCCGGGCGCGACGGTGGTGTCCACGGTGCAGATCGCGATGGAGTCACCGGGCCAGGCCTTGTCGCCCGAGCTGCCGTCCGGTGCGGACGCGAACTCGCAGTTCGACGGGCGCTGCTTGAGGTCGATGCCGGAGATGGCGTCGACGGTCACCACGACCTTGCCGGCCGGCAGGTCACCGACGTTGGCGAACTCCACCGACGGCGTCAGCACGGTGCCGGGCTTGACGTGGTTCTGGTCGGCGAGCGGCTTGGCCTTGAAGTCCGGCCCGCCGACGTCGACCCGGACGTCCTGGCCGGCGCTCTGCGCGTTGGACGCCGTCAGCTTCAGGTGCAGCACTCCGTGGCTGCCCGGGGTCGCCCCCGGTACGGCACTGAGCCACGGGTTGGCGAGGATGTTGATCCGGTCGAAGTTCAGTTCGTGCTGGTCGCACGTGATGGTCTTGCCCGCGGTCGCGCAGCCGGGAACGGTCAGGTCCGCGACGCCGGCCAGGTCGGTGGTGTCGAACACGACCTTCACGTCGTGCGCGGTACCGGAGCCGATCCGGCCGATCTCGATGTGCAGGTTCTCGCTGCCCCGACTCGGCTGCGCAGGCTTGGTCGGGATCTGGACGGTGGAGTTCGAGACTCCGGCGAAGGTGAGCTTCAGGTCGTCCGCGTGCGCCGGGACGGCGGTCGCCCCGAGGACGACGGCGGCGATGGTGAAGGGCGCGTAGAGCGCGCGTCTGCGCGAGTTGCGCATGTGGAAGGTCCCCCTGGGGTCGTTACGGGCATGCCGGGACGGATCTGCCAGGACGGGCATGCCGACGGGAAGAACTACTCGACCGGTGGAGCGGTCCGCAATTCCCGTAGGGGTGACGCCTTCTCAGATGTGGTTGATCGGGTAAGGAATGTCCGAAAAGCACACTCTGTCCCGGTGAAGATTTTTGCCGCCCTTGGAAATCCCGTCATCCGGCCGTTACCCGGTCACTGGGGCCGGTAGTTCTTTGCCTTCCCGAACTGGCCCCAGGGGCGTGCAGCTGAGATTATTCTGCTTGCGGGGTCAGGCAGCTGAGGTTTACTCAGGCACCACCGGCCCCGCAGAACGTGGAACGCGCACGCCGGGGGTGGACGTGGAGGCGTTGAGACCCACCGACCCGACGACGGTCGGCGGCCGCTACCGGCTGCTGGCCCGGCTCGGCAGCGGCGGGATGGGGGTCGTCTACCTGGGGCGCTCGCCCGGCGGACGCCTGGTCGCGGTCAAGTGCGTGCACTGGGACCTCGCCACCGATCCCCGCTTCCGGCTCCGCTTCACCCAGGAGACGGAGGCCGCCCGGCGGGTCGGCGGCTTCCACACCGCCCAGGTGGTCGACGCCGACCCGGACGGCGACCCGCCCTGGCTGGTCACCGCCTACATCCCCGGCCCGTCCCTGGAGGCGGCCGTCGCCACCCACGGCCCGCTGCCCGAACCCGTCCTACGGGTGCTCGGCGCCGGACTGGCCGAGGCCCTGGCGGCGATCCACGCGGTCGGACTCGTCCACCGCGACCTCAAGCCCTCCAACGTGCTGCTCGGCGACGACGGGCCGCGGGTCATCGACTTCGGCATCGCCCGCGCCCTCGACGGCGCCTCGATCACCCGCACCCAGACCGTCATCGGCACCCCCGGCTACATGGCGCCGGAACAGATCGCCGGCGAGCCGCTCACCCCCGCCTGCGACCTGTTCAGCCTCGGCCGGGTGCTCTGCCACGCCGCCGGCAGCGCCCCGTACGGGCACGGCGGCAACCCGCAGGTGCTGCTCTACCGGATCATGCACACCGAGCCCGACCTCGGCCAGGTGCCCGAGGCGCTGCGCCCGCTGGTCGCCGCCTGCCTGGCCCGCCGCCCGGAGGACCGGCCCACCCCCGCCGAGTTGGTGGAGCGGCTCGGGCCGCCCGGGTACCAGGGGCCGACCGGGTCATGGCTGCCGGAGGCGCTGCGGGTGCGGTCCGCCGTCCCGGAGGCGCCGCTGCTGGCGCCCGGGTCCGGTGCGCCCGGGTCCGGTGCGCCCGAGTCCGGTGCGCCCGGTTCCGCTGCGCCCGGGTACGAGGGGCCCGGGTTTGAGGGGCCCGGGTTTGAGGGGCCCGGGGCGCCGGGCGGGCTGCCCGGCCGGGTGCCCTCGACCAGGGTGCCGACCCTGCTGGGCGCGGACCCGTACGGCGCCGGCGGCTGGGCGCGGACCGAGCCCTCAGAGGCGGCGGCCCGGCGGCGGCGCGTGCGGCGGCTCTGGGTGCTGCTGCCGAGCGCGTTGGCGGTGGTCGCGGCCGCCGTGCTGGTGCCGGTCTACCTGCGGCACGACGGCGGCAGCGGCACCGGACTGGACAACGGCGGCTTCGTGGTCGCCGAGGACGGCGGCGGCCCGCCGGACTGCGTGACCGGCGGGTCCGGCGGCACGGGCGGAGCGGGCGGAGCAGGCGCCACGGGTGGCACGGGCGGCGACGCGAGCGCCAACCAGGGCCCGCCCGCGGCCGTGCCGAACGGCACCCCGCACGCCTCCGGCCTGCTCACCCCGGCCGACCGGGACACCCTGACGCTGGGCCGCTCGCTGGTGCTCAGCTGGGACAAGGCCGGCGCGGTGACCAAGGTCTTCACCCGGCGCGGCACCCAGCCCTGGCAGGCCTCCGGCTGGCTCACCTCCGCCGACTGCACCTTCAAGCCCACCGAGGCGGGCGTCTACCAGTGGGCCGTGGTCGGCGCGAACGCCTCCAACGGCAGCATCGGCAGCGGCTGGAGCGCCACCCGCTACCTCAACGTGCAGCCGGACCGGAGCCAGGCGACCAACCCGGTCAAGGCCGCGCCCTCGGCCCCGATCCCGGTCTTCCCGAAGGACCAGCAGGTGGTTCCGGTGGGGAAGCCGGTCGAGTTCAGCTGGGCGAGCGCCGGCACCACCTCCACGGTGAACATCCTGACGCCGGGCGCCACCGCATGGGACCACCTGCCCTGGCAGACCGCGCTGAGCACCACGTACACGCCGAAGCTGCCCGGCGTGTACATCTGGACGGTCTACACCTCGGGCCCCGGGGACTGCGCGGGCGGGCCGTTCACCGGCGGGGGCTGCGTCAGCGGCGGGAGCGAGCAGCGGTACCTGGTCGTGCAGTGACGGCCGCTCAGTCCGTCGCCGCCCGGGCCCGGGCCACCCGCCGGAGCACCGGTCCCAGCGCCAGCCCCACCGCCGCCCCCAGGACGATCCCCTGCACCCCGTCCCAGACGTCCTGCACGTCGCAGGCCCGCCCGATCGACGGCACCGCGTACTGCACCGCCGACACCGCGAACGGCAGCACCGCCGCACCCAGCAGCGCCACCACCGCCCGCCGCCTCGTCCCGGCCAGGGCGGCGGCGAAGCCGACCGGGGCGTAGGTCGCCAGCTTGAGCTCGATGTGCCGCACGTGCAGCAGCTCGTACGGCGAACGCGGCCGCGCCCCCTGGACGGTGCAGTGCCGGACGGCGTCCGCGGACAGCCGGAACGCCTCCGGCAGCAGCGTCGCCACCACGACTCCGCCGAGCCCGAGCAGCAGCAGGAAGCCCACCACCCAATGGGCCCGCAGCAACCGCCCCACCGGCCGGTTCAGCAGCGCCGCCGGTACCAGCGAGAGCAGCAGCCCGGGCCAGAACATCGGCATCCCGCCGAGCACCGCACTGATCACGCCTCAAACGGACGCGCCGAACGCCCGTCCGGTTCTGGCGTCGGCGGGTCGGCCTCAGTCCCCTTCCAGCAGCGGGAACAGCCGGGTGACGGCGGCGACCGGGCGGGCCCCGGCGGGGCGGGCGGCCGGGTCGGCCTCGCGGCCGCGGTAGCGGGCGAGGATCCGGCGCACCTCCGCGCCGACGGCGGCCAGTTCGGCCGGGGTGAGGTGGACGACGGTGCTGAACGCCTCGTCCTGCTGCCACTCGGCGGGCGCCTCGGAGCGCCGGGCCAGCCAGCGCCGGTGGCTCTCGTCCTCCAGGCCGCGGGCGAGTTCGCCGAACTCGTCCGGGCTCTGTTCCTCGCTCGGCTCCGGGCTCTGCCCCGGCTCGGCCCGGGGGAGCCGCCAGGGGCGGGCTCGGCCGTCGAGGGCGGGTGCCTCCTCGATCAGCCCGTGGCGGGCGAGCTGGCGCAGGTGGAAGGAGCAGAGCCCGGAGCTCTGCCCCAGGTGGGCGGCGGCCTCGGTGGAGGTGAGGGTGCCGTGTTCGGCGAGGAGCGCCAACAGGGCGGTGCGCACCGCGTGTTCGGGGAGGGTCCCGGATCTGACGAGGTCTTCGGTCACTTTGCAAAGTCTGCTACTTTGCAAAGCTGACAGCAAGTCCGACAGAAAGTCCGACAGCTGGTCCGACCGCACGTCCGGCATCTCGTCCGGCATCACGTCGGACGGCAAGTCCATCGAAGGGGAGCACCCGTGTCCGAGCTGCGCGAGCGTCCGACCGCCCTGAGGATCACCGAGGTGGGGGAGGAGATCCTCCGCCGCACCTGCCGCACGGCGACCGAGCAGGACTTCGGCACCGAGCGACTGGCCCGGCTGATCGACGACATGTTCGCCACCATGTACCTCGCCGACGGCTGCGGCCTCGCCGCCAACCAGGTGGACGTGGACCTGCGGCTGTTCGTCTACGACTGCACCGACGAGGACGGCGTCCGGCACGTCGGACACGTGCTCAACCCGGTGGTCGAGGCGCAGGAGCCCGGCCGCCGACTGATCGAGGACGTCGAGGGCTGCCTGTCCGTGCCCGGCGCCAACACCCGACTCGTCCGCCCCGCCCACGCGGTGGTGCACGGCGTCGACCAGCGCGGCGAGCCCGTGGTGATCGAGGGCGCCGGCTACTTCGCCCGCTGCCTCCAGCGCGAGACCGACCACCTCAACGGCGGCCTCTACCTCGACCGGCTCTCCGCCCGCGACCGCAAGCGGATGATGAAGCAGACCGCCGACCGCCGGGAGAAGGTCTTCGCCGAGCGCGCCGCCCGGGCCGCGAAGGCCTAGGGCCCGTCTTCAAACTCCCGCCTGCGGGCCGACGCCGGGGCACGCACCTCGCCGCGTTGTCGTCGGTCGCCGATGGCCCCCAGCCTTCGGCCGGGAGGTGCCCCCACCGCATGGACTCCCTCCTCCGCCTTGCGATGCACGCACCCCAACGCCGCCCCGCCCGCCCTCCGGGCGAACGACGGGAGTTTGAAGACGGGCCCTAGTGTGGCGCGGTGACCGAGCCCGCACACCTCACCGCCGTCCGCGAGTCCTACGACACCGTGGCCGCCGCCTACCTCCGCCGTGTCGTCCTGCCCGAGGGCATGGACCCGCTCTCCCGCGCGATGCTCGCCGCCTTCGCGGAGCTGGTCCGGGAGTCGGGCGGCGCCGAGGTCGCCGACCTCGGCTGCGGGCCGGGGCGGGTGACGGCGTACCTGCACCGGCTGGGGCTCTCCGCCCACGGCGTCGACGTGTCGGGCCGGATGATCGCCCTCGCCCGCCGCGCGTACCCCCGGCTGCGCTTCGCCGTCGGCTCGATGGCCGCCCTGGACGCCGCCGACGGCAGTCTCGGCGGCATCCTCGCCTGGTACTCCGTCCACCACACCCCGGAGGCCGAACTGCCCGCGCTGTTCGCGGAGTTCCACCGGGTGCTCGCCCCCGGCGGGCACCTGCTGCTGGGCGGGCACACCGGAGACGAGGAGTCCCGGCCGAGTTCGGCGTACGGGCACCCGGTGTCCTGGGCCTCCCACCTCGTCCCGGCCGAGCGCCTGGTCGCGCTGCTGGCGGGGGCCGGGTTCACCGTCACCACCCGGCTGGAACAGGCCCGGCCGGAGCGCCCGGACCGGGGGTACGTCAGCCTGCTGGCGCACACGTAGCTCGCTCTGCCGGGGGAGGGGGTTCGGCCGCGCGGTCGAGGCGGGGGAGGGGTGGCGGCGGCGAGGGTGGACGCATGTGGAAGAACATCCCCGTCGGTGACACCGAACGCCCCGTCCCCCGTTGGGCCTTGCGGCTGGCCAAGGCCCTGCCGTTCATCCTGCTGCCGCACTGCCTGTGGCGGCTGCCGTTCGCCTTCGACTTCGAGATGGGCACGGTCGATCCGGGCCGCCCGCCCTTCCCGTGGTTCGGCGCCCCGTACGTGTTCGCCCTGAGCCTGGTGACCGAGGGGCTGGCGCTGCTCACCCTGGGCCTGGTCAGCGGCTGGGGCGAGGTGTTCCCGCGCTGGGTGCCGCTCCTGCGGGGGCGCCGGGTGCCGCCGCTCGGGCCGCTGGTCGCGACGGTGCTGGGCGGGCTGGTGCTGTTCGGGCTCTTCGGCCTCCAGCCGCTCGCCTGGGCCGGCGTGCTGGACGAGGTCGGGTTCGACAACGGCTGGTGGGAGGCGCTGTACCGGGTCTGCGTCACCCCGGCCGGGCTGTGGGGGCCGATCACCATCGCCCTCGGCGTCGCGTACTACCGCCGCCGCACCGCCTGAGCGCCCGGTTGGTCATTGCCGGCGACCAGGGTGTCGGCGAGCCGTTCGGCGACGGTCGGGTCCAGCGGGCCGTGGCCGAGCAGGAAGCGGTACCAGAACACCCCGTAGATCTGGTCCACGATCAGGTCGAGGTCGGCGTGGTCGGCCAGTTCGCCGCGCTCGCGCCCCCGGGCGAGCAGTTCGTGCAGCGCGTCGCGCCGGGTGGCGGTGAAGGCCTGCATCAGTTCGGCCAGGTGCGGGTCGCGGGCGGCCTCGCGGACCAGGGTGCGCAGCGCGGAGGCCGTGGTGCTCTGCTGGGCGGCGTCGAAGGTGGTCCCGATGAAGGCGCGCAGGTCGGTGCGGAGTGCGCCGGTGTCGGGGTGGTCGGTGACGTCCTGGTCGGCGCGGTCGGTGAGGGCGTCCAGGAGGACGGCGCCCTTGGAGGGCCACCAGCGGTAGACGGTCTGCTTGCCGACGCCGGCCGCGCGGGCGATGGCGTCGATGGTGACGGGCGTGCCGTCGGATTCCGCGAGCAGGTGCAGCGCCGCGTCGAGGATCGCCCGGTGGGCCGCCTCGTTGCGGCGGCGGCCGGTGTGCGGCCGGGTGGCCTGGGCGTCGGTCTCGTTCATGGCGGTGTCCCTCTCTTCCTGTCCCCGTGCTTCCTCTTCCCGCTTGACAAGACTAGCAGTCTCGGCAAACATCGTTACCGGAACCGATGGTCTC
The DNA here is from genome assembly GCF_044760155.1 of Kitasatospora sp. NPDC098652. Classification (NCBI taxonomy): domain Bacteria; kingdom Bacillati; phylum Actinomycetota; class Actinomycetes; order Kitasatosporales; family Streptomycetaceae; genus Kitasatospora; species Kitasatospora sp. NPDC098652. The sequence goes on from NZ_JBIWAQ010000006.1 coordinate 272,746, forward strand.
GACAAGTTCCCGATCAAGCCGGAAGGGCCAGAACCATGAGCACTGCATCGAACCTCTTCGCCGGACAGCGCGTCGTCGTCATGGGCGGCAGCTCGGGCATCGGCGAGGCGACCGCGACCGCCTTCGCGGCCGACGGCGCCGAGGTCGTCATCACCGGCCGCGACCGGGCGAAGCTGGACGCCGCCGTCGCCCGGATCGGCGGCAAGACCGAGGGTGCGCAACTGGACGCGACCGACCCGGCCGCCCTCGCGGCCTTCTTCACCGGCGCCGGCACCGTCGACCACCTGGTCGTCGCGGTCAGCGGCGCGGCCGGCAGCGGCCCCTTCGCCCAGCTCGACCTCGCCGAGCTCGCGCACGGCTTCGACGCCAAGTTCTGGCCGCAGGTGCGCGTCCTCCAGGCCGCCCTGCCGCACCTGCGCAAGGACGGCTCGGTCACCCTGATCACTGCCGCCTCGGCCCGCGCTGCCATCCCCGGCACCGCCGGACTGGCCGCCATCAACGGCGCCCTGGAGGCGATGGTCCCGCCGCTGGCCGTCGAACTCGCCCCGCTGCGGGTCAACGCCGTCTCGCCCGGCGTCATCGACACCCCGTGGTGGGACCGCGTCCCCGCCGAGCAGCGCACCGCGCTCTTCGACGGCCTGGCCGCCACCACCCCGGTCGGCCGGGTCGGGCGCCCCGAGGATGTCGCCCGGGCGATCCAGATGTTCGCCGCCAACACCTTCGTCACCGGCGTGGTGCTCGACTGCACCGGCGGGGCCAACCTGCCGACCGGCCGCTGAGCACTGGTCGCTGATCACTGAATGGCGCGACGGCCCGCCCGGGGCACCCCGGGCGGGCCGTCATCGCAGGTCAGGCCTAGGGTTCGAGCATGAACGTACCCGCACTGATCCCGATCCGGCACGAGCCGGGCGGGCGCACGGACACCATCGGCCGCTGGCAGGGCGGCCAGTTCTTCGCCTCGGCCGTGTGGGCCGACGGCCGGCCGTACGCGGTGCTGCACCGCTTCGACCCGGACGGTCGGCACCTGGAGTCGAGCATCCGGGCCGTCGGCACGGCGGCGGAGGCCCGGCGGCTGCTGGGGGAGTGGCTGGACGCCCTGCCCGAGCGCGCGTACGGGGACATCGCGATCGCGCAGTTCTCCGTGGAGGTCGACGGCGTGCTCTTCGGCCTCCTCCTCGACGACGAGGAAACCGACGAGGACGACGAGGACGACGAGGACGACGAGGACGACGAGGACGACGAGGAGGAAGGCCCCTGGGTCGAGCTCCACCCCGACGGCCTCGGCTTCCACGCGCCCTGGCACGGCTGCTACGACACCTGAGCTGTTACCACCTCAACGCCTCACCACCTCATCGCCTCACCGCCTCACCACTCCGCGACCCGGTAGTCCTTGAGGAACACCCCCGACACCGGGTGCCCGGCCTCGCCGCGCACGATCGGGTCGTACACCCGGGCCGCGCCGTCCACGATGTCCAGCGGGGTGCGGAAGCCCCGGGCGGCGATCCGGGCCTTCCTGGGCGCCGGGTTCTCGTCCGTGATCCAGCCGGTGTCGACGGCGCACATGTGCACGCCCTGCGGGGCGAGTTCGGCGGCGCTGGTGCGGGTGAGCATGTTGAGCGCGGCCTTGGCCATGTTGGTGTGCGGGTGGCGCGCGGTCTTGTTGCGGACGGCGAACCGGCCCTCCACCGCCGTGACGTTGACGATGTAGCGGGCGGGGTGCGGGGAGGCGAGCAGCAGCGGCAGCAGCCGGTCGCACAACAGGGCCGGGGCCAGGGAGTTGACCAGCTGGGTCTCCAGCAGCTCCGTCGGGTCGAGCGAACCGAGCGTGGCGGACCACGAGTTGGCGGGCGCGAGGTCGGGCAGCAGTCCGGCCTCGTCGGTGAGGTCCGGCAGCAGTCCGGCCCCGTCGGTGAGGTCGGGCAGCAGTCCGACCTCGTCGGTGAGGTCCGGCAACGCGCCCGCGCCCGAGGGCAGTCGGGCGGCGTCGGCGAACGGCCGGAAGCCGGGCGCGTGGGTGATGGCCCGGAGGTCGGCGCCCGGCAGGGGCACGGACTCGCCCGCCGCCAGCAGGGCGTAGGACTCCGGCGGGCGGCGCAGGGTCTGCGCGGCGTTGTTGACCAGGATGTCCAGCGGCCGTCCGTCGGTGCGCAACTGCTCGGTCAGGCCGAGGACTTGGCGCGGATCCCGGAGGTCGATGCCGACCACGGTCAGCCGCTCCCACCACTGCGCGCTGCCCTCGGCGGCACGGAAGCGGCGGACGGTGTCCTGCGGGAAGCGGCTGGTGACGATCAGCTCGGCGCCGTCCCGCAGCAGCATCAGGGCGAGCTGGAAGCCGATCTTCACCCGCCCGCCGGTGAGCAGCGCCCGTCGGCCGCGCAGGTCGGTGGAGAGCTCGCGGCGGGCCGTGTTGTCGGCCGCGCAGCCGGGGCAAAGCATGTGGTAGAAGCCGTCGACCTGCCGGTACGGCTGCTTGCAGACGTAGCACCGGCGCGGGGCCAGCAGTTCGCCCACCGGTCCTCCCGGGGCCGGGGCGAGCGGCGCGTCCTCACGGCGCTGCCGGGCGCCGGTCGCGGTGGCGGCGAGCAGGGCGGCGTCGGCCTGCCGGACGGCCTCCTTGGCCTCCTGGCGGCGGCGCTTGCGGCTCTCCGTCACGAAGGAGGTGAGCTGGCGCTCGGCGACCAGTCGGGTCCGGTCGTGGGAGGGGAGGCCGCGCAGCCGGCCCAGGGTGAGGCTGAACGCGCTGAGTTCCTCGGGGGTGAGGCCCGCCGCAGAGGCGGCTTCGCTGGTCGTGGTGGTGGTGATCAGCTGTTTGTGGTCGTCCCGGACCGTCATGTCCGCCCCCTCGTTCCGTACAGGTGGGAGGGACTGTAGTTGACGGTCCGGGAGGATGGGATGCCAATTTACGTGCGGAGGTGCCGGCGGCCCCCTGGTCCGCCGGCACCTCCGACAGTCGTGTCGTCAGCCCGTGTACTTGCTGAAGATCTTCGCGAACTCGTACGGCTGCTGCGGGATGTTGGTGCACTTCGCCAGCGAGCCGCCGGTGCAGGCGTTGGCGTCCCGGGTGGCGTCCCAGAAGGCGAGCAGGCCGAGGTGGTTCTGCTGGGCGAAGGTCACCAACTGCTGGGCGGCGGCCTGGTTGTAGACCTGGTGGTCGTCGTTCTCGCCGATCATCGGGGTGACCCCGACCATGGCCCACAGCCGGGCGTCGGTCTTCGCCGGGTAGAGCGCCTTGAGCTGGCCGAAGGTCGCCTGCGCGGCCTGGACGGCGGCGTTGCCGTAGTCGCTGCCGGAGCGGTAGTAGTCCATCGCCATGATGTTCACCAGGTCCAGGTCGACCCCGGCGTCCCGGGCGGACTTGACGATGGCGACGCCCTCGCTGGTCAGGCCCTCGGGCAGGACGGGCAGGGTGAGCGAGACCTTGAGGCCGGGGTGGGCCTGCTGGAGCTTGGCGAGCGCGGCGGAGCGGCGGTCGTTGGAGGCGGTGTCGGCGATCGCCGCGCCCTCGATGTCGTAGTCGACGTAGCGCAGGTTGTAGGCGTTGACCACCGCGTCGTACTCGTTGAACAGCGAGTCCACCGAGGTGCAGGCGGCGGCGAGTTCGGTGCCGCTGGCGCCGCCGAAGGAGAGCTTGACGTCGCCGCCGGCCGCGCGCAGCGCGTCGACCTGGTCCTTGGCCCAGGCGGTGCGCGGGTCGTAGGCGTTGAACCAGCTGGCCTTGCAGCCGACGCCGGTGACGAAGCCCATGGTGTAGCCCTTGACGCCGCCGGCCTTGGCCATGTCGGGCATGGACGGGGTGGGCCAGGCGCCCATGTCGATGTACGGGGCGACGGGGAGGGCGACGTTCGGCGGCGGGGTGGTCGGGCCGCCGGTGGGCGTGCCGGTGGGTGTCCCGGTGGGCGTGCTCGTGGGCGTCCCGGTCGGCGGGGTGGTCGGCCCGCCGCCGGGGCCGGTGAGGGCGACGTCGTCGGCGAGGTAGGCGCCCTGCCCGTACCAGCCGTGCAGGTAGACGTTGACGCTGGTGGTGCTCGGTCCGGTGGTGAAACTGGCGGACAGCTGCTGCCAGTCGGCGCCGCCCGGGGTCCACACGGCGGGGTCGGTGACGCCGCTGCCGGTGGCGCCGAGGTAGACGTACCGGCCCTGCACCCAGGCGCTCAGGGTGTAGGTGGTGTTGGGCCGGACGCTCACGGTCTGGCCGCACTGCGCGGTGTCGCTCGCGCCGACCGCCCCCTTGAGGGCGTCTGCTCCGCTGTGGGCACCGGAGTTGACGATGCTTCCGGTGCCGGCGGAACAGCTCCACGGGTCGAGCGCGCCGCTCTCGAAGCCGCCGTTGGCGAGCAGGTTGGCGTCCGCGGCGCCGGCGTTCCCGGCGAGGGTGGCGAGGCCGCCGGCCGCGAGCACGGTGGCGGCGGCGAGGCTCAGCAGTTTGGTCCGGCCGGCGGGGCGGCGGTGGGTGGGGGCGTGCTGGGGCGCGCTGGGCATGGGGGTGCCTCTCGGAGCGTGGGGCCGCCCGCGCCGCGAAGGGGGAGACACGGGGCGGGCGGCAGCATGGGGGCTGTTCCGGTGCGGGAGGAGCACGGTGCTGAGCATCAAACTGGACTAGACCAGCTGTGCACGTCAAGCACTTCCCGGGGTTCGGAGCCTTGCGGGAGCAGGTTTTAGGGAGGGTTTAAGGAGGCCGGCCGCTCGGCCGAGCCGCGGTTCGATGGCCGTACCGGGCCGGAGACTTGACCTTGAGTGCACTCCAAGGGGGAAGCTGGTGGCGTTGATCCACTTCGGCTCAGCGGAACCACAGATCGGAGCACCGTCATGCGCAGCGTCTCGTTCGGCAGCGGCGGCCCGGAGGTCGGCGTGATCGGCCTCGGCTGCATGGGGATGACCCACGCCTACGACGTCCGGAGCCGGGACGACGAGAAGTCCGTCCGGGTCATCCACCAGGCGCTCGACCTGGGCGTCACCCTGATCGACACCGCCGACGTCTACGGCCCGTACAGCAACGAGGAGGTGGTCGGCGCCGCCCTGGCCGGCCCGCACCGCGAGCGCGCCTTCCTCGCCACCAAGGTGGGCATCGTCCCGGGCGGCGGCGGCCCGGACGTGCGCGACGGCCGGCCCGAGCACGTGCGACGCTCGATCGACGACAGCCTGCGCCGGCTCGGCACCGACCACGTCGACCTGTACCAGCTGCACCGGGTCGACCCGGCCGTCCCGATCGAGGAGACCTGGGGCGCGCTCGCCGAGGCCGTCCAGGCCGGCAAGGCCCGCCGGATCGGGCTCTCCGAGGTCGGCGTCGAGGAGATCCGGCGCGCCCAGGCGGTGCACCCGGTGGCCTCCGTGCAGTCCGAACTGTCGCTGTGGACCAGGGACGTACTGGCCGAGGTGCTGCCGTACACCGAGGAGCAGGGCATCGCCTTCCTCCCCTTCTCGCCGCTCGGCCGGGGCTTCCTGACCGGCAGCATCTCCTCCTTCGACGAGCTGCCCGAGGACGACCTCCGCCGCCGCCTGCCGCGCTTCCAGCAGGACGCGCTCAAGGCCAACCTGGCGCTGGTCGGCAGGGTCCGGGAGGTCGCCGAGCGGCTCGGCACCACCCCGGCGCGGGTCGCGCTGGCCTGGGTGCTGGCGCAGGGCCGGTACGTCCTCCCGATCCCGGGCACCAAGACGCCGCGCTACCTGGAGGACAACGTGGGCGCGGCCGCGCTCGAGCTCTCGGCGGCCGACCTGGCCGAGCTGGACGCGCTGCCGGCCCCGGAGGGCGGGCGCTACTGAGCGCCCCGGGCCTCACCGCCACCGCGCGCGGGGCGTCACCGCCTCCGGGTCACCGCTCCATGACCCAGACCAGCTGCCGTCCGGTCTCGCCCGGAGCCCGGACGGCGGCCTGGGCGACCCGGTCCAGCCGGTAGCCGAGCTTGCGCGGGACGGCCGCGCTGGCGGCGTTCGCCCGGTCGCAGCGGATCTCCACCCGGACGATCCCGGGCAGCGCCAGCGCGGCCTCGGTCAGTGCCCCGGCCGCGGCGGTGGCGATGCCGCGGCCGACGTGCCGGGCCGCGACCCAGTAGCCGATCTCCAGCGCGCCCGGGCCGATCCGGGCGTGCAGTCCGAGGGCGGCGACCACCCGGCCGGGGGCCTCGTCCAGCTCGGCGAGGTACATGAAGTCCGTCCCGGCCTCCCAGGCGGCGGTGCCGGCCCTGGTCCGTTCGGCGGTCCGGGCCCGGGTGGGGACCTCGGCCGCCCAGTCCAGCCAGGGCCGCAGGTGCTCCAGGTTGGCCCGGACGGCCCGGTGCAGCGCCGGTGCGTGGGCGCTGCGGCGGCGGTGCAGGGAGAGGCCGCCGGGCAGCCGCAGCAGTTCGGGCGGCCGTCCGGTGGTCACCTCGGGTGCCGCCCGGGCGGGCTCGCAGGACTGCGGCAGTGCGGGGCTCATGGCGGCGATTATGTCCTTGGCCCGGACCTGCCACATCCGGACGGGGGCGCATCCCGTCCCGCCGACCGGCGGGGGCGGGCGACGCGCTTCGGACGCGCCCCGCCGTGCGCTTAGGGGCGCGTCCCGCGGGCGCGCCGCCCGGCGCGTCAAAGCCGGATCATCACCTCGTCCAGCTCCTTGCGCCGCAGGTCCGGCACCCGCGCCCCCTCGGCGGGGTAGCCCACCGGAATCACGTACGCGGCCCGCTCCTCCGCCGGGCGCCCGCACACCTCGTTGAGGAAGCGCATCGGGCTCGGTGTGTGGGTCAGCGTGGCCAGCCCGGCCTGGTGCAGCGAGGCCAGCAGCAGTCCGACCGCGATCCCCACCGACTCCTTGGTGTAGTACGGGCGCGGCGAGTTGGGGCCCTTGTGCACCTCGAAGACCACGATCACGGCCGGCGCGTCCTCCAGGAACGGCTTGTGCCAGTCGGTGCCGATCGGCGCCAACGCGGCCAGCCACTCCTCGGACGCCCGGTGGCCGTAGAACTCGCGCTCCTCCGCCTCGGCCGCCTCGCGCAGCAGCCGCTTGCGCTCCGGGTCGGTGATCACCACGAAGCGCCAGGGCTGGACGTGGGCGCCGCTGGGCGCGGTGCTCGCGGTGCGGACGGCCCACTCGACCACCCCGTCCGGGATCGGTTCGGTGGAGTAGTCGCGGACGGTCCGGCGCTGCGCCATCACGTCGTGGAAGGCCTTGCTGCGGGCCTCGGCCTGGTGGGCCGGCACCGTCATCGGGGTGAGCGGGACGGTCGGGTGGGGCGTCCCTGCCACTGTGCTGTCAACCATGGCCGACAGCACAGCACATGACGGCCGCTCCGGGAAGAGGTAGAGACCAATTCCCGGAGCGGCCGACTGCGCTTCGACGGACCTACAGCTCGTGCACCCGGCCGTCCCGGACCTCGATCCGCCGGTTCACCGCCACCGTGTCCAGCATCCGCCGGTCGTGGGTGACCAGCAGCAGGGTGCCGGTGTACGAGGCGAGCGCGGACTCCAGCTGCTCGATCGCCGGCAGGTCCAGGTGGTTGGTGGGCTCGTCCAGCACCAGCAGGTTGACCCCGCGGGCCTGCAGCAGCGCCAGCGCGGCCCGGGTGCGCTCGCCGGGGGAGAGGGTGCTCGCCGGGCGCAGCACGTGCACCGCCTTGAGGCCGAACTTGGCCAGCAGGGTGCGCACCTCCTCCTCGGTGAGCTCCGGTACGGCGGCCGCGAAGGCGTCCGCCAGTGGCTCCCCGCCCAGCCTGTGCCTGTTCGTGAAGATGTGCCCGCGCGCCTGGTCCACCTCGCCGACCACCACGCCGGAGCCCAGCACGGCACTGCCGGAGTCGAGTTCGAGCCGGCCGAGCAGGGCCGCCAGCAGGGTGGACTTGCCCGCGCCGTTGGCCCCGGTGATGGCGACCCGGTCGGCCCAGTCGATCTGCAGGTCCACCGGGCCGAAGGCGAAGTCGCCGCGCTTGACGGCGGCCGCGCGCAGGGTGGCCACCACCGAGCCGGAGCGCGGCGCGGTGGCGATCTCCATCCGCAGCTCCCACTCCTTGCGCGGCTCCTCGACCACGTCCAGCCGCTCGATCATCCGCTGGGTCTGCCGGGCCTTGGAGGCCTGCTTCTCGGTGGACTCGGTGCGCTTCGCCTTGGCGTTCTTGTCGTTGTCGCCACCCTTGCGGCGGGCGTTGCGGACGCCGTGCTCCATCCAGTTGCGCTGCATCTGCGCCCGGGCCTCCAGCGAGGCCTTGGTGTCGGCGTAGTCCTCGTACTCCTCGCGGGCGTGCCGGCGGGCCACCGCCCGCTCCTCCAGGTACGCCTCGTAGCCGCCGCCGTACAGGTTGACCTGCTGCTGGTGCAGGTCCAGCTCCAGCACCTTGGTCACGGTGCGGGCCAGGAACTCGCGGTCGTGGCTGATCAGCACGGTGCCGGCGCGCAGGCCCTTGACGAAGGACTCCAGCCGCTCCAGGCCGTCCAGGTCGAGGTCGTTGGTGGGCTCGTCCAGCAGGAACACGTCGTAGCGGGAGAGCAGCAGCGAGGCCAGGCCCGCGCGGGCCGCCTGGCCGCCGGAGAGCGCCGTCATCGGCAGGTCGAGGGAGACCTTGAGGCCGAGCGAGTCGGCCACCTCCTCGGCCCGCTCGTCCAGGTCGGCACCGCCGAGGTCCAGCCAGCGGTCCAGGCTCGTCGCGTACGCGTCGTCGGCGCCCGGGCGGCCCTCGACCAGGCCCTCGGTGGCCTCGTCCAGCTCGGCCTGGGCGGCCGCCACGCCGGTGCGCCGGGCCAGGAAGTCGCGCACCGACTCGCCCTCGCGGCGCTCCGGCTCCTGCGGCAGGTGGCCGACGTTGGCGCTGGCCGGGCTGAGCCGCAGCGAGCCGCCCTCGGGGGTGTCCAGGCCGGCCAGCAGCCGCAGCAGGGTCGACTTGCCGGCGCCGTTCACGCCGACCAGGCCGATCACGTCCCCCGGGGCGACGACCAGGTCCAGGCCGGAGAAGAGGGTGCGTTCGCCGTGACCGGCGGCGAGGTCCTTGACTACGAGTGTCGCGCTCATGATGGAGCCGATTGTAGGAGGAGCGGGCCCCGAGCCGGAAAAGCCGGCGGGGCCGCGACTGCGCTCCGGCAGTCGCGGCCCCGCACGGGACCGGGGCGGGTCTCAGCCCTCGGTCACCGGCCTTCTCGGAGAACGGTCACTTGGCCTTCTTGGAGAAGTAGTCGAACATGTGCGCCGCGACGTCCTCCAGGTAGGGGCCCGCCTCGTAGGTGTTGGCGCCGTTGCCGACGGAGGTGTCGCTGACCAGGGCCGGCTTGCCGTCCTTGGTGGTGTACCAGCCGCCGCCGCTGCTGCCGCCGGTCATGTTGCAGCCGATCATCAGCATCGCCGGGCGGCTCGGGTCACCGGGCTTCGCGGCCGGCTTGCCGCCGTCGCAGTGCTCCAGCTCGACGCCGTCGAAGGGCTTGCCCTCCGGGAAGCCGTAGTTGGCGACGGAGGCGAGCTGGTCGCGCGGGGCGTTGAACCACAGCGGCACGGAGCCGCCGACGGTCTCCTCCAGCGACTTGCCGTTCGGGTCCGGGTTGGCGACCTTGATGATGCCGAAGTCGTACTGGCTCCACGGACCGCCCTTCTCCGGGTCGGCCTCCTGGGTCCACTGCGGGGAGACCATGCCGGCGGTCGCGCCCCACTCGCCGTACGGCTCGGCGTCGTCCAGCTTGGACTTCTGCTTGTTGCCGTTGCTCAGCACGCCGTTGCTGTTGAAGGCCGGGGCGAAGGTGATGTCGGTGTAGTACTTGTTGCCCTTGCCGCCGTGCAGGCAGTGGCTGGCGGTCCACACCAGGTTGCTCTTGCCCGGGTTGGCCGGGTCGGAGACGACGGTGCCGGAGCAGACGTAGTCCTCGTTGCCGTCCTTGAAGAAGATCTTGCCGTTGACGTGCATGTTCTTCGGGAACGGGTGCGCCACGGGCTTGGCGGCGACGACCGAGGGCAGCTGGTCCGGACCGGTCGGCGGCTGGGCGGCGGTGGGCTGGGCCGGGGCCGCGCTCGTCGGCTGGGCCGGGGCGGCGCCCGTCGGCTGCCCGGTGGGCTGGGCCGGCGCCTGCGGCAGCGGCTTCGGCTTGGCGTTCAGCAGCTTCTGCAGGGTCCAGTAGCCCTTGGTCGCCGGGGTGATCACGTTGGCCTGGGCCCACTTGTCCCAGTCCTCGAGCTTCCAGGTCTTCAGCTCCTGGACCGTCGGCAGCTTGATCGGAGCCGCGCCCGGCTTCCCGGAGGTGCTGGCCGCGACCGACGGCGCGGAGGTCTGGGCGCCGGCCGGGTCGCTGTTGTCCGGGCCGCAGCCGGTGGCGACCACCATGGTCAGCGCGGCGACGGAGGCGCCGAGGACGGCACGGCTCGGCCGGGATATCGGTGACATGAGTTCAAATCCCCCTGTTGACTACCGCCATACGGCCCGGTCCTCGGGTACGGCCGGCTGGGGCCGCAGGTATGGCAGGTGAGGAGTCTGCCATGCGGATAAGGAACTCCTTACAGGTGCCCCCGGCCGGTACGAGGCTGTCACCGGATCGGCACCGGATCGGCACGGGGGCTTTGCCGTGGCCGAATTCGCCCGGGCGTTGCGGCGGCCGGATCGAGCCGCCGGATAAATCGGTTGCACGCGTCCGTCGGGGCTCCTAGCGTGGTTCGCGTCATCCGCCAGACAAGGAGAAGGCCGTTGCTCTACTGAGGTCCCGGGACACCGCCCCCGCCACGCAGGCCCCGCTGCCGTTGCCGTTGCCGCTTTCGTTCTCGCGGCCGCAGCCGTAGCCCTTGCCGCGTGGTGTGCGAGTGTGCGACCTCAGTCACGGCCCCCTGGCGCGTCATCGCGCCGTCCTGTTCTCCGGCCGTCCCGGTTCCGCACCCGCGGTGTCTCCCCGTGTTGCTCGTCACCCCTTCAGCAACCACCCGGGAGGCCTTGCATGGCACAACCCACCACCGCCGTCCTCTGCACCGACCTCGCGTTCGAGTGGCCCGACGGCAAACCCGTCCTGGACGGCTTCCACCTCGCCGTCGGCCCCGGCCGCACCGGACTCATCGGCCTCAACGGGGCCGGCAAGTCCACCCTGCTGCGGCTGATCGCCGGCGAACTCACCCCCACCGGCGGCACCGTCCGGGTCGAGGGCGAACTCGGCCACCTGCCGCAGGGCCTCACCCTCGACACCGGCCTGCGGGTCGACGAGGCGCTCGGCATCCGGGCCGCCCGCGAGGCCCTGCACGCCATCGAGTCGGGCGACACCGACCAGCGGCACTTCGACGCCGTCGGCGACGACTGGGACGTCGAGGAGCGCGCCCGCGCCACCCTCGACAAGCTCGGCCTGCGCCGCCTCGGCCTCGACCGCACCACCGGCGAACTCTCCGGCGGTGAGGCGGTGTTGCTGCGACTGGCCGCCCTGCTGCTGCGCCGCCCCGACGTGCTGCTGCTGGACGAGCCCACCAACAACCTCGACCGGGCCGCCCGTGAGCGGCTCTACGAGACGGTGGCCGGCTGGCAGGGCGCCATGGTGATCGTCAGCCACGACCGCGAACTGCTCCGGCACGTCGACCAGATCGCCGACCTCCGGGACGGCGGGGTGACGTGGTACGGCGGCAACTACGACGACTACGAGCGCACCCTCGCGGCCCAGCAGGAGACGGCCGAGCGACTGCTGCGCAACGCCGAGGCCGACGTCCAGCGCCAGAAGCGGGACTTGGCCGAGGCCCGGACCAGGCTGGACCGCAGCGCCAGCTACGGCAAGAAGCGCTCGGTCACCCGCAACGACCCGCACATCTTCGCCGGGATGCTCAAACGCAAGGGCCAGGAGACGGCCGGCCGGCTCACCGGCATGCACGCCGAACGACTGGAGGAGGCCAGGGCGCGGCTGACCGCCGCCGAGGAGGCGGTGCGCGACGACGCCGAGATCCGGATCGACCTGCCGCGCACCGAGGTGCCGGCCGGGCGCACCGTGCTCACCCTGCAGAAGGTCCGGCTGCCCTTCGGCGCCACCGTCGACCTCGACCTGCGCGGCCCCGAGCGGATCGCCCTGGTCGGGCGCAACGGCTCCGGCAAGACCACGCTGCTGCGCACCATCGCGGGCGAACTCTCCCCGCTGGAGGGGCAGATCACCACCCCGGAGGGGCTGCGCCACCTGCCGCAGCGGCTCGACCTGCTGGACGACGCCCTCACCGTCGTGGAGAACGTCAAGCGGTTCGCCCCCGCCGCCGGGGACAACGCGATCCGTGCCCGGCTGGCCCGCTTCCTGTTCCGGGGCGCCCGGGCCGAGCAGCCGGTCGGCACGCTGTCCGGTGGCGAGCGCTTCCGGGCGACACTGGCCGCCCTGCTGCTGGCCGACCCGCCGCCGCAGCTGCTGCTGCTCGACGAGCCGACCAACAACCTGGACCTCGCCAGCGTCCGCCAGCTCACCCAGGCGCTGGCCGCCTACCGGGGCGCGCTGATCGTGGTCAGCCACGACCTGCCCTTCCTGCGCGGCCTGGGGCTGACCAGGTGGCTGGAGCTGGACGGCGAACTGAGGGCGGTGGATCCGATGTAGCGGCTACTGCTACTGCGACGGCTACTGCTACTGGTACGGCTACTGGCTACTGGCGCGGCTGGTGCTGCCGCTGGCGGTCCTGGTCGCCCTGGTCGCCCTGGTCGCCTCGGGCGTCCTCGGCGAGCACCCGGCGGGCCGTGCTCAGGGCGGAGTCCTTGAGCGCGGCCAGCTCCTCGGGGCTGTACACCGGGGTCCGGAGGTCCGGCGCGATGCCCGGGCCGTCGAAGGTGCCGCCGCTGCGGGTGAGGTACTTCTCGTTCGGCAGGACGACCGCGAAGTCCGGTGAGAGCGGCTTGATCAGGACGTCCGAGAAGACGCCCTGGGTGTTCTCGCCGATCCGGGTCACGTGCGGGGAGCGGCCCATCAGCGCCTGGGCGAAGGTCTCCGCCGCGCTGGCCGAGATCGAGGAGGTGAGCAGGGCCACCGGCCCGGTGAAGTGCTCGCCGTCCGAGGGCTCCACGGGGACGGGCACGGGCCGGGTGAACTTCGTCGGGTCGGCCGGGTCGTTCCGCGCCACCTTCCGGTAGGCGAGGTACGGGCGGTCGGTGAGCCGGGCGGCGATGTGCAGCCCCAGCGCGTCCGAGCCGCCGCCGTTCAGCCGGACGTCGAGCACCAGCCCGGTGAGCCCGTCCGGGTCGGTGAGCAGGGCGTCCAGCGCCCTGTCCAACTCGGCGACCTGGCTGCGGTAGTCGCCGTCGGTGTAGCCGTCGAAGCTGCCGACCCGCAGGTAGCCGACACCGTCGGGAAGCCGGCCCACCCCGAGCTTCCCACCGGCGAAGAGTTGCTCCGGGCCGGTGAGCTGGGCGGCGACGGCCTCCCCGGCCCGGGTGGTCAGCTCCTTGGTGCGCACCGTCGAGCCGGGCCGCCGCCCGCCGAACGCCGGTGTCGGCTGCCCGTCGACGATCCGTGCCAGCCCGGTGTGGGCGTCGCCGAGCGGCCGCAGCATGTCGACGAACACCTCCTGCAACTGGTCGGCGGTCGTCGTCGGCGTGATCCTTCGCCGCTGCTCGTCCCGGACGGCGTGCCAGTCGATCCCCTTGGCCGCGAAGAAGGGGTAGTTCTCCGCGAAGTCCTCCCAGAACCGGTCGAAGACCGCGAGCGGGTCGTTCGGTGCCGGGGTGGTGCACAGCGCCGGCAGCGCGGGGATCCGGTACATGTCCTTGGTGCCGACCCCGCCCTCCTCACGGTCGACCAGCCGGTCGCGGCCCTTCGGGGTGAGGGTCACCGCGTTGGTGCCCATGACGTAGCGGACGGTGCCGTCCGGTCCGGGCGAGCCGGCCTGCGTCGCGGTGATCCAGCCGGGCACGCAGCTGTGCGCGGTCACGTCGTAGGTGGTCAGCCGGCCCCCGTCGACGGCGACCACCGTGCCGTAGCCGTCCATCCGCCAGACGCCGGTCAGCGGACTCCCCGGCCGCCCCTCGGCCGCGGCCGCTGCCGTCCCGGCCGTCGGCCCGATCACTGTCGCGAGCGCCGTCGCGAGCACCACCGTCGTCGCCAGTGCCGTCGTGGTGGCCGCCGCCCGGCCGACCTTCCCGTACCTCAGGTCCAGCCCTTGCCGGCTCTGCTTCATGTCCGGCCGCTGCCCGCGCTGCTTCATTTTCGGCCTCCGCCGACTCTGCTTCATTTTCGGCCTCCGCCGAGTGGCCGGCCTCCCCCGCGGAACCCCTCCGCCGCCGTGCCCACGACGCTACGGTCGCCCGCACCGCCCGGGCGTCATCCGACGCGCCGCTCCCGTCCCCTCCTCCGGGCGCACTCGCACGCCCGGGCGAACCGCCTCGGGAGGGATGGACGGCAAACCCTTTTGACGGCGGGTGGAAAATCCGTCGCGCACAGGCGTCCCCGGCTGCCACCCGCCCCGGCTGCCACCCGCCCGGGCCGTGCCCCCCGCGGTCCCTCACCCCGGCAGGACGAAGCCCGACTCGTAGGCCGCGATCACGGCCTGGGTGCGGTCCCGGGCGCCCAGCTTGGCCAGCACGCTGCCGACGTGGGTCTTCACCGTCTCCTGGCTCACCACCAACTGCCGGGCGATCTCCGCGTTGTTGAGCCCGGTGGCCATCAACCGCAGCACCTGGCCCTCCCGTTCGGTCAGCCGCCCGATCGGCCCCCGGTCCGCGGCGGCCCCCCGCCGGCCGTCCGCGCCGTGCCGCAGCGCGAGTTCGCGCACCGCCGCCGGGAACAGCAGCGAGTCCCCGCGCGCGACCAGTCGCACCGCCTGCACCATCTCCTCGGCCCGGGCCCGCTTCAACAGGAAGCCGGCCGCGCCCGCGCGCAGCGCGTCGTACACGTGGTCGTCGTGCTCGAAGGTGGTGACCACCAGGATCCGCGGCGGCTCAGCCATCCCGCCGACCAGCTGCTCGGTGGCCCGGATCCCGTCGATGCCGGGCATCCGGACGTCCATCAGCACCACGTCCGGGCGCAGTTCGCGCACCAGCGGCACGACCTCGGCGCCGTCGGCGGCCTCGCCGACCACGGAGAGGTCCGGTTCGGCGTCGATCACCACCCGCAGGCCCATCCGGACCAGGCGCTCGTCGTCCGCGATCACCACGCGGACGGGCCCGTCCCCCGCGCCGTTGCCGTCGTTCATCCCCCAGTCCCTCCCAGCGGCAGCCACACGGCCAGCCGCCACGTCGTCCCGTCCTCGCTCGGCCCCACGGCGCTCCCGCCGCGCAGGGCCGTCGCCCGTTCCCCGATCCCGCGCAGCCCGCGCCCGCCGCCGGGGCGGCTCGGGCGGGCCGGGCCCAGCGGGTTGGTCAGTTCGATCTCCAGCCGGCCCGCGTCCAGCGCGACCCGCAGCCCCGCCGGGGCGGCCCCGGCGTGCCGGAGCACATTGGTCAGGCCCTCCTGGACGATCCGGTACGCCTCGCGGGAGACCTCGGCGGGCAGCGCGCCCAGGCCGGGCGCCAGCTCGGCGTCCACCGTCACGCCGGTGCGGGCGAGTTGGCGCAGCAGGTCGTCCAGCCCGGCCAGCGTGGGCCCGGCCGGTCCGGCGCCGCCGTCCTCCTCCTCGCGCAACAGCCCCAGCACGGTGTCCAGTTCGGCGACGGCCCCGCGCGCGGTCTCCTCGATCGCGCGCAGCGCCTCCGCGGCGAAGTCCGGGTCGGTGCGCAGCACCCGGGCGGCCGCGGAGGCCTGGATGCCGACCGCGCTGAGCGCGTGCCCGACCGAGTCGTGCAGTTCCCGGGCCAGCCGGTTGCGCTGGGCGAGCACGGTGGCCCGCCGTTCAGCGGCGGCAAGCCGCTCCTCCGGGGTGGGGCCGAGCAGCCTGGGCGCCCAACGGGCCAGCAGCGCACCGCAGCCGGCGTTGCTGACGACGATCAGCAGCAGCACGGCCAGGCCCAGCGCGGGGCCGGTGAGCATCCAGCCGGGGAAGCGGTCCGTCCAGTAGCCGGCGAAATCCCTGGACCCGACGAGGCCGAACATCAGCACCACCGCGAAGGGCGTCCCGGCCAGCGTCATCCCGGCGACCACCCCGCCGGTGAACAGGTGCAGCCCGAAGAACGCGGCGGTCCGCCACCGGGCGGCCCAGGACCGGGACGGCCCGGTGGCCAGTTCCTCCGGCCGGGCCACCGCGCACAGCGCCCGGGCGGCCGCGCCCTCCAGCCCGCGGACGGTCGGCACCAGTGCGGTCACCGCAGCCATCGGCAGCGAGGTGAACAACGACAGGATCTGCAAAAGGAGTTGGCGGGCGTGCCCCTGGTTCGGGTTGAGCGCTCCGAGTCCCACCGTCGACAACAGGTAGTAGGGCATCAGCAGCGCGCCGCCCAGCACCAGGTGCACCCAGCGCAGTCGGGCCCGCCGCCCGAACAACACCTCGCCCGCCCGCCGGATCCGGCCGCCCCCCGTACTCACCCGGGCGACTTTACGTCAGTGCCGCCGGGGCCGTCGGCGCTGCGGGGGCTGTCCGTGCCGCCGGGGCCGTCAGCGCTGCGGGGCCCGGCCAACCTGCCGGCGCCGGCCCCCCGTTCGGTCAGGGCCACCGAGCCCACGGCCAGCATCAGGGCCCCGGCCGTGAACTGCCCGGCCTCCACCAGGGCCATGAACCCCGGCACGGCCCGTGACAGGTCCGGCACCGTCGTCGAGGTCCCGAACGCCACCAGCAGGAAGCCGCCCCAGCCGAACAGCGAGCCCGCGCCGGTCCAGGCCACCAACAGCGGTACCCGCAGCCGCCGTCGCGGCCCGATCCGGAAGACCAGCACCAGCAGGGCCAGTGCCGCGGCGACGGCGGTCACGGCGGTCGCCGCGTCCATCGTCGCCATCGACCGGCCGTACTCCTCGGCCATCCGCAGCGGCAGGCCCACCCGCCCACCCGCCGCCCAGTACGCCCGGGCCGTCGCGACCCCCAGCGCGACCAGCGCGGCCACCGTGGCGAAGGCCCGCTGCACAGTGCGGGTGGGGGAGTCGGGCAGGTCGCCGATCCGGTCGTGGAGCAGGCCCGTCCAGCGTCGGCGGGCGTAGAGCGCGAACGCGGTGAACAGGGCGGCGCCCTGCATCCCGAAGCCCCCGTAGACCAGGGCGTACACCCACCCCGCCAGACCGTCGTCGGCCTGCTGCGCCGCGGTTCGGTGCTCCGCCCCGAACACCAGCGAGCCGAGCAGGTCCAGCGGGACGACCACCAGGATCGTCCCCAGCAGGCCGGTCGCCACCCACATCGGGAACGCCACCAGCGCGGCCGGGGCCCGCCGCCCCCACGGCCGGACGAAGGCGAGCGCGAGCAGCAGCGCGATCACGTCCATGCCGAAGGTGAGGAGGTTGAGCGTCCACAGGCCGTCCAGCGCCTTCCCGTCCCGCGCGCCCACGTGGGAGCCGGACAGCCACAGCAGTTTCAGCGTCAGATAGGGCACCGTGGCGGCCATCGCGATCCCGGCCGCCGCCCCCCGCACCATGTCTTCCTTGTGCCTCATGCCCCCTACGCTGCCGCCGCACCCCGGGCCCCGGCCTCGGCCCGGGGTGCGATCCCCCTCCCCCCGGCGGGGGATCTTCCGGTCCTGGGGCCCGTCTTCAAACTCCCAACGCCGCCCCGCAGGCGGGAGTTCGAAGACGGGCCCCAAGCTAGGAGCTGTCCGGCCGATCATGCTGCTCGTTAGGGTTCCGGGGTGTCGAAGACCAGCGTGAGCAACGAGACCGAGAGCATGCTCTGCCTGTGGGTGGAGCCCTGGGGAACTGATCACTGGATGCGCCCCGGTGAGGAGTTCACTGTGGTGACGGAACTGGAACCCGAGGAGTCACCGTTCAACGTCGTTGTCCATGCCCAGGGCATCACGGTGTGGGTGAACTCGGCCAACGACGCTGAGGTCGTCGACAAGAACGGCAGCCTCGTGCCGTGCGGGCACCAGCGCCCCGCCGATCCGGGATGGTGACCAGGCTCGGTGCTCGTCAGGACCGCAGCCAGATGACGAGCGCGGCCGCAGTGACCGTGCCGAGGAACACGTAGCCACGCTTGTCATAGCGAGTCGCGACGGCGCGGGAGTTCTTCAGCTTGTTGATGGCCCGCTCGACGGTGTTGCGCCTTTTGTACCGCTCCTCGTCGAAGCCCGGTGGCCGTCCGCCTCGCGATCCTTTGCGCAGGCGGGCGGCCTGGCTGTCGGCCTTCTCCGGGATCGTGTGTCGGATGCTGCGGCGCCGCAGGTACTGACGGCAAGGGCCGTTGCTGTAGGCCTTGTCGGCCACAACACTGTCGGGCTTCTTGCGGGGCCTGCCTGCACCGAGCCGGGGGACCCGGATCTTCTCCAGCACTGGCACGAACTGGGTGCAGTCGGCCCGCTGCCCCGGCGTGACGATCAGGGACAGCGGGCGACAGAGGCCGTCCGCGCTCAGGTGGATTTTGCTGGTGAAGCCTCCGCGCGAGCGGCCCAGGCCCTCGCCTCCCGCGCCACCTCCGCCAGCCGGCCGACAAGCCTCTGCCACGGAGTTTCGTCCTGATGTTCCAGTCCCTCGTCCCCCTTTGGGGTGGTGGGAGCCGGCGGTGGGTCGGTGCGGGCGCCAGCCGCGTGCTGGTGCGCGCGGACGATGGTGGAGTCCACCGAGATGTCCCAGTCGATCTCGCCCGCCGCGTCGGCCGCGGCCTGGACCTGCTGCAGCAACCGCTTCCGGTGCCGTCCGCCGACCACAAGCGATGGCGCTCATAAACGGTCTTCCACGGCCCGAACCGCTCCGGTAGATCACGCCAGTGCACCCCGGTTCTCACCCGGTGCAGAATCCCGTCGATCACCTGCCGATGATCACGCCACCGCCCGCACCGACCGTTGCTCACCGGCAAGAACGGCCGCAGCCGCTCCCATTCCACATCCGACAGATCGCCGCGTTCTCCCCGCCCCATGTACGGAACAACGATCCGACCAGCCGACAGTCACATGATCGACCGGACAGCTCCTAGGCCATCCGGTGGATCAGCCGGTCCTCCTGGTCCACGCGCCCGTCCGGGTCCGGCATCAGCCCGAGCCGCTCGGCCAGCCGGCGCGACGGCAGGTTGTCCGCCCTGATCAGCGCCGTCACCGGGACCCCGGGGAATCGCGGCAGCGCCTCCGCCATCGCCGCCCGGCACGCCTCCGCCGCGTACCCCTTGCCCCACGCCGACGGCCGGAACCGGTAGTACAGGTTGAACACCGGCTCCCCGTCGAGCGAGTGCAGGAACAGCCCGGCGACCCCGATCACCACCTCCGGCTCCGCCCGGGTCGCCACCATGCAGTACCCCACCCCGTCCCGCGGCCAGTCCGCCACGAACCCGGCCAACTGCTCCCGCGCCGCCGCGAGATCCCGCTGCGGCCCGTGCGGGTTGTACCGGTTGGTCTCCGGATCCCCGTGGATCGCGAACATCGCCTCCGCGTCCCCCTCCTGCGGCCGGCTCAACACCAACCGCTCGGACACGGCGACGACCGTCCGGGCATCGGCGGGCAGATCGGTGGTGGTCATGGCGGTTCCCCTGTCGTTCGTAATGGTCCAACGGCACGATAGACCATTACGCCGACACCCGCCCGTCCATTTCCTACAGGATCGGCTCACACCCGATCGCCTTGCCCCCGGCGGTGAGGAACTGCTTCCAGGTCGCAGTACCGTCCGGGACGAGATCCCAGAGACCATCCGGTGTGAACCGGAAGCGGGTGGGGCGTCCCTGGCAGGTTGTCACCGCCTCGAACGTTCCCACTTCCTGAGCTCGGCCGAGTGTGGGCCCGGGGTCGCCGGTCGGTGACGCCACGAGTCTGGGATCGGTGCCGATCGTGAAGGTGATCGAGGACCTGGGGTCCGTGTCCGAGTGGATGCGGCAGCTCCACAGCGGGTCGGTTCCGGGCGTCACGGTCGCCCGGTAGGCGGGGCCACCGGGCGTGTCGGGCATGGTGAGTCCCGGCAGGCCGCAGACGGCGTTGCGGTCGAGCGCACGGTCCGTGCCCGCCGCGGTCAGTTTGTGCGGTGCGGGGAGCCGCTCCTTGCCACAACCCTGTTGTTCCGCAGCGCGGTTGGCCACCGAGACGGCGAGCCTGGCGAGCCCCGGGGCGTCGGAGGAACGGGATTTGGCCGTCGCCTGCTGCCCGCTGTCGCAGTCCGCCGGGAACAGCGCGTAGGCGAAGGACGAATCGCGCACAGCGCCGGCCGAGCCGCCGTTCGCCGATGCGGCGAACAACTGCGACTCCGCGTCGACCGCGAACGGGGTGAGGTTCAAGCTCTTGCGGAGGTCGACGGCGACGAACCGGTCGTCTCCGAAGATCCCCCTGCTCACCTTCGCCACACAGGACGAGCCGTCGGCCTTCAAGGTCTTTCCGTCGCCGTACATGGTGTCGCTGACCTTGCCCCATCCGAGGGCGTCGTTCACCGCCTCCGCGCTCACCGCACCACCGCACACGCTGTCGGGGCCGAAGGCGTTGGTCAGGTTGTCCGTCAGAAGTGCCGTCCCGCCGGCCAACGCCGCCAGTGCGACCGTCGCGATGGCGGCGGCCCGCAGTCGCCGGGGGCGCGGCTCGGTGGGGGCGTCGGTGTTCCGGTCGTGGTTGATCGCCACGGTCACCCCTTGCCGAAGGCAGCGTGGTAGGCGGTGTTGATCCCGTTGTCGTAGAAGGGCCCGGCGTCGAGCAGCAGATGGTTCGTCACCGTGCCGGCGCGGGCCGCGTCCTTGGGATCGATGCCGTACTGGCTCGCCTTGCCCACGAGCATCGCGTCCAGCTCGGAGCGCCCCGCCGAGTAGCGGTCGCTCACGCTGGCAGAGGTGGCGCTGTCGATCGGGGCCTTGGCCTGCTCTGCCCACGCGGCGGTCCCGACGTCGACGAGGCGCTGTGCCGCGTCTCCCAGCGGGATCACCTTCGAGACCCCCGGCATCAGGAAGTCCGGGGCGAGGTTCACGGGTGTTCCGATCGCGTGGTAGAGCATCCGCTGCTGCCAGTCGATGCCGGCCTTCTCGGCGTCCCCGTGATCCGTGGCCGCGTTGACGAACGCCGCGTCGAGCCCGCCGAGAACCTTGGCGGACTGCTCGGAGAAGGCGGACAGGACATGGTCCGGACGTCCCGTGGCATCGGGCTTGAAGTCCTCGGGCCGGAAGGCGTCGAGGCGGCGGGCGATCTCCTCGGTCTGCGCCTTGTGCATGATCTGGAACGTGTCCGGGTCCTCCAGGGTGCCGCGGATCATGCGCAGGAGTTGCTCCGCCTTGGCCGTCAGCCCATTCGGCTCGGACGGGCTCTGCAGGTTGTTGCCGAGGATCTGGTACATGTCCGGGGCGTAGTCGGCGAACATCCTGGCCACCGGCTTGCGGAGGATCGCCGCCACCGAGGTCCGGTCGTCGGGGGTGGTGCCGCCGAGGGTCTTGACCGTCTCGTCCATGATCCGCTGGCTGACCGGGTCGTGCGGGGCCGGGTGCTGGTTCCGGTCGGGGCCGTGGCTGGTGGCGGCGTCCTCCAGCATGTCGGCGAACAGCTTGTGGGCGGTGTCGCCCAGGACGTCCGCGGGGAGCTTGCGCTCCTCGTCCTGGTCGAGCCAGTCACGGTCCTTGAGCAGGTGGACGAGGTTCTTGTTCTCGCTGGGGTCGAGGAACGCCTGGACGGTCTCCCGGTCGCCCTTCATCATCCTCAGGAGCGGAGCCAGCGGGTCGGCGTTGCGGGGGTCGTAGGAGAACTGCGGACCCCAGAGGTCGTCGCCCTTGAGCTTGGTGGAGGCCTCGTAGTCGAGCAGATCGGTTCCGACCCTGCGGACGAAGCCCTTGTCGAACGTTCCCTTCGCCGCCATGAGGGCGGTGAGGGCCGGGTAGTTGTCGTTCATCCCGACTGCCCCGGCGCTGGGGCGGCGGGCGGCTGCGAAGAGGCCGGCCTCCCAGTCCTTGCCCATGCCGCCGTCGCGGGTCGCGGTGGCGAGCAGCACCGACAGGTTGCCGTAGACGTCCTGGTAGCCCTGGGCGTTGTGCTTGCCGTGGGCGAAGTCGCCGTAGATCTTGGTGTACTCCAGGAAGGCCTCCGGGCCTTTCTTGCCGCCGTAGTTGAGGCCGCCGAGCAGCGTCGTGGCGAAGTCCTTGTTCTCCGCGTTGGCGGCCAGCAGGGTCTGCAGCTCCCTGAGCTGGTCACCGGTCAGGCCGCCGGCCGTCGACATCAGGTCGGTGGCGCGCTTGGCGTCGGCGATCGGGCCGGTGCCGCCGGGGGCGGGGTTGAAGGCGGTGTTGCTGGTGCCGATGTCGCTCTGGAGGTGGAGCGTGGCCCGCTGGTCGGCGGCGGTGGCCTTCTCGACGGCCTTGGCCAGGCGTTCCGAGATGGCCTTGGACTTGGCGGCCATGTCCCGTGCGAGAACCTCACTGTCGGGATCGTTCCTCGCCTCCTTCGGCAGACTCCAGCTGACCGTGCCGTCCGCCGAGACGCTCAGGTCCTGGGTCTGGGCGTCGTGGAGGGCCGTGTCGAGGTCGCGGCGGGCGGCCGTGAAGTCCTCGGCGGCGGTCTTCATGATCGCGGCGAGGGCGGTGGCGACGGCCGAGGCCTGCTTGAAGTCGCCGTCGATGCCCTGCATCACCTTGGTCGCCTCGTCGGCGGCCTCGCCCTTCCAGCCAGCCCGCTGCGGGGTGCTGGTGAGGTCCTTGGTGACCCGGCCGTCCAGCGCGGTGAGGGCCTTGGCGACCCCGGCCCACGCCTCGGCGGCGTCGGAGACCCCGGAGAAGTCGGCCTCGTGCAGTTCCTTGAAGGACACCATCTCTCTGTTTCCCCTGTCCTTACTGGCGGGCCGCGCGGAGGTCGGCGACAGTGGTGATCTCGTTGCCGTGGTAGTACTCGCGGGTGCGGTCGAGGCTGGTGGCCGCGTTGTTGACCTTGTCGTGCAGGGTCTTGCACTGGTTCAGCCAGCGCTCCGTGGCGCCGGTGAGGGCGCCGCCGAAGGAGAAGCCGCGGATCTTGGTCGACGCGGTGCTCGCGTACTCGGTGAGGCTGTGCGCGCCGGGCCCGGCCTTGCTGTTGGCGCCGTCGAGGTCGGTGGCGATCTGGCGGGCCATTCCGGCGGAGGCGGTGAGCTCGTACGGGGTGTCCAGCTGGCTGGTGGCCTTGCCGGGCGGGATGAGGGGGAGGGGTGGCACGGCGTTGCCGCCGTCGGCCGGGGCCGGCGGGGCGTACGGCGACTTCTTGGCCGTGGTGGTCGGCATCGGGTCCGTGGCCGGGGCGACCGGCCCGGTGGTGAAGTACGGGCTTCCCATGTCTGCGTGTTCCTCCCCTGGTCGGCGGGGGTTCGTGCACCCCCTTCGGCATGACGACCGTACAGGTCGGCTCCGTCAGTACACCGACGCACCCTCCGTGCCGACGGTTGCACCGGGCGTGATCGGCTCCATCAAGGTTTCGTCAGGAGGGAATTGGCGGGGGATCGGCGACGCGGCTGCGCGGGCGAGGGCTTGTTACCGGCGGGTCGCTTCCCTATCATCGCGAGTGTTACAGCTTTACTGTCAAACCCCGGAGGGGCTGCGGCCAGTGCGTGACGCGAGCAATTCGGCGAGCAGTCCGGCGACCGCCCCGACGAGCAGCCCGGCAATCGGCCCGACGAGCAGTCCGGTGACCGCTCCGGCCGCCGGTGCGGGCCCGTTGGCGGGTGTTCGGGTGGTCGAGCTCGCCGGGATCGGGCCGGGGCCGTTCGCGGCCATGCTGTTGGGCGACCTCGGGGCGGACGTGGTGCGGGTGGACCGCCCGGAGCCCTCGCCGCTCGGGACGGACCCGGCGTACGACGTGACCAACCGGAACAAGCGGTCGGTGCTGGTGGACCTCAAGTCGCCGGAGGGGCCCGGCCTGGTGCTGGACCTGGTCGAGCGGGCCGACCTGTTGATCGAGGGCTACCGGCCGGGGGTGGCGGAGCGGCTCGGGGTGGGCCCCGGGGTGTGCCTGGCGCGCAACCCGGCCCTGGTGTACGGGCGGATGACCGGGTGGGGCCAGCAGGGGCCGCGGGCCGCCACCGCCGGGCACGACCTCGGGTACGCGGCGGTGGCCGGGGTGCTCGGGCTGGTCGCCGCGGAGGGTGGGGCCGACGCGCCGCCCGGGATCCCGGCGAACCTGCTCGGCGACTACGCGGGCGGCTCGCTCTACCTGGTGGTCGGCCTGCTCGCCGGGCTGCACCACGCCCGCGCCACCGGTGCCGGGCAGGTGGTGGACGCCGCGATCGTGGACGGCGCGGCGCACCTGGGCAGCATGCTCTGGGGTCTGCTGGCGGCCGGCCACTGGCAGGACCGCCGGGGCGTCAACCTGCTGGACGGCGGTGCCCCGTTCTACGCGATCTACCGGGCCGCCGACGGCGGGCACCTCGCGGTGGGCGCCCTGGAGCCCCGGTTCTACGCGGAGTTCGTCCGCCTGTTGGAACTCGGCCCGGACGCGCCCGGCCAGTACGACCTCGCCCGCTGGCCCGAACTGCGGTCCCTGATCGCCGCCCGCTTCGCCACCCGGACCAGGGCCGAGTGGGAGGCCGTCTTCGCGGGCTCCGACGCCTGCGTGGAGCCGGTGCTGACGATGCGTCAGGCTGCTGCCGAGGGGCATCTGTCGGCGCGCGGCACGTACGTCGAGGCGGGTGGCGTCACCCAGCCCGCCCCCGCCCCGCGGTTCTCCGTCACCCCCGGGGCGCTGCGCCGCCCGCCGGCCCGGCCGGGTGCGGACACCGCGGAGGTGGCCCGGGACTGGGGCGTGCCGGCACTCGACCGCGTGCCGTCCGCGCACCCGTGCGACCCGCCGGCCGGTGCCACCGAACCTCTCAACTCCGCGACCGAACAAGGGGAGTAGCGTTGCAGCGCGAGATCTTCACCGAGCAGCACGAGGACTTCCGGGCCACCGTGAAGGCCTTCCTCGCCAAGGAGGTGCTGCCGCACTACGACCGCTGGGAGAAGGCCGGCATCGTCGACCGCTCGGTCTGGCTGGCGGCGGGCCGGCAGGGCCTGCTGGGCATCGCGGTGCCCGAGGAGTTCGGCGGCGGCGGCGCCCCCGACTTCCGCTACGCCGCCGTGCTGGCCGAGGAGTTCGCCCGGGCCGGTGCGTCCGGGCTGGCGATCGGGTTGCACAACGACATCATCGGCCCGTACCTCACCTCGCTCGCCACCGAGGAGCAGAAGCGGCGCTGGCTGCCCGGCTTCTGCAGCGGTGAGCTGATCACCGCGATCGCGATGACCGAGCCCGGCACCGGCTCCGACCTCCAGGGCATCCGCACCCAGGCGGTGGACCGGGGTGACCACTTCGTGCTGAACGGCGCCAAGACCTTCATCTCCAACGGAATCCTGGCCGACCTGGTCGTCGTGGTCGCCCGGACCACGCCGGAGGGCGGTGCGCACGGGCTGAGCCTGCTGGTGGTCGAGCGCGGGACGCCCGGGTTCGAGCGCGGCCGCAACCTCGACAAGATCGGCCAGAAGGCCCAGGACACCGCGGAGTTGTTCTTCGAGGACGTCCGGGTGCCGAAGGAGAACCTGCTCGGCGAGCTCAACGGCGGCTTCGTCCACCTGATGCAGAACCTCGCCCAGGAGCGGCTCACCATCGCCGCCGCGGCGATCGCCGGCGCCGAGTACCTGGTCGAGATCACCACCGACTACGTCAAGCAGCGCGAGGCCTTCGGCCGGCCGCTGGCCAGGCTCCAGCACGTGCGCTTCGAGATCGCCGAACTGGCCACCGAGTGCGCGATCACCCGGACCTTCGTCGACCGCTGCATCACCGAGCACAACCGCTACGCGCTCACCCCGGCGGACGCCTCGATGGCCAAGTGGTGGGCCACCGAACTGCAGAAGCGCACGGCCGACCGCTGCCTCCAACTCCACGGCGGCTACGGGTACATGAGCGAGTTCCCGGTCGCCCGGGCGTTCACCGACGGTCGCATCCAGACGATCTACGGCGGCACCACCGAGATCATGAAGGAGATCGTCGGCCGCTCCATCCTCGGCTGACCCCTCCGCCAACCCCCCCCTGCCCCGAAAGGCATCCCCATCGTGACCACCGAAGCGTACGTCTACGACGCGATCCGCACCCCGCGCGGCCGCGGCAAGGCCACCGGCTCGCTGCACGGCACCAAGCCGATCGACCTGGTCGTCGGCCTGATCCACGAGATCCGCCGCCGCTACCCCGAGTTGGACCCGGCGGCGATCGACGACATCGTGCTCGGCGTGGTCAGCCCGATCGGCGACCAGGGCTCCGACATCGCCCGGATCGCCGCCATCGCGGCCGGCCTGCCCGACACGGTGGCCGGCGTCCAGGAGAACCGCTTCTGCGCCTCGGGCCTGGAGGCCGTCAACCTGGCCGCCGCCAAGGTCCGTTCGGGCTGGGAGGACCTGATCCTGGCCGGCGGCGTGGAGTCGATGTCCCGGGTCAAGATGGCCTCCGACGGCGGCGCCTGGTTCGCCGACCCGATGACCTCGTACGAGACCAACTTCGCCCCGCAGGGCATCGGCGCCGACCTCATCGCCACCATCGGGGGCTTCTCCCGCACCGACGTGGACGCCTTCGCCGCCGAGTCCCAGGCGCGCGCCGCCAAGGCGCAGGCGGACGGCCTGTTCGACCGCTCGGTCGTCCCGGTGCGCGACCGCAACGGCCTGGTCGTGCTGGAGCGCGACGAGTTCATCCGCCCCGGCACCACTGTCGAGACCCTGGCCGGCCTCAAGCCCTCCTTCGCCGCGATCGGCGAGGCCGGCGGCTTCGACGCCGTCGCCCTCCAGAAGTACCACTGGGTGGAGGCCATCGACCACGTCCACCACGCGGGCAACTCCTCCGGCATCGTGGACGGCGCCGCCCTCGTCGCGATCGGCAACCGCGAGGTCGGCGAGCGGTACGGGCTGCGCCCGCGCGCCCGGATCGTCTCCGCGGCCGTGTCCGGCTCCGAGCCGACCATCATGCTGACCGGCCCCGCCCCGGCCACCCGCAAGGCCCTCGCCAAGGCCGGGCTCACCGCCGCCGACATCGACCTGGTCGAGATCAACGAGGCCTTCGCGGCGGTCGCCCTGCGCTTCATCGGCGAACTCGGCTTCCGGCACGACCAGGTGAACGTCAACGGCGGCGCGATCGCGCTCGGTCACCCGCTCGGCGCGACCGGCGCGATGCTGCTCGGCACCGTCGTCGACGAGCTGGAGCGGCGCGAGCTGCGCTACGGCCTGATCACCCTGTGCGTGGGCGGCGGCATGGGCGTCGCCACCATCGTCGAGCGCGTCTGATCCCCCTCTCCCCCCGGTAGACCTGGAGACCTTGAACCCATGAGCGACACCACCACCATCCGCTGGGAGCAGGACCAGGACGGCGTGGTCACCCTCGTCCTCGACGACCCCACCCAGTCCGTCAACACCATGAACGAGGCCTTCACGGCCGACTTCGAGGCCACCGTCGAGCGGCTGGCCGGCCTCGGCGACGCGTTGCGCGGCGTGGTGGTCACCTCCGGCAAGAAGACCTTCTTCGCCGGGGGAGACCTGCGGATGCTGTCCGCCGCCCGCCCCGAGGACGCCGAGGCCGTCTTCGAGAAGTCCATGCGGATCAAGCGCTCGCTGCGCAAGCTGGAGACCCTCGGCAAGCCGGTCGTCGCCGCCGTCAACGGCAGCGCGCTCGGCGGCGGCCTGGAGATCGCCCTCGCCTGCCACCACCGGATCGCGCTGAACACCCCCGCCAGCCGGATCGGCCTGCCCGAGGTCACCCTCGGCCTGCTGCCGGGCGGTGGCGGCGTCGTCCGCACGGTGCGGCTGTTCGGCATCACCGACGCCCTGCTGAAATTCCTGCTGCAGGGCCGCCAGTACCGCCCGGCGCAGGCGCTGGAGCACGGACTGGTACACGAACTGGTCGACACCCCGGAGGAGTTGACGGCCCGGGCGAAGGCCTGGATCGAGGCCAACCCGACCGCCGTCCAGCCCTGGGACGTCAAGGGCTACAAGATCCCCGGCGGCACCCCCGCCACCCCCGCCTTCGCCGCCAACCTGCCCGCCTTCCCGGCCAACCTGCGCAAGCAGCTCAACGGCGCGCCCTACCCGGCCCCGCGCAACGTGCTGGCCACCGCGGTGGAGAGCAGCCAGGTCGACGTCGACACCGCGATGGTGATCGAGGCCCGCTACTTCACCGAGCTGGCCTGCGGGCAGACCAGTAAGAACATGATCCAGGCGCTGTTCTTCGACATGCAGGCGGTCAACTCCGGCGCCGGGCGGCCCAAGGACGTCGAGAAGCGGCTGGTCCGCAAGGTCGCGGTGCTCGGCGCCGGGATGATGGGCGCCGGCATCGCCTACGCCTGCGCCAAGGCCGGCATCGAGGTGGTGCTCAAGGACGTCAGCACCGAGGCCGCCGAGCGCGGAAAGGCCTACTCCGAGGGCCTGCTGAACAAGGCGATCGCTCGCGGCCGCTCCACCGAGGCGAAGCGCGACGAACTGCTGGCCCGGATCACCCCCACCGGCGACGCCGCCGACCTGGCCGGCTGCGACGCGGTGATCGAGGCCGTCTTCGAGAACACCGAGCTCAAGCACAAGGTGTTCCAGGAGATCGAAGGCGTGGTCGCCCCCGACGCGCTGCTCTGCTCCAACACCTCCACCCTGCCGATCGGCGTGCTCGCCGAAGGCGTCCGGCGCACCGGCGACTTCATCGGGCTGCACTTCTTCTCGCCGGTCGACAAGATGCGCCTGGTCGAGATCATCCGGGGCCCGCAGACCGGCGACGAGGCGCTGGCCCGCGCCTTCGACCTGGTCCGGCAGATCGACCGGACCCCGATCGTGGTCAACGACTCCCGCGGCTTCTTCACCTCGCGGGTGATCGGCCAGTTCCTCAACGAGGGCGTCGCCATGGTCGGCGAGGGCATCCATCCGGCCTCCGTCGAGCAGGCCGCCGCCCAGGCCGGCTACCCCGCCAAGGTGCTCTCCCTGATGGACGAGCTCACCCTCACCCTGCCGCGCAAGATCCGCGACGAGTACCGGCGCGCGGTCGAGGCCGCCGGCGGCACCTGGACCCCGCACCCGGCGGACACGGTGGTGGACCGGATGGTCGACGAGTTCGGCCGCCCCGGGCGCAGCGGCGGCGCGGGCTTCTACGAGTACGGCGAGGACGGCAAGCGCGGCCGGCTCTGGCCGGGGCTGCTGGAGCACTTCGCCGGTGGCGCCGACGGTGCCGAACCGGTCGACCCCTCGGAGGTCCCGTTCGAGGACCTCAAGGAGCGGATGCTGTTCAGCGAGGCGATCGACTCGGTGCGCTGCCTGGAGGAGGGCGTGCTCACCTCGGTCGCCGACGCCAACGTGGGCTCCATCCTGGGCATCGGCTTCCCGGCCTGGACGGGCGGCGTCTTCCAGTACATCAACGGCTACCCGGGCGGCCCGGCCGGCTTCGCGGCCCGCGCCCGCGAACTCGCCGCCGCCTACGGCGAGCGGTTCGCGCCGCCGGCGCTGCTGGAGCGGATCGCGGCGGAGGGGCGGACCTTCACCGACTGACCACCTTCACCGACTGACAGAGTGGCGGAGGGGAGGGGGTGGGGCCGTGCGCGCGAGGGCGCGGCCCCACCCGGGTGCTGCTAGGTGCCGGGTTCCGCGCCGGGTTCCTCGCCGGATTCCTCGCCGGATTCCTCGCCGGGTTCCGCGCCGGGTTTCTCGCCTGACGCCTCGCCCAGCTCGTCGCCCAACTCCTCCCGCAGGAAGCGTTGGAACGCGGTGACCAGCGCCTGCGCCACCATCGGCTGGATGTGGTCGGTCAGCTCCTTCATCCGGGCCAGCTCCGCCGGATCCGGCTCGCTCTCCCGGTACGGCTTCCAGACCGTCTCCCGGAACAGCCGCTGCAGCTCCCGCGCGGTCGCCCGGCTGTGCTCCACCACCACCGCCCGGGCGGCCAGCAGCGTCTCCAGCGGGATCGGCACGTCCAGGATCCGCACGCCCAACGGCAGCAGGGCCGGATCCGTCCGGAACACCTCAGGGTCGGCGGTGCGCTCCAGCGCCCCCATCGCGACCAGGCGCTCCACCTGCTCCTCCGACAGCCCCCGACCGGCCCGCCGCTCCAACTGGGCCCGGCCCACCTCCTCGGCCGTCTCCGGTGTCCAGGACGCCACCAGCGCCCGGTGGATGGCCAGGCCCAGCGGGGTGCTGTCCTCCGGCAGCCGGGCCAGGTAGCGCTCGATCGCGGCCAAGGTCAGCCCCTGCCGCTGCAACTCCTCGATCAGCCCCAGCCGGTCCAGGTGCGCGGCCCCGTACAGCCCGACCCGCCGCGGACCCAGTTCCGGCGGCGGGAGCAGCCCCTTCGTCCCGTAGAACCGCACCGTCCGCACCGTCACCCCGGCCCGCGCCGCCAACTCGTCCACCGTCAGCCGCACCTCGCCGACCCCGGCGCCGTGCTCCCCCATCTGCTGCCTCCCGCGCTGGCACACTCCTGCTGTGACAGCTGCAGTGTGACAGTGCGGTGCGATCAGGTCCATCGGACGGGGTGGGCGGCCCGGGCGGTGGCGGCCCGGGCGGTGGCCCGGGCGGTGGGGGCCCGGAGGCGGTGGCCCGGGCGGTGGCGGCCCGGAGACTGCGAACGGCGCCCGCCCCGGCGTCGGTCGGGGCGGGCGCCGGGGCGGGGCACCTGTGGGTCTCTCGCGGGCCTCGGGTCAGGCGAGGGCGGCGTGGTGGCGGCGGGTGACCTCGGGGTGGGCCCGGGTGTAGCCCTTCCACTCGTTGAAGCCGAAGTCGGCGAAGAGGGGGTTGGCCGGGTCCTCGGTGGCGCCGGGGGCGTGGTGGGCGAGGGGGAAGTCGAGCGGCTCGATGTGGGCGTCGAGGCGGGGGTTGTAGAAGAACGGGACGGAGTAGCGCTCACGGGCTCCGGCCGGGCTGACCACGCGGTGGCTGGTCGCCTTGAGGTAGCCGTCGGTGGCCACCTCCAGCAGCTCGCCGAGGTTGACCACGAAGGCGCCGTCGAGCGGCGGGACGTCCAGGAAGGTGCCGTCCGGGCGCTCCACCTGGAGGCCGCCGACGGTGTCCTGGAGGAGCAGGGTGATGAACCCGTAGTCCTTGTGGGCGCCGACGCCCTGGCCGGCGCCGTCCGGCGCGGTGCCCGGGTAGCGGACCAGCTTGAGCCGCAGGTGGGGGTGGCCCGCGAAGGCGTCGTCGTAGAAGTCGGGGCGGGCGCCGATCGAGGCGAGGAGTTCGTGCAGCAGGCGGCGGGCGACCGCGCCGAGGTGGTCGATCCAGCCGAGCGCGGCGGTGCGCAGCTCGGGGAGCGCGGCCGGCCACTGGTTGGGACCCTCCAGCCACCAGTACGGGGGCTCGCCGCTGCCGGGGGCGTGCGGGGGCAGCTCGGCGCCGATGTCCAGCTGGTCGCGCCAGTCCTGGCTGCCGCCGGTGCGCTCGTCGCCGGTGCGGGTGTAGCCGCGGTAGTGGGGGGAGTTGAGGTTGCTCACGGAGAGCCGGTCGGCCTCGGGGAGGGCGAAGAAGGCGCGCATGGCTCCGGTGAGCGCGGCCGTCTCCTCCGGGGTGACGCCGTGGCCGACGAGCTGGAAGAAACCGACGCCGGTGGCGGCGGCACGGAGCTCGTCGTGCAGGCGGCGGCGGTCCTCGGGGCTGCCGTCGGCGAGCGAGAGGTCGATCACCGGGAGGGCCTCGGGGTGCGCCTCCGGGGTGGAACCGGATCCGGATATGGGCGTGTACTGCTGCGTCATGTGTGACATCCGCTGGTCTCGTCCCGGCTGGTCCCGGTGGTCGACCAGGGAAGGCCGGAGCCGCGCCTGGTGGGGCGGGTGCTCCGGTAGCCGGGAGGTGGTGGCGGCCGCGTCGGGGCTGCCGTGAGGGTGGGTGGCGCGAGGTTCAGCCGGAGCGTCGACAGGACATGGTCGTCACGCGGAGCAGGTCCACGTGGCGGCGGCGAACAAGGATGAGCACCTCACCAGGGTAGATGACCCGTTCGGTGCCGGGCGAGCCCCCCTGGGCGGAGGGGGCCGTCGAGGTCGTCAGGAGTTGTTGAGGTAGGCCAGGACGGCCAGGACCCGGCGGTTGTCGTCGTCGGAGGGCTGGAGGTCGAGGCGGACGAAGATCGACGCGGTGTGCTTGGCGACCGCCCGCTCGGTGATCACCAGCTGCTGGGCGATCGCCGCGTTCGAGCGGCCCTCGGCCATCAGCGCCAGCACCTGCCGCTCGCGCGGGGAGAGGGTGGAGACCGGGCCGGCCGAGGAGTTGTGGGTGAGCAGCCGGGTGATCACCTCCGGATCCATGGCCGTACCACCCTGGGAGACCCGGCGGACGGCGTCGAGGAACTGGGCACCGTCCAGCACGCGGTCCTTGAGCAGGTAGCCGATCCCGCCGGAGCTGCCGGCCAGCAGCTCGCGGGCGTAGAGCTGCTCCACGAACTGTGAGAGCACCAGCACGGGGAGTCCCGGGTGGGCCCGCCGGGCGGCGAGTGCCGCGCGCAGCCCCTCGTCCGTGAAGCTCGGCGGCAGCCGCACGTCGACCACGGCGATGTCGGGCCGGTCGGCGGCGACCGCGGCGAGCAACTGCTCGCCGTTCTCGACCGCCGCGGTGACCTTCATGCCGTTGGCCTCCAGCAACCGGGTCAGCCCGTCCCGGAGGAGGAAGAGGTCTTCGGCGATGACAACGCGCACGGGATCTCCAGGTTCACGATGGTCGGCCCACCGGACGGACTGCTGATCGCGAGTACCCCGTCGAAGGCGGCCAGTCGGCGTTCGGTTCCGCTGAGGCCGGTGCCCCGGGACGGGTCCGCGCCTCCGCGCCCGTCGTCGGTGACCGATATCCGCAGCAGCCCGTCACTGTGCCCTATCTCGATCCACACGTGCGAGGCCCCGGCGTGTTTCACCGCGTTGGCCAGCAGCTCGGTCACCGCGAAGTAGGCGGCCGACTCCACCGGTGCCGGGGCCCGGCCGGGCAGGCCCCCGGTGAAGGTGACCGGCAGCGGCAGGTCCAGCGCGGTGGCCTCCACCGCGTCGGCCAGGCCGCGGTCGGCCAGCACCGGCGGGTGGATGCCCCGGACCAAGTCCCGCAGTTCGCCGAGCGCCTTGACCGAGGACGTCCGGGCCTCGGCCAGCAGCGGCCCGAGGGCGTCCGGGTCGTGCTTCACCTGCTCGGCGACGGTCAGCAGCATGCCCAGCGCCACCAGCCGGGCCTGCGCCCCGTCGTGGAGGTCCCGCTCGATCCGGCGCAGCTCGGCCGCCCCGGCGTCGATGGTGTCCGCCCTGGTACGCGCCAGATGGCTGACCTGGCGGGCGAGTTCGGTCTGCCGAGAGGGCCCGAGCAGGGACCTGGCGGCCCTCTCGTGCAGCCTCAGGACGGGCGGTGCCGCCCACAGGAGGGCGAACGGGGCCGCCCAGACACCCATGCCGTAGACGATCACCAGCGGGAACAGCAGCCCGTTCCGGCCGAAGATCTCCAGGGCGATCGGCGCCAGCACCACGATCGCGGCGGTGAACAGCACGGCGAATCCGGTGAGGAGGGCCCAGGCGAAGTCCCGCCAGGTCGCCGGGTCGGCCAGCCAGCCGCCGGCCGACAGCCGCTGCCAGGCTCCGGCCCCCTCGGCCGGGCGGCGGTACGGTACCGGGATCGGTCGCCCGCTCCACCGCTCGACGACCCGCCGGCTCTCGGTGGCGATCCAGCGTGCGCCGAACAGCCCGAGCACCAGCAGCGAGGGCGCCAGCCAGAGCGAGACGGACCGGCCGCCGGGCGCGGCGCCGCCGTACAGGTGGGTCGCCGTCACCGCGAGCGCGCCCGGGGCGAACAGCGCGGCCCCCAGCGCCCGGCCGGAGCCGCCGGTGGCCCAGCAGAGCGCCCAGAGGGCGACCGGCCCCAGCGGCACCGCCAGGATGAGCGGCCCGCCCAGCCCGAAGTGCCCGGACTCGTCCGGACCGAACAGCGCGGCACCCAGCACGATCGGCCCGGCCAGCAGCGCGATCAGCCCCGTGACGGCCATCGTCGCCACGTACCAGGCGCGCACGCCGTCCGCGCAGGCTTGGCCCAGCCGTCGAGCCACCCCGGTGATCGCTTCCGTCCTCATGTCGCCCCCCTTTCGTCCCGGGCCTCGCGGGGCCCGAAGTCTGCCTGCCGGAGCCCTCCGTGAGCATCCGTCCCGATCTTCCGCGGAGTCAGTCTGCCCGCCGTGATCGTCCGGCGCTCTAGGCCTGAACACCCAGTTCGGGGTGTATCTGGATACACCCCGAGGACGCCGCCTAGACGGCTGTCCGGGCCCGACCGCGGATTCGTAGCGTGATGTTCCGTCAGCCGGTCCCGGGTCCCCCGGAGCCGGACCCCGAACCGTGGAGGGCCCGTGAACGCGCCGATCATCAGGATCCGCGGCGTCAGCAAGACGTACGACCGATCCGACGCCGCCCGTCCCGCCCTGGCCGGGCTCGACCTCGACGTGCGGGCCGGCGAAGCGGTGGCCGTGCTCGGCCGCTCGGGCAGCGGCAAGTCCACCCTGCTGAACCTGGTCGCCGGCCTCGACCGCCCGAGCGAGGGCGGCGTCGAGGTGGACGGCGTGGCCGTCCACGACCTCGGTGAGGCCGCGCTCGCCGAGTACCGGCGGACCAGGATCGGCATGGTGTTCCAGTTCTTCAACCTGCTGGACGACCTCAACGTCGAGGACAACGTGCTGCTCCCGGCCCAACTCGCCGGGATGCGGCGGGAGCAGGCCCGGGCCCGGGCCGGTGAGCTGCTGGAGCGGCTCGGGGTGGCCCGGCACGCGAAGGCCTTCCCCGGTCGGCTCTCCGGCGGCGAGCGCCAGCGCGTCGCGGTGGCCCGGGCGCTGATGAACCGTCCGCCGCTGCTGCTGGCCGACGAACCGACCGGAGCACTGGACACCGCCTCCGCCGCCGACGTCCGCGACCTGCTCCGCGGGCTCAACGCCGAGGGCCAGACGATCCTGCTGGTCACCCATGACACCGCGCTCGCCGAGGCCTGCGCCGACCGGACGATCGAGCTGCTCGACGGCCGCCTGGTCCGGGACACGGCGGCGGTGCCGGCCTCCGGCGGCCGGAGCGGGGTGGGCGCATGAACGCGATGGGCAAGGTGGTCCGCGCCGGGGTGGGCCGCAAGCGGGTGCAGACCCTGGTCATGGTGCTCACCACGATGATGTCCGTGACGGCGTGCATCCTCGCCCTCGGGCTGGTGGTCGCCGCCCAGGGCCCGTACGAGCGCGCCTTCACCGACCAGCGCGGCGCGCACCTCAACGTGCTGTACGACCGGACGAAGGCGAGCCCCGCCCAGCTGGCCGCGGCCGCGCACGCGCCCGGGGTGACGGCCTCGGCCGGCCCCTACCCGGCGGTGACCCTCCAACCGCGGGCCGGCCAGGACACCAGGATCCCGCCCGCGGGCAGCCTGCTGCCGCCGATGACGCTGGTCGGCCGGGCCCAGGACGGCCCGATGGACGACTTGCGGATCACCATGGGCCGCTGGATCGCGGGCCCCGGCGAGGTGGTGTTCCTGAACGGGCACTCCCCGCTGGCGGTCGGGGACTCCGCGCAGTTCCCGGAGCTGCCGGGGCAGCCGACGCTCAAGGTCGTCGGCCTGGCCGACTCGGTCTCCTGGAGCGCGGACGGCTGGGTCGCCCCCGAGCAGGTGGCCGGGCTGACGGCGCCGGGTACGACGCCCGCCGCCCAGTACCTCTACCGCTTCGCCCACGCGGGCAGCGACGCCGAGGTGGAGGCCGACCACGCGGCGATCGCCGCCGCGGTGCCGGGCGGAGCGCTCACCAAGGCCACCTCCTACCGGTCCGCCCGGGAGGAGGCCAACCGGACGGCCTCGACCTTCGTCCCGTTCGTCACGGCCTTCGGGGTGCTCGGCCTGGCCATGTCGGTGCTGATCATCGGCGTCGTGGTCGGTGGCGCGGTGAGTGCCGCCACCCGGCGGATCGGCATCCTCAAGTCCCTGGGCTTCACCCCGGCCCAGGTGGCGCGGGCCTACGTCGGGCAGGCGCTGATCCCCGCCGGGATCGGCACCGCGCTGGGCGTGCTGGGCGGCAATCTGCTGTCCGTGCCGGTGCTGGGAATGGCCCACAAGGCCCTGCGCGGCGGCCTGCTCGGCATCCCGCTCTGGGTGGACGCGGTGGTCGCGGTCGCGGCCCTGGGCGCGGTGGTCGGCACCTCGCTGGTGCCGGCCCTGCGGGCCGGGCGGCTGCGCACCGTGGAGGCGCTCGCGGTCGGCCGGACGGCGCCGGGCGCCAAGAGGGCGGCCGCCAGGGGTGCGGCGGGTCGGGCCGGAGTGGCGGGCCTGCTGTCCGGGGTGCGGGACGCGATCGGCCTGCTGCCGGTGCCGAGGGCGCTCAGCCTCGGGCTGGCATCCCCGCTGAACCGGCCGGGCCGCTCGGCGACCACCGCCGCCGCGGTGGTGCTCGGCACGGCCGGTGTCACCCTCTGCGTCGGGCTGACACTCTCCCTGGGCTCGCTCCAGGACGGCCTGACGGCCGACCGCGCGGGCAAGGTCCTGGTCCAGGTCCCGTTCGACGGCTCCGCACCGGTCGACCACGTGGACGAGGCAGCCGTGGCGAAGGCGATCGAGTCCCGCCCCGGGACCCGGGCCTGGTACAGCAGCGTGCCCGCCGCGGCGACGGTGGCCGGGAGTACCGATCGCTCCGAACTGGTCGCCTTCGCCGGCGACACCTCCTGGAGCGGCTTCCAGCTGGTCACGGGCCGCTGGTTCCACGGCGCCGGCGAGACGGTGGCCAGCGCCGCCTTCCTGCGGGCCAACCAGTTGAAGGTGGGGGACACCGTCACCCTCGCCGACCACGGGCGCACCACCCCGGCGAGGATCACCGGGGAGGTCATGACCACGCAGGACGTGGTGTTCCTGGACCGCGCTGCACTGGAGCCGCTCGGCGACGCGGTCCACGCCGAGGCGGTCTCCTTCCACATCGACCTCACCGCGGGCACCGACGCGGTGT
Source organism: Kitasatospora sp. NPDC098652 (assembly GCF_044760155.1). Classification (NCBI taxonomy): domain Bacteria; kingdom Bacillati; phylum Actinomycetota; class Actinomycetes; order Kitasatosporales; family Streptomycetaceae; genus Kitasatospora; species Kitasatospora sp. NPDC098652. The sequence goes on from NZ_JBIWAQ010000006.1 coordinate 309,468, forward strand.
CCTACGCCGACGGACTGGACGCGGTGGTCAAGCCGATGAGGCTGAGCGCCGACCCCGGCGAGGCGCACATCAACCTCGTGGTGCTGGCGGTGAACACCCTGGCGGGCACGCTCACCCTGCTGCTCTCGGTCGTGGCGGGGCTCGGGGTGCTCAACACCGTGCTGCTGGACACCCGGGACCGGGTGCACGACCTGGGGGTGCTCAAGGCTCTCGGGATGTCGCCCCGGCAAACCGTCGGCATGGTGCTCACCTCGGTCTGCGGCAGCGGCCTGCTGGCCGGCCTGGTCGGGGTCCCGATCGGGATCGGGGTGCACCACCTGGTGATGCCGGCGATGGCCCGCGCCGCCGGCATCGGGGTGCCGGACGCGGACCTCACGGTGTTCGCCCCGTCGGTGGTGGGGCCGCTGATATTCGGCGGGGTGGCGCTGGCCCTGCTCGGCGCCCTCCTGCCCGCGACCTGGGCCGCCCGCACCCGGACGGTCACGGCCCTGCGGACGGAGTGACGACGAAGTGCCCCGGAGGGCGACGGGCCCGCTCCCACAGGTGCCCGCCCCTCCGGGAGCGGGCCGGCCGAGGGCCACAGCGCCGACGGCCACGCGTGCGACGGCACTGGTTCACGCCCCGGCGAACCACTCCAGGCTCTGCCCGTGCGGCCCCGTGAAGGCGACCGGCCGCTCGTCCAGGGCGAGCGCGAACAGCCCGGAGCCGGCGGAGACCGGGCGGGGGAGTCGCTCCGCGACGGTCGGCAGGACGGAGACCGCCTCGTTGGAGATCCAGTGAGCAGGCAGCTCGCGCATGGTCGCCGCGAACTCCTCCCGTGCCTCCGGCGACAGGTAGGCGAGCACCGCGCTGTGGAACACCACCGGCGTCGAACCCGCCGGGGCCTGCGCCACCAACCCCCGTACGGTCGCGTTCAGATCGCCGCGAAACAGCAGCGGCGGTTCGGCCCGGGCGACCTGGACGGCGCCGCGCAGCCGCTCCAGCCGGTGGGTCTGCTCCGGCCACACCAGGGACTCCAGCCAGCGCATGTCCTCCTCGGACCGGACGTCCAGCGGATTGAGGTCGATTCCGGCGCGCCACACCACCTCGGGCAGCCGCTTCCGCGGGGCGTCCAGCTGGGGCACCGGCCCGCTCACCGCGCAGTCCAGCGTCACCGGGCTGCCAGCCGCGCCGAATTCCTCGGCCGAACCGGCCGAACCGGCCGCGCTGTTGGCATCGACCGCACCATCGGTACCGGTACCAGCCATGTACCGGTATCGGTATCGATACCGGTACCGGTCGGGATACAGGCAGAGTCCGGCCGAGGCGCCCACCTCGATCAACGCCAGCGGCTGCGGCAGCGAGGCCAGCAGTGGCAGCAGGGTGGCGCAGCGGCCTGCCTCGTTGGTCTGGGTCCGCCGCTCCAGCATCGTTGCCGAGACCTCGGCCCACCGCTCCACCGTCCAGGTATGGAAGGCCGGCCAGCCCTCCGTCACCGGTCCGCCGAGGTGCCGCACCGCGCCGAACAGCAGGTTCGGCTGCCGCTTGGCGTCCGGCAGTTCGTCCAGCCGGCCGAGCAACTCCGCATCGCCGGCCGTCCGTTCGGCCAGCTCCTGGTACATCGCCGAGTTGCCGCGCGCCTCCCGTTCCGCGAATGCCCGGTAGACGTCCCCCGTGACGCTGTCCATGGCCCGTACTCCCTTTCCCCGCCCCGATCGTGGCGCAGCCCCGGCCGGGCCTCTGCCCTCCGCCGTGCGGGCGCTGTCACGCGGTGACGCCGTGACGCCGTGACGCCGTCGCGCCGGAGCACGAGCCTACTGACCTGCGCCGCCGGCCCGATCACCCCCCCGCGACCCACACCCCCCCGCACCACCTACACCGTCCGCATCGCCGACGCCGGAGCTGCCACCGATCGGAGTGCCGCCACCAGTGCTCCGAGCACCGGCTGCCCCCAGGCGCTCTCCCGTACGGCGGCGTGCAGGGTCCGTACCGGCTCCGGGCCGCGCACCCGGCAGACCGTGACGCCCGGGTGGCGCTGCGTCAGCCCCAGTTCCGGAAGCAGTGACACTCCCAGCCCCGCCGCGACGAAGCCCTGGGCGGTGACGTAGTCCGCACCGTCCACCGCGAGCGCCGGACGGAAGCCGGCCGCGTCGCAGGCCTCCTCCACCAGGCTCCGACAGGGGCCGGGCGGCTCGGCGCCGACCCAGGGCTCGTCCGCCAGCTCGGACAGGTCCAGCACGCGCCGTCCGGCCAGCCGGTGCCCCCGGGGCAGCACGGCGCGGTACGGATCGTCCTGCAAGTGCACCAACCGCACGCCGGTCGGGGCCTCCTCGGACCGGAACACCACCGCGAGGTCGGCCCGGCCGTCCCGTACCTCGATGAGCGGGTCGACGGGGTCGGTCAGGCCCAGGTCGAGCCGCACGCCCGGGTACTCGCGGCGGAAGACGGCCAGCGCGGGTGCCACCAGGGCGGAGCCGGCCGTGGTGAAGTAACGGACGGTCAGGCAGCCGGTGCGTCCGGCCCGCAGGTCGGCCAGCGCCGCACCCGCCTCGGCGACCTGCCGGTCGATGGCTGCCGCGTGCCCGGCCAGCAGCAGCCCGGCGGCGGTCGGCCGCACGCCCCGCCCGATCCGTTCCAGCAGTGCCGTCCCGGTCTCCCGTTCCAGCGTGGACACCTGCTGGCTGACGGCGGACGGGGTGTAGCCGAGGGCGTCGGCGGCCGCGCTCACCGAGCCGTGGTCGACCACGGCGCGCAGCACCTGCATCCGGCGGACGTCGAGTGAGGCATTCATGCAGCGCAGCTTAAAGGTGATTCAGAACTTTTCGCTTGTGCTAAGTGATCACCGCGCGCGACCGTCATCGGGCACCCCGACACCCGAAACCCGACCGACACCACCACCGACAAGGAGCTGGACCGTGCTGCGGATGGCCGTCCTCGCACTGCTCTGGGGCTCAGGCTTCCTCTGGATCAGGCTCGCGCTGCAGCACGGGCTCACCCCGGTGCAGATCACCGTGCTGCGCGCCGCCCTCGGCGCCGCCGTCCTGCTGCTGCTCGCCCGCTCCGCCGGGCAACGCCTGCCACGCGGCGGCGCGCTCTGGCGGCGGCTCGCCGTGGCCGCGTTCTTCTGCAACGCCCTGCCGTTCCTGCTGACCGCCTACGGCGAACGCAGCGTCGGCTCCGGCCTGGCCGGGGTGCTGCACGCGACCACCCCGCTCTGGTTGGTGCTGATCGGCCTCGCCCTCGGGACGGAGCGGGCCCGGGGGCCACTGCGCCTTGCCGGTCTGCTGCTCGGCTTCGTCGGCGTGCTGCTGATCCTCGCCCCGTGGCAGGACAGCAGCGGAATCGGTGACGGCATCGGTGACGGAAACGGCGGCACCGGCGGGGGCATCAGCATCCCCGGGGCGCTCACCCTGCTCGGCGCGGCGGCGAGTTACGCCATCGCCTTCGCCTACATGGCCCGAGCATTCGCCGGGGCGGCCACCGCCCCGCTCGCCCTCTCCGCCGCCCAGCTCTCCGCCGCCGCCGGGCTGAGCACGATCGCCCTGCCCACGGTCGGCCCGCTGAACCCGCTCGCCGGCGCCGATCCGCTCGGCCTGGCCGCCGTCACCGTCCTCGGCATCGCCTGCACCGGGCTGACCTTCCATCTCAACTACCGCCTGATCGCCACCGAGGGCCCGACCGGCGCCGCCACCGTCGGCTACCTGCTGCCGGTCGTGTCCACCGTGCTCGGCGCCCTGGTCCTCGGCGAGCAGCTGACCGTACGGGCGGTGGCAGGGATGGCCGTCGTCCTCGCCGGGGTGTTCCTCGCGAAGCGCCGGCCGAAGCCCACCCCCGCCCCCGTATCGACCGCCCCCGCCCCCGTATCGACCGCCCCCGCACATGACTGAACGGACCATGCGCCCCGACTCCCTCTGGCGGATCCCCGACTTCCGCACCCTCTTCACCGCCACCGCCCTCACCCAACTCGGCACCAACGTCGGCTACGTCGCTGTCCCCCTGGTCGCCGTCGAGGCCCTCGACGCGGGCCCCGGCCAGGCCGGTCTGCTCGCCACCCTGAGTACCCTCGCCTTCCTGCTCATCGGCCTGCCCGCCGGTGCCTGGGTCGACCGGATGCACCACCGTCGCGTCCTGATCGTGGCCGACCTGGTGAAGGCCGCGCTCTACGCCTCCGTCCCGCTGGTCTGGTGGCTCGGCGGGCTGACCCTCGGGCAGCTGTACGCGGTCGCGCTGCTCACCGGCGCTGCCACGGTCTTCTTCGACGTCGGCTCGCAGAGCGTGCTACCCGGGCTGGTCGGCCGCGAGCACCTGGTGGACGCGAACTCCGCCGTGGTCGGGTTGATGGCGGTCGGCAATGTCGCCGGACGCGGCGCGGGCGGGCTGCTGGTCCAACTGCTCACCGCGCCACTGGCGATCGCCGTGACCGCGCTCAGCCACCTCGGCTCCGCCCTGCGACTGACCGCGCTGCGACTGACCGCGCTGCGACCGACCACGCTGCGACCGACCATGCTGCGACCGACCGCCCTGCGCCGCACCCCCGCTGATGACGTCCCCGTCCACCCCGACACCCCCACCCCCACCCCCACCTTCACCCCCGGTCTCGGCGCGCAGATCGCCGAGGGTCTGAGGCACGTCCTCGGCAACCCGGAGCTGCGGGCCCTGGCCGCCACCGCCTCCCTCAACAACCTCGGCTCGCAACTGGTCAACACCCTGCTCCCGGTGCTGTTCGTACGTGAACTGAACCTCCCCGCCTGGGCGTTGGGCCTGTTCTGGGCGGTCGGCGGGGTCGGCATCCTGCTCGGTTCGCGCTGCGCCCGCCCGGTCTCCGCCCGGCTCGGCGACGGTCGCACCCTCGCCCTGGCCGGCCTGTGCCTGGCGCCCGCCGGACTGCTGGTGCCGATGATCGGTGGCGGGCCGTGGCTGCTCCTGGCCGGGGCGGGCTGGCTGCTGGTCTCGCTCAAGACCGGCATGGACAACGTGCTCGGGGTGAGCCTGCGTCAGCGGATGACCGCGGACCACCTGCTCGGCCGGATGAACGCCACCTTCCGCTTCCTGCTCTTCGGCGCGCTCGCGATCGGCTCCGCGCTCTCCGGGCTGCTCGGCGAACTCCTCGGCCTGCGCACCACGCTCTGGCTCGGCGGGGCCGTCCTCGCGACGGCCTTCCTGCCGGTCTACCTGTCCCCGCTGCGCACCCGCCGCCGACCGTCCGCAGCACCGGTGAGCACGGCCACCAACGCCCCCACCAGTACGGCCCCCACCAGCCCGGCCCCCACCAGCCCGGCCCCCACCAGCCCGGCCCTCACCGGTACAGCCCCCACCGGTACGGCGCCCACCAGCCCGGCCCCTACCAGCCCGCCCCGGTACCGTGCCCCGGCTGCCAGCCCAGCCCCGGGTCCGGACGCGGACGGACGGTGTGCACCAGCGCGATGACCGACCAGACCAGCACGGTCAGCAGCGCGTAGAACAGCAGCAGCGCCCAGAACGGCGTGGTGGACAGGCTCCCGTCCTCGAACCGGCACCAGGCGTCCGGCGGGAGCCAGGAGGCGCCCGTCTCCAGCAGCCGACCGCCGCCCGACACCAGGCCGCGCTCGCAGCGCTCCCCGTAGCCCAGCGACCGCACGTACAGCAGGGCGTACAGCGCGCCCGCCGAGGCGAGGGAGAGACCGGCGCCGATGCCGAGGAGCACCGCCCGTCTTCGCCCGGCCGCCGTACGGATGTTCGTCACCGGGGCAGCGTACCGGCGCGGGGGCACCGGCCGAGGGAGGAGCGGCCCCCGGTGTTCAGCCGAGCAGCCCGCCCAGGTGTCCGTCCTCCGCGAGCAGCCGCCAGGACCGCCCGGGCGAGGCGAAGGCCTCCGGATCGACGCCCTCGACCAGCCGGTCCACCACGGTGCTCAGCAGCGACTGCGGGTCGAACACCGCCCAGGTGTCCCGGCCCCGGCCGTGCTCCCAGCGCTCCCACTCGGCGCGCAGCCGCTCGTACGTCCACAGGGCATAGAGCAGGGCGGTCAGGTCGCGGTTGAGGTAGGCCTCGGGCTGCCCGTCGTCGTACCAGTCGGGAAGTTCGAGCCGCCCGGTGGCGCCGTCCAGGGCGATGGTGAGGTCGGACGGCCAGTCCCCGAGCGCGAGGTAGTCCCGCTGGTACGGGCGTTCCTCCTCGCCGTCGAAGTACTCGGGGTACGCCTCCGCCATGGTGACCAGCGGCTCCTCGCACACCCCGAACATCGCACCGCCGAGCGGCAGTCCGACCTCGGTCAGCAGTCGGCGGGTCGGCTCGTGGGTGAGGGCGGCGGGCAGTGCCTCCGGCCGGAACCGGTGCACCCGGCCCGCCCCGCCGTCCTCGTCGGTCAGTGCCGCGAGCTCGGTGACCAGTTCGGTGCCGACCCGGTACGCGGGGCCGCCCGGGCCGCCGGGCAGCGCGCCCCAGCCCAGGGCGCGGACCAGCAGGGCCGTGCCCCAGTGCGCGGGCGTGGCGTCGTGCCCGAACAGCCCGGGGTCGATCTCCCGCATCCGCCGCTCGGTGCCGGCCGTCACCTCGGCCACCACGGCGGGCCCGCGCCGTCCGGCCAGCGCCTCCGGGCGCCGGGCCGCCTCGCCCACGGCCTCCACCTCCCGCACCAGCGCGGCCAGCGCGGGCAGGTCGGAGGCCAGCCGGTCCCGCCGGGGGCCGCCGTTGCCGAGGAGCACCTCGCCGGTGGTGCCGTCCAGCAGCACCAGGTCGCCGACGGGGGCGAAGGGGGTGCAGTAGTCCGTCTCCCCGAGGACGAAGAGCCGCTCCGGGCCGGCGGTCGGGAGGGCCTTCAGTGAGCCGCCGCCGAGCACCCGGAAGTCCAGGAACGCCCCGGCCGCCGGCAGCCCCTCCCGCACCAGGAACTTCCGGCTCCCCCCGTGCACCACGCCACCCGGCACCCCGGCCACCCGCACCCACTCCACGTGCCCCGCCCTTCCCCGTTCCGCCCCCTGTCCCACCCGACCCTAGCGGGCCGACCCGACAGCGCAGCCGCCCCTCCGGACCTGCCCCTCCGCACCTGCCCCGCCGCACCTGCCCCTCCGGACCCGCCGCCAGCCGGCACCCGCCCCGCCGCACCTGCCTGGACGCCGCCGTCGCCCGACTCCGCGCCCGACTCCGCGCCCGACTCCGCGCCGAGGGCCACGACATCAAGAACGAGGACGCCGCCCGCCTCTCCCCGTTCAAGGACCGGCAGGCACATCAACTTCCCGGGCCGCTACCTACCGTTCTACGGACGACGATGGGCCTGATCGCGGTGGAGCCTGCGCAGCCGGTCGCGTGGGGTGCGGGGCAGGCCGTCCACTACGCACTGCCAGGAGTGGCTGATCATTTCGGCGATCTCCTCGTCGGGGACCGTGCCGTCCAGGTGCACGGTGATCCAGTGCCACCGCGGGCCCTGGTACCCGTACCCGGGGCGTACCGCGGGGTGCTGCTCGTACAGGTGCAGGGCGAGGGCGGCTTCGCACTTCATGCTCAGCCGGTCGGGCTGGGAGGTGGTGGCCGCTGCCAGGGTGGCGAAGATCTTGCCGCCGGTCTTGTAGACGGGCCGGTGCGGGCCCCAGGGCTCTTCCTCACTGACCTCGGGCAGGTCCAGGGCGTATGCCGCGACCTCGTCGGGATTCATTCGGTGTCGTCTTTCGTGCGCGGGTAGGGCAGGTCGCCCGTCGGGACCCGGCCAGGTGCTCCCGTGGGGCGATGCCCCCGGGCCGAGGGGGAGCGCGATCGGCCGGTCCCTCGCCGGACCACGCTCCGAGCCAGGGCGTCCTGAGCCCGGGTCAGGCGTATTTGCCGAGGTCGCTGGCCTGGAGGGCGGCTTGGTCGTTGATGCCGATGACGTAGCCGTCCGGGTCGCGGAAGTAGAAGATGCGCTGGCCGGTGTGGTCGGTGTCGGTGTCCTTGACGATCTCGGCGTGCTGAGCGATGTGGTCGTGCACGCCGTCGAAGTCGTCCACGCCGAGGTAGAACATGCCGGCGAAGCCGATGGGGGTGTCGGCCAGGCTGGGCAGCCAGTTCTTCAGGTCGGTGTTGCTGTAGAGCATGGCGCAGAATCCGCCCCGGTAGAGCAGCATGTGGATGTCGTCGCCGGGGCGGGCGGTGCTGGAGTCGACGTCGAAGCCGAGCTGCTTGTAGAACGCGACGCTGGCCGCGGTGTCCTTGACGCTCAGGCAGGGAGCGAACGGCATGAATCCTCCATGATCGGGGGTGGGCGGTCTTCACCGGTGTGCGAGCGCGGGGCCGGCCGGCGCCCGGCGCCTGCGGTTTCTTTCTCCGCCGGTCGGGGCGTGCGTGCACTCCGGGGGCCGCCGTCCTGGTGAGAGCAGCCGCTGTGAGCGGCTGGGGCCGTCAGCGGGTGCTGCTGGTGCGGAAGGGCCGGCGGGAGGGGCCGAGCAGGACGGTCCCGCGGTTTCGCCCTCCGAAAAGACCGTAATGGCCGTATAGGACAGTTAATGTCCTATACGGCTCATGGTGGGGCTGCGCGGGCAGGGGCCGTGGCGCGTGGGTAGCGTCAGGGCCATGGCGTATGACGAGGTGCTGGCGGAGCGGGTCCGGGAGCTGCTGGAGGAGGACTGCGAGGTCGTCGCGAAGAAGATGTTCGGCGGACTCGTCTTCACGGTGCGGGGAAACACGGCGGTCGGCGTGGTCGGCGACGAACTGCTGGTACGAGTCGCCCCGGACGACACCCCACAGGCCCTCGCCCAGCCCGGCGCGCGGCCCTTCGAGGTCCGCGGCCGGATCTCGAAGGGCTGGGTCATCGTGGCGGGAGAAGTCCTCGACGACCACGTCCTGGACGACTGGCTGCAACTGGGGCAGAGGGCCGCTGCCGCACTTCCGCCGAAGTGACCCCCTCCGTCCCCGACGCGAGTTCCGGGAGGTGAGCCGGTTCCGCTTCCGCCCCGGGGCTCAGGCGAGTCCGCCCGCCTCGCGAGCCGCCTGCTCCACCCGGTCGCGGTGGGCCCGCCACCACGAAGCGTCGCCGGGGGCCGTGTTGGCGCCGTCGGAGCGCTGGCCGGTGGCGCCGTCGACGAGTTCGCGGACCAGGTCGGCATGGCCGACGTGCCGGTGGGTCTCGGCGATCAGGTGGACGAGTACCCGGTGCAGGGTCTGCTGCGGGCGGTCGCCGAACGGGAGTCGGCCGACGGCGTCCAGCGGCAGCGCCTCGATGGTGGCGTCCGAGTGCGCCCAGACCCGGCGGTAGCGCCCGACGATCTCCTCGGTGCTCTCCTCGGCCCGGGCCCACAGGTCGCCGTTCGGCTCGTCGGTGCCGATGATCCACAGCGGGGTCGGTTCGGGGAAGGGGCGCCCGAAGGTCTCGCCGAGGTACAGCGCCTCGGCTCCGGTGACGTGCTTGACCAGCCCCAGGAGATTGGTACCGGTGGGCGTGAGCGGTCGCCGGAGGTCGTACTCGGAGAGGCCGTCCAGCTTCCACAACAGGGCGTCGCGGGCGTCCTGGACGTAGATCCGCAGGTCGTTCTTGTCGTCGTTCGCCGTCATGGGATCAGTCTGTTGACCGCCGGGAACCTGTCCATCGGTTTAAGCCGGACCGGTCGAGCGTCGAGCCCGTCCCATGGGGCGAGCACCCGGGTCCCCGGCGGTCCGCGATGGTCCCCGGCGGTCCGCGACGGTCCCGGCAGTCCGCGACGGGCGCGGGCCCCGGGGACGCTGGGCGGGAACGCCGGTCAGCGCACGACGTCGAAGATCTGCTTCTGCAGGCCGTTGCCGTAGACCTGGTGCTCGACCAGCTCCAGCTTCTGGGTGTCCTTGTCCGTGGCGCTGAACAGGCGCTTGCCCGCGCCGAGCAGCAGCGGGTAGACGAGCAGGTGGTAGCGGTCGATCAGGCCGGCGTCCGAGAGGCTGTGGTTCAGGGCGGCGCTGCCGTGCAGGATGATCGGCCCGCCCTCGGTCTCCTTGAGTGCGGCGACCTGGTCGACCGAGCGCAGGATGGTGGTCTCGCCCCAGTTCGACACCAGGTCGTCCTCGGTGAGGGTGGTGGAGACGACGTACTTCGGCAGCGTCTTGTAGCGGGCGAACTCCGGCATGTCCGGCCAGACCGGGCTGAACGCCTGGTAGCTGACCCGGCCCAGCAGCATCGCGGTGGCCTCCTCCTGCTCCCGGCCCTTGATCTCGTAGGCCTCGGGGAGGAACTCGACGTCCTTGAAGGTCCATCCGGAGTTCCGGTAGCCGGGTTCGCCGCCGGGGGCCTCGACGACGCCGTCGAGCGAGATGAAGGCGGAGCTGATCAGGGTGCGCATGGGTGGTTCCTCGGTTCTCGTTGCTCTGCGGACGTCGCGACGTCCTCGGTTCTCGTGGGCTCTGCGGAGGCGGTTACGGGCGGTGCGTGCGCGTCGGTCAGGCGAGGGCCAGGCGCGGGTCAGGCGAGAAGCCCGGCCAGCCACCGCTGCCAGGCGGCTTCGGCCCCGTCCGTCCCGGGCCCGAAGAGGTGGTGGAACATCAGCGCCGTCCCCGCGCCGTGGTGGAAGGTGAGGAGCCCGTCGGCGGTGCGGAGTTCGAAGCGTTCGTCGTCCGCCCAGACCACCTCCCCGTCCAGCGCGGGCAGTCCGGCCGGCTCGGCGTGGGTCCGGGCACCCACGGTGACCGGCAGCGGCAGTGACAGTGCGTCGGCGAGGAGGCTGCGGACCTCCGGGTCCGGGCGCCCGCCTCCGGGCGCCGCGGCGAAGACCGGGGTGCCGGTGCGGCCGGGGAAGTGGGTGAGGTACTCGCGGAGCGTGTGGAGGTGGAACGGCCAGCCGCGGCGCAGCGCGTCGTACTCGTCCTGCCAGTCGTCGCCGAGCAGGCCGCTGTGGACGACGCGGAGCACGGTGCTGCCGCCGTCCCGGCCCTCGACCAGGTACTCGAAGGCCATGAACCGGCCGTCCTCGGCGGTGGCCGTGCGGGTGGCCAGGCGCTTGCCGGGCTCGTGGGCGGTGACCACCGCCTCCGTGCGGTGGCCGCCGATCTCCATGCCGGCGGTTCCGCCCTCGCGCGGGTCGAGTTCGTTGCGGCCCATGAACCAGGAGTCGAGGCCCGGTCCGGTGGCGATGGCCTCCCAGACCTGTTCCGGGCTCGCCGGGAGGGTCGTCTCCAGTTCGATCTCGAAGGGGTGGGTCACGTCCGGTTCTCCTGGTCGTCTTCGGGCTGCGGCCGGTCGCCTTCGGGCTGGGATCGGCCACTTTCGGGCTGGGGGCGGTTGCCTTCGGGCTTGGGCGCCGAGGGGATCTGGTGGAGTCCGACGACCACCCGGTGGCTGCGGCCCCCGGGGGCGGACTCGTCGTGGTAGCGGCTGACCAGGGTGGCCACGGCCAGGGACAGTTCCTCGGCGAAGGCCGTCCGGTCGGCGGCGGAGGCGAACCGCACCTGGGCGTCGATGCCGAAGGTGGCGACCCGCCGCCCGGCCCGGGAGGCGCCGGTGAGCAGGGCCCCGACCTCCTGCACCAGCCGGGAGCCCAGGGCGAGCAGCCAGCGGGCGGAGAGCTGGTCGGGGGAGCGGGAGGGGTCGGGGCTCACGGCGGCCAGGACGCTGGGGGAGATCACGTAGGAGGCGGCGGTGGCGCGGTACACCCGTTCGGTGACGTTGCCCTTGCGTCGCTCCTCGGCGAGTTCGACGAGTCCGTGCCGTTCCAGTTCTTTCAGGTGGTAGTTGACCTTCTGTCGGGGCAGTTCCAGCCGGGTGGCCAGCATGGCGGCCGAGCCGGGCTCGGCGAGGGCGGCGAGGATCCGGGACCGGATCGGGTCCAGGGAGGCCTCGGCCGCGGCGGGTTCTTCGATCACGGCGACGTCCAGCACTCCTCCAGCATCCGACCGACAAAAAAATTTGTCAAGGAAAAAAGGGTTGTCGGTCAGCCGAAAGGGCCAAGGGGGCTCCGGCATTCGGCGCATCCGACACGGAGTGTGACGAATGAGGGCGGTGGGGTGGACTTGAATCTTTGCGAACGGATGTTCGATCCTGGGGCTGTGTCCGTTTTCGAACCTGCTTTCGAATCCACCGCCGAGCAGCCCGAACGCCCCGTGCTGCGGCCGGTGGCGCTCCCGGCTGCCGTGCCCGCCTCCGAGGCGGGGCGGGCGGCCGGGCGGACTGATGGACAGGCGGACGGGCAGGCGGCCGGGCACGGACTGGTGCCGGTGGTGCCCGCCCTGCGCGAGGTGCTGCCGGACGGCGGACTGCGGCGCGGGACGGCGGTGTCGGTGGCGGGCGGAGACGCCGGACTGCTGCTCGCGCTGGCCGCCGGGGTCCGGGAGGCCGGGGGCGGCTGGGCGGCCGCGATCGGGCTGCCGGACCTGGGCCTCGCCGCCGCCGAGGGGTACGGGCTGGACCTGCGCCGCCTGCTGGTCGCCGACGACCCGGGGCGGCACTGGCCCGAGGTGGTGTCGGTGCTGGCCGGCGCGGTCGAACTGATCATGCTGCGCCCGGACGGGCCGGTGCCCCCGAAGCTGGCCGCCCGCCTGGCCGCCGTGCTGCGGCGCAGCGGCTGCGTGCTGCTGGTGGCCGGCCCGTGGCCGGGGGCGGCGCTGCGGCTGGGGGTGCGGTCCAGGCGCTGGTTCGGGCTGGGGGACGGCTACGGGCAGCTCGCCGGGCGTCAGGTGGAGGTGGTGGCCGAGGGGCGCGGCTCGGCGGTGCGCGGCCGGACGGCCCGGCTCTGGCTGCCGGACGAGCACGGCGCGGTGCGCCCGGTCCGGGAGCAGGCGCAGCCCCTCGCCGTTCCCCCGGGCCCCGCGGTCGTCCCCACGGCTGTCCCGGTGGCCGTCCCCGCCGTGGCTGTGCCCGCCGTCCCCGCGGCCGTCCCCGCCGTAGCCGTGCCCACCCTGCCCGCCGCAGCCGAGGCGGCCCCGCTCGTGGCGGCGGTGGTGTGACATGCCGACGACGCCCGACGGCGACCGGACCCCCAGGGTCCTGGTGGTCTGGTGCCCGGACTGGCCGGTGGTGGCCGTCACCGGTGACGACCCGGTGGCCGTGACGGAGGCCGGCCGGATCCTCGCCTGCTCGGCGGGTGCCCGGGCCGCCGGGGTGCGGCAGGGGCAACGGCTCAAGCTGGCCCAGCGGCTCTGCCCGGAACTGGAGCTGCGCGACCGCGACCCGGAGGCGGAGACCCGCCGCTTCGAGCCGGTGGTCGCGGCGGTGGAGGCGTTCACGCCCCGGGTGGAGGTGATCCGCCCGGGCCTGTGCGCCATCCCGGTGAAGGGCCCGGGCCGCTACTTCGGCGGCGAGGAGGCGCTCGCGACCCTGGTCGGCGCGGCGGTGGCGGACGCTCTCGGGCGACCGCCCGTCCCGGACGCCGTCCCCGGCGCGGTGGCGGTGCCCGCCATGCCCGCCACCACCCCAGGCCCACCCGTCGAAGCCGCCGGATCCGCCGGACCCACCGACCGCGCCGCCGAACGCTCCACCGAATCGATCGAGCCCACCACCCCGACCGCCCCCCACGCCCGGATCGGCGTCGCCGACGGCCTGTTCGCCGCCGTGCTCGCCGCCCGCGCCGGGGTGCTGGTGCCCGCCGGCCGTACGGCGGAGTTCCTCGCCCCCTACCCGGTGGCCGCGCTGGGCGACGAGGCGCTGGCCGAGCTGCTGGGGCGGCTCGGCCTGCCCACCGTCGGGGCCTTCGCCGGGCTGCCGCCCGAGGCGGTCGCGGACCGCTTCGGCCCGACCGGGACGGTCGCGCACCGGCTGGCCCGCGGCCTGCAGCCGCGCCCGCTGGTGCCGCGCGACGAGGAGCCGGACCTCGCCGTCGAGCAGCGCTTCGACCCGCCGGAGCGGTCGGCCGAGCCGCTGGTGTTCGTCGCCCGCACGCTGGCCGAGCAGCTGCACCGGCGGCTGGCCGGGGCCGGGCTGACCTGCCGCCGGGTGGCGGTCGAGGTGGCCTGCGCGGACGGCCGGACGGCCTCCCGGCTGTGGCGGCACGAGGGCCGGCTGTCCGCGACGGCGCTGGCCGAACGGGTCCGCTGGCAGCTCCAGGCCTGGCAGGGCATGGGCACCTTCGCCGCCGGCCACGGCGATCGAGCGGGCTTCGCCCTGCTCCGCCTCGCCCCCGACGGCCTCTCCCCGGACCAGGGCCGCCAACTCGCCCTGTGGGGCCAGGCCGTCGCGGACGACCGGGTGGAGCGCGCGGTGGCCCGGGTGCAGTCGGTGCTCGGGCACGCCGGGCTGCGCCGGATCGAACCGGCCGGCGGTCGCGGCCCGGGCGAGCAGCAGGTCCGGGTGCCGTGGGGCGAGCCGTACGAGGCGGCAGCCGCGGCGGACGCGCCCTGGCCGGGGCGGCTGGCGGAGCGGTCGGCGGACCTCTGGCCGGCCGTGGTGCTGCGCGAGCCGGCGCCGGTGCGGGTGCTGGACGAGGCCGGCCGGCCGGTCACGGTGGACGGCCGGGCGGGGGTGTCGGGCCGGCCGGCCCTGGTCGTGACCGGGGGCCGCGAGGAGCGGGTGGCGGCCTGGACCGGGCCCTGGCCGGCGGTCGAGTACTGGTGGGACCAGTCGCTCGCCCGCCGCCGGGCGCGGTTCCAGGTGGTGGTGGACGGCGGTCGGGCGCTGCTGCTCACCGTGGAGGGGGGTGCGTGGTACCTGGAGGCCGGCTACGACTAGCGGCCCGAAGGCCCGAAGGCCCGAAGGCCCGTGGCAGGGGGGCAAGGGGGGCAGGACCAGTACGAGAACGACGAAGGCAACCCCCGATGGGCTTCACCAGCCACCCCACCGTCCCGTGGAGCGAACTGCACCGCCGGCTGACCGGCGCCGCGCCGGACCGCACGGTCGTCCCGCTGCGCCGCCCCGCCGAGGAAGCCCGCGCCGCGGAAGCCTTTGCCGCGGAACCCCCCACCGCGGAACCCCCCACCGCGGAACCCCCTGCCGTAAAGCCCGGAGGCCCAGCCTCCGTCGAACCCTGGGCCGAACTGCACGTCCACTCCGCCTTCAGCTTCCTGGACGGCGCCAGCGACCCGGAGGACCTGGTCGCCGAGGCGGCCCGGCTGGGCGTGGAGACCCTGGCGATCACCGACCACGACGGCCTGTACGGCGCCGTCCGGCTCGCCGAGGCAGCCCGGGGAACGGGCGTGGCCACCGTGTTCGGAGCCGAGCTGACGATCAGTCACAAGAGTTCCACCGAACACCTGTTGGTCCTCGCCCGAGACCCGGCCGGCTACCGCCGCCTCTCCGCCGCGATCGCCGCCGCCCAACTGGCCGGCGGCGCCAAGGGCCGCCCGGCGTACGACTTCGCCGCGCTCGCCGAGGCGCACGACGGCCACTGGGCGGTGCTCACTGGCTGCCGCCTCGGCCGGGTCCCGGCGGCCCTCGCGACCGGCGGGGCGGAGCGGCGACTGCGTACCCTCACCGAGGCGTTCGGCCGCGAGAACGTGTACGTCGAGCTGATCGACCAGTGGCTGCCCGGCGACGACCGGCGCAACGACGCCCTCGCCGCGCTCGCCGGAGAACTGCGACTGCCCGTCGTCGCCTCCACCAACGCCCACCACGCCGGCCCCGCCCAGGGCCGGCTCGCCCAGAGCCTGGCCGCCCTGCACGAGCGCCGCACGCTCCAGGAGGCGGCCGGCTGGACCAGGGCCTCCGGCACCGCGCACCTGCGCTCGGGCCGGGAGATGGCCGCCCGGCTGGCCCGCTTCCCCGGCGTGCGGCGGGCCACCGCCGAACTCGGCCGGGCCTGCGCCTTCGACTTCACCAAGCTGGACCCGGAACTGCCCGGCTACCCCGTCCCCGAGGGGGAGACCGAGATCGGCCACCTGCGCGCCCTGGTCGCGGCCGGCGGCCCGGCCCGCTTCGGCCCCGGCAACGCCGCCGCCCGCCGCCAGCTCGCCAAGGAGCTCGACGTGATCGAGGACCTCGCGCTGGCCGGCTACTTCCTGATCGTGCACGACATCGTGGACTTCTGCCGGAGCCAGGACATCTGGTGCCAGGGCCGCGGCTCGGCCGCCAACTCGGCGGTCTGCTACGCCCTCGGGATCACCGCCGTCGACCCGATCCACTACAAGCTGCTGTTCGAGCGCTTCCTGTCCACCGCCCGGGACGGCCCGCCCGACATCGACCTGGACATCGAGAACCGCCGCCGCGAGGAGGTCATCCAGTACGTCTACCGCCGCTACGGGCGCGAGCACGCCGCCCAGGTCGCCAACGTGATCACCTACCGGCCCCGGCTGGCGATCCGCGACGCCGCCCGGGTGCTCGGCTACCCGCAGGGGCAGGTGGACGCCTTCAGTCGGCAGACCGACTTCCGCTCCGCCCCCGGCGCGGACGCCGTCATCCCCGCCGACGTGCTCTCGCTCGCCGCCCAGCTCCACGGCCTGCCGCGCCACCTGGGCATCCACTCGGGCGGCATGGTGCTCACCAAGGAGCCGATCGGGGAGATCTGCCCGTGTAGGGTCCGCTGCCCCGTGCACAAAGCCAATCCCCTGACCTGCCACGTCCGCATTGCTGCGCACTGATCTAGCGGTTCACGTCCGCACTCAGCACGCAATCAGGGCCAACACCTTCGCTGGCTGCCTTCACCGTGTGTGAGCAACAGCGGGGAAGTCCCCCAACCGTGGGCGAAGACCCGGTGGTTGAGCGCTCGCACACAGCAGCCGCTTCGTCTCCGCCCGATCAGCTCCCCGGCCAGAACCATGCCGCCCGAGTGGATGCCCAGGTGGCGCGGCACGCCGTGCAGTTGGGCGCAGTGCTTGAGCACGTCGGCGGGGATCACGGCATCCTCGCGGGGTGGGCCGTGGAAGTCCACCTGCCGGGAGAAGGCGTTCACCTGGTCCATCGGGTAGCCGAGCACATTCGGGCAGCATCGCGCAGGGCCAGCCGGGGGCGGTAGGTGATCACGTTGGCCACCTGGGCGGCGTGCTCGCGCCCGTACCGCCGGTAGACGTACTGGAACACCTCCTCGCGTGTGGTCGGGCGGGCGGGTCAGGTTGCCGTGACCCGGCCCTCTCGGAACCGTGCGTGCCCGATTTCCAGGCACACGGCTCAAGCAAGCACCCAAGGACTTCGCAGGTCAGCAGGTTTACGCGGTCCGTTTGCTGTCGCCCGCGTGATGCTGGCGGTGGCATTCGGAGTGCACGAGGCGGAGGTTGCTCCGCTCGTCCGTGCCGCCGTGTCACCGGTAGGTGAAGTGATGCTTGTGGAGCATCTTCGTTCGAGGCGAACCAGTTGATCCACTCGCGTGGGCTGTCCGGTTCGTACTCGGCCCCGGCGATCAGCGCCTGTTTGCAGAGGGGACAGGGCCCTTGCTGCCGCACCGCCAGGACGAGACTGGTCTTGTCCATCGGCGGTGGCGCTTTGCGTCGTCGGCGGTCCCGCCAGTAATCGATCAGGGCTGGGTCGTCCAGGTGCTCCGCCTTTGACGAGCTGGTGGCGGACGACGCCGGTCCAGGAGAACTTGGGCAGGAAGGCGCCGCTGTCGAAGCACTGGGTCGCGGCCTGGTACTTCGCCGACACGCCCTCGGGCGGGTGGCGATCAGCTCTTCCTGGACGGAGAGACACTATCTCCTGACGCATGATCACATCTCGCGGTGGCTGCCGCGCCGCCACCGCCCTCGTTGGGCTCTCCATTGTTCTTGTCCCGGCCGCCGTGCCAGCCTCCGCCGCGCATCATCTCGTAGAGTCGCTATATGGACGCATCTGGTGATGACCTGGACGAGTTGATCGATGCGTGGGTGGAGGGGCATCTCGCCTCGTCGCCTCCGTGATCTGTGGAGAAGTGGGAGACCCTCTTGGCCTTGCTGGGGATTCGAAACCCGAACCAGGAGGGCTCAACGGGCACAGCCGAACGTCACCAACCGCAGCATGCGGAGAGCCGAGTCGATCGGCGAACCGGAGACCCTGGGCCTTCTCCAACGGTGAGTGCCGGAGGCTCACGTCATCCCGACGGCTACGCTGCCTGCCAGTGCGGCCAGTGGCTGACGGGTCGTCATCTGCGGCCCAGGCGGACGGACATCGAGGCTGCCCTAGTGCTCCGCGAGTACCTCGAACACGAGCTGATGGCCCGGCTTGTCCTCGGCGACCCCATCCACACCCGCTACCTGACCCCCTGTCGACGCTCGCCGCTCTCACCTCGCCCGAGGCCCGGCACCTCCTTGCCCCGGTACCGCGCACGACTCGGCCCCTGAAGCCGCGCACTGCAGCGGCCACCCGGGGCGGGCTGCCGGATCTCTCAGCACTCCAGTGCGGTCTCGTGATCTAGCCAGGCAGGGCAAGGAGTCGGCGCTGGGAGTGGCTTCGACAGGCGGTCGATGATCCCTATGCTGTTCGTCCAGTGGACCCTTCAGGGATCACTGCTGGTGATGTGCGCGCTGGAGATCACCCCATTGATGACGGTGTAGGTGCCCGTGAACCGCCTCACGGTGCCGTCGGTCTGGGTAGCTTCGATGAAGACGTTTACCGTGCCCGGCGCCGTGACGTCGTCCGAGGCAGCCACCTCGATCTCCTTGGTGGTGGCGAAGCCGCCGACCCACTGGTCGTACGAGGTCTGAGCGATGTTGCTGCCGCCAAGGCTCCAGGCGTCGAGGTAGTCCTTGGAGTTCAGGTCCCGGTAGTACCGCATCACCACCGCGCGCGGTCCCAGGACCGACGGCGAAGGAGTGGGCGGGGTTACCGTCACCTCGGTCGGGGACACCGGCGTGAGCGTCTCGGGCGGCAAGGTCGTGACCGGCTGGAGAACGTTCGGTACGAAGGCTGGCGGCTGCCCCTCCTGGGAGCGTGACAACGCCCACAGTCCGACACCGGCTCCGCCAGCGAGAAGGAGCCCGACCATGACCACGATCAGCAGCCGTAGAGAGGCTCCTCCGGGGGGCGGCTTGTCCGGACGAAAGGGCTCCCACTGCTGCCGGTCCTCGTCCCACTGTCCCATGGTGGCTAGCCCAGCCCGCTCAGCTGGGCAATCTGCTGCATGAGGGCCGCAGCCGAGGAGAGTCCCGCAACCGTGCTCGTGCCGAGTTCGAGCCGCTCGCGCAGCCGTTGAAGCCGGTCGCGTCTCACCAGACCCGTCGTGGTGATCTCCTCCTCGGCCTCGTCGAGCTGCGCACCAAGCTCCGCCGTCTCCGCTCCGGTGTCGACAGAGCGCAACTGCTCACGCAGGACCCGCACCGCAACGAGCAATTCGGTGGACGCTTCGATCCGTTGAATCGACTGGTCGAGCGCCTGGACTTCGGTACCGGACGCCACCGCGCCACCGGTCATCACGGAGATGCTGATGCCACCGGGAGTACTCGGTGGCGCCGTAGGCGGCCAGGGGCTGCCTGTCGGCGCCGGCTGCCCGGAGCGGTGCGAACGGTCCTCTGCGCGGGCCGACGGCCCGGCGGCCACGGCTCCGCCGGTCAGCGTGCCAATGCTGATACCACCTACCACCCCTTGCGAACGCAGCACCGGATCGGTGCCCTCCGTGTTCTCCTCGTCATGGGAAGCCGACGTCATGGCGTATTCCCCTTCATGTCCATAGCACTCACGTTATGTGCCGAGGCCCACGCGCCCATGGCGACCGCGCCTCCGCTCATCCCTCCGATGAACATCCCGTCCCCGCTCACGTTGATGATGTACTGCTGGAACTCGCTGGTCTCGTAGCCCTTCTGGCGCAGCGCGTCCTCCACTCCGCTGGCAATCCGGTCCTGCAGCGTCCGTACGTACCGGTTGATGTCCATCTCCTGGAACAACGACAGGTCACTCACGCTGCCCAACTCCCGCACCGACGCGGCGGGAGCGTCGAGCGGTGCCTGGTGCGGCATGGTCAGCCAGACCCGGAGGAGCGACATCGTGGTGCCGACCAGCGAGACCCCGGCAGCCGGGTTCGCCGCCGGGCTGACGAACAGAGCGGACACGGCCTGACGCAGCGGACCAGCGGCGCCACGTGCCGCGACCACGTCCACGGAGTTGAACTCGTGCCGGATCGGGGCGAGTACGTGCGGGACGACCTCCAGTACCAGCATCCCGCCCTGCGTGTGCACACGGACCAGGAGGGAAAGACCGATCCGCTCGTCCCAGGCTCCGACTCGGATGCGCAGGAAGTGCCGACGCGCCTCACCGCCCTCACCGACGGCGCCGTTGATCTGCTGCCGGATCTGGGCGGGCTGGAAGTCGAGCTGGCTCCGGGACAAGCCGGCAGGCATATAGACCACTTCGTCGATCTCGATCGAGCGCAGGCGGTCGCGACTGGTGGCCGCGGCCGACGTGGCCAGGGCTTCGAGACGAGGTCTGATGAGGTCGATGACCTCACGAGCGGTGAGTGCCTCGGGACGCGGGTGCTGTCCCGCCTTGCTCCGCAGCTCCGTGACGACCGACCAGGGCTTGTAAGGCTCGCCGGCACCGACGAACGGCTTGAACGGGTCGTAGATCACCATGCCGGCGTGCTGCTCCCGGTCGATGGCCGCACCGATGCGCTGGTACTGGGCACGGTCCGGCAACTTCGCACGGGGTTGCGTGGCGAAGGCGGTCCGGCTGAGGCTGAGGCGCATCACGGACACCACCTGCGTACGGTACGCCTGCACGGGCAGCGCCAGAAGCGCGGGGAACACCAGCGCCGCCCAGGCGTCGACACCCCTGAAGAGCGCGAAGACGGCAAGCCCCCAGTAGGCCACCGTCACCAGGAACGCTCCCAGCGGCAGTACCTTCCCCAGCCTGCCGCGAGTGGCCTCCTTGACGACCGAACGGCCGAGAACGAAGATCGCGAGAGGAGTCCCTTGGACCGCCCACGACGTCATGCAGACCATCGTGTAAGCAACGAACCAGGGTATCGCCGGCAGCACCTCGTCCGAGCCGATCCCGAACAGCCCGAATACGATGAACCCTACCCAGATCACCAGGAGGTACAGAGCGGTCTGCGCCTCCCAGCGGCGGGAGCGATGCGCGTGTGCGAGGACCTGCAAAGCGTCGATCCCGAGTGAGGGAGCCACCGGCCGCTCCTCATGCTCCACCAACTGCTCGATGACGCGCTGACGGAACTCTCCGTCGAAGTAGACGCCCGCACAGAGCAGCCGAGTGGCCTCGCTTCGGGCGTACCGCGGCTCGATGGCCGATGACAGAGAAACAAACCTGCTGGAGGTGGTCACGCATCCCCCCGATGCCCTAACTGCCGCTCCAGGTAAGAATCTTGGGTGAGCTCCAGTAGACAGCATGGCGCTCGTCCCCATGGCCCGGAAGCGCACCGAGGACTTCTCGCCCTTCGGTGTCCACTCGTTTTCACGGCCCTTCGCCAGTGCCATGTCCACTCGAAGCAGGGCTTCGCGAGGACGCTCTGAGCCTTGATTCCAAACTCGGCCCGGATGTGGTCGGGTTGCCTGGGCAGATCGCCCAGCCGCTCCAGCAGAACCCCGGCGACATGCCGCACCCGGGCCAGTCCGGACTCGAACGCTTCAGCCGACGACTCGATCAACGCCTCACCCCGAGTCGCCCGGAGGACCCCGGAGCCCTGCCCCTCGGGCAGTTCCACGACCATGCTCTCGCCATTCTCGAAAGGCACACTCAGGTACATGAGAAAGTCCCCAGATTTATCATCAAGTCGCTTTTGACGCAGGCGCGTTACTCTGAATCATTGCGGCGAGGACAGGTGAATCCCGGACCTCATCCGGAGCCCGTCCGGACTGGATCCGACGCCGGTAGGTAAGCTGCCCCGGGTACTCCGTACGTATACGGCGCCACCCGCTACGCGGAGCTGGCCAGTGGAACGCGGTGAGACAGAGGAATCCGGCACCGATGCGCCCTGCCATGCCAGCAACAGGCGGACGGACCGACCAAATCCCTCCGTCACCACATCTGTGGTACCACGGCTGCGGTATCATCGGCAAGGCTCCAGGAACGAGGAACGTTGACGGTGAATCAGGACCGGCGCGACCTGCTGCGCGACGCGGCGATCGAGGTGCTGGCTGAAGAGGGCGGACGCGGGCTGACGCACCGCGCCGTCGACACGGCCGCCGAGGTGCCCCCGGGTACCGCCAAGAACTACTTCCCGAGCCGGGACGCCCTGCTGCGAGCAGTGGCCGAGCGGTGCGTGGAGCAGTACCACGAGGTCATGGCGCGCTCAACCGCCGCCGGCCCCCCCAAGGACCGCGAGGGCCTGGCGGGCATGCTCGGGGCACTGCTGAAGGATGTCGCCGGGCCCGGGCGGGCCCGCATGCTCGCCTACCTGGAACTCCAGAACGAGTCTGCCCGCAAGGACTGGCTGTCCGAGGTCCTCGGTGTGGTCGCCGCCGCCGACCTCGCCGGCCTGGAGGAGGCGCAGCGGGCCGCCCGCCTGCCCGTCACCCCGCAACGGGCCGCCGCCGTCACCCTGGCCCTGCACGGCGCCATCCCCCGCCTGCTGGCCGACGGCCCCGCCGTCCTGGCCGCCGCCGGACTGGACGACCCCGACCGCTTCGTCCGCGACCTGCTGGACGCGGTGTACCCCGACAACCCGCGCCCACCCGGAACCAGCTGAGAGGCCCAACCCACCAACCACTGAAGGCGCACAGCCAGCGCTCGCGCTTGCGGCCCATCTCCGCAGCGGCCGCCAGCTCGTACCGGTGCCTGACTCAGAGCCGGGCGTGTGCCCGCTCAGCGGCCCGCTGGAACGCCGGCCGCATCTCGCCCAACGCGTGGGCGAGGACGGCGAGGAAGCGGTTGACGTGCTGCCGGGCCATCTGCTCCTGATCTTCGGGAACGTCGAAGATGTGTGCCAGGTGGCCGGCGTCGCGCATCAGGGCGGGCCGCTGCGCCGCATACCCGGCCCAGTCTTTCCGTGCCGCCTCGCGGGCTTCCAGGAGCTTGCCCTCGGGCACGGACTCGGTTCTCAGCTGTCGGGTGACCGCCCACTTGGCTTCCCATATCGCCCCCACCTGATCCGTCGTGAGCGGCATCTGGGGCGGCCCGAAACCACGGACGATCTCGGCCGGGCCCTCGCCGCGCCGCCACGGGCTGGCCACAGCCGCGAGCGCATCCGCGACCGCGTCCCAATCTGGGCGCCGGGTCTGCTCGCCCTCTCTCAGCAGTTGAGCCAGCCGGAGGCGCTGCGCGGTCGTAGCGGTCGGGTGAGCGAACTGCTCAACGACCTGGTTCGCACTCTTCCGGCGTCGTCCCTCCGCACTGATGCCGGTGGCGCTGGCGTGGGTGCGCAGCGCCCGCCGGGCCTGCTCGGCGGGGATGACCGTGTCGTCAGTCAGCCACATGTACAGGACCACCGGGATCATGGTGCGGTGCGGCACCCGCGGCAAGGGGGACCGCTGCTTGGCCCGGCACAGCTCGTAGAACAGGCGGCGCTGTTCCGGCGGGAACAGCCGCTGGTCGCTGCCGCGCTGCGTGGTCTTGCGGTACCGCGGAGGGGCGAGCAGCCCGACCTCCACGTAGTCGGTGACCATCCTGGCGGTCGCCTGAACACCCAGCCCGAGCGCATCCGCGACCAGATCGTCAGCCGTTCCCGACTCCCAGCCAGCCTGACCGTTCATCACGCCGTGGAACTTACACCGAGATCGGCCGCCGCGAGCTGGGATCGCCATCGGCCTGCGTGGGACAACGGGAACAGGCGGCCGCGACGGACCGGACTTCCCGGTCGGCTCCGACCTGAACCGACCCCTGGGGGCTTCATGTACCACCGTGCCCGTCTTCCGCGCCGCCGGCGCCCGACCCCGAACCCAACCCCGAACCCGGCCGTGGCCCGGGCCACGAGTCGATGCCGGGACCTCGTAGACCTGGCTCTGCGCACCGCGGTGGGCGTGGTGTCCACTGGCGTTGCCGCAGCTGCCTCGGGTGCGGCGCCAGGGCGGGCCGACCATGCCCGGTCGCAACGTGTAGGCCTGGCTGCTCCTCTCATTCGGGGTACGAGCGCGTCTTTGGTCCGGGCCTCACCGTCACCGGCAAGGCCCGGACCACTCACCCGCGGGTTCAGGCCTGCTGACTGGCCAAGCGCTTTGCGGCCTTCAGGCGATCCGGCTGAAGGGGGTCAATCACGATACCCGCGCCCTGGCCCGGAGTGTGGGCCCAGCTGCGGAACTTGTCGGCGAGCTTGTTCAGCCTCTGGTCGCCGGGGGGCACGTCGACGTAGAACAGGGCTTCGTCCGGCACGCGATCGTCGCCTCCCCAGCGGATCACGCCTTCGCAGTCGGCGAGGATGTCCCGGATGGTCACCTCCTCAAGAGGGTAGAAACCTCCACGGGCTCCGGAGGGGTAGGAGCCGGGGCGGATCTGGATGGCTGTGCCGGATGCCTGGTTGGAATCCGCCCGGTCGCGGCGTACCGAGGCCGGCGTACGCCAGCCGACCACGTCGCCTTCGCGCAGTGTGTCGACCTCGTAGTGGAAGCGGCTGATCACGTACACGAGGGCTGTTTCGACGTCGCCCATGCGCACCTGGACGTTCAGCGGTGTGCCGGGAACGGGGCGGGTGTAGATGTTGCCTCGGTCGTCCGTGACCTTCTCCATCTCCCAGCCATTGCTCGAGGCAATGCCAGTGCGGACCCGGGCCTCCCGCTCCTGGGCCTCCTTTGTCAGCTTGCGCACGGCGTCAGGGTCTGGACCAGGGGTCGGGGCCGCCGCGTAGCCGGGCGTGGCGAGCAACTGTGATCCGACCGCGGCGCCTGCGGCAATGCCTATGGCACGACGCAGCAGGGCGCGCCGCGGGATGTTCGCCGTCACGTGGTTTTCTCCTTGCTTCGGACGATCGCGAATACGGTGAGCGTTACGGCACAGACCAGGAGAACGGCCAGCACCGGGTTGACGTATGAGGGGATGAGCACCGGGACGGTGCGGCCGGAGGAGCTGACGCAGCCGAACTCCAGGGGGATGAAGGAGGAGTCGTAGCCGGTCACTTGCTTCCCCACTGCCTCATCGCATGCCCTGGCCGCGGTGTAGTCGTCGGCCGTGAACAGATGGAGCAGGCCCCATACGTAGAGACCGACCGTCGTGGCCCAAGCCAAGGCTGAGGCCGAGACGAGAGCCGTTACGCGGGATCTCTTCGCCCGGGTACGGACCAGCATCCTGATGCCGTAAACGGCCAGCCACACAGTGGCGAGGAAGCCGACCAGCAGCAACAGGAGAACGATGACGCCTGCGTGTCTGGCGAACGGCTGGTCTCCGGACATCACATACCTCACATTCTGTCAGAGGTTCCGGGAGATGGCGTTGTACTTCTCCATCACGTAGTACAGTCCCATGCGCTTCTTCGCCTCGGGGTACGCCACATCTCCGGGCCCCTGGTAGCGGCGCAGGATGTCGTAGATCTCCTCGTCCACGTAATCCAGGCGCGGCCCCCTCATCGCGGGCGATTTGTCGTCGCCGAGCGGCTTGCCCGCGATGTCCCACATGTGGACCAGGAAGACGCTGGTGATGTCAAATGTCTCGGAGTCGTACGCGCTCTTCCAGAGGTTGTACTTGTCCTGGTCGCTGGTCGGATCGGAGATGGCCCGACCAGTTATGAGGCCCTGGCGAAGGCAGTAGTTCCATGCCCCGACGAGCGCTGCGCCGCGCTGCTTGGCGATCCCCGTCGATGAGTCCTCGAAATGGCCGGTCGTGTTGAACGTCACAATGATGGTTTCCCAGAAAGCCTGGTCCGCCGGGTTGATGTGCCGCATCTCCCAGTACGCGGATGTCTGGACCAGAGCCTTTCGCAGGTTGTACCTGTTCGACAGCTCGGTGATGAGGTCGTCGTGGTCCACCACGGTCGACTGGAAGCACTTCCAGTGCTGGTAGGAGTAAAGACCGCCGTCGTTCGCGTAGCCGATGGACTCCATGTACTTTCCGACGTCCGTCTTCATGGCCTCGATGACGGAGGCGTCGAGCCGGGTATCGGGCTTCACTGGGCGAGGCGGATTGAAGGAGCCCTGGCCAGTGTCGCGGCCGGAGGCGATGTTGTTGTCGATCTCGATCTCGCCGGCTCCCGTCCCGACCTTGCGCGTCACGATCTGGTCGTACGCCCAGTCCGCCGGCAGGGGGTAGCCATAGTTGCCGGAGAAGCCGTAGGACATGTCGGAGACGAAGGAGGCTGTCGAGTGGCCGGCTTTCGCAACTCGGGCACACACGTTGCGTGGTCCGTACACGCCGATCTGGAAGCGATTGCCGTCGTCTGCGAGGGCATCCTGGATGCCCTTGAAGTGTGGCAACACACTCGAGGTGATGTCGGAGTCCATGGCGTCGAAGTCGACGGCGAAGAAGATCCGCGTACCGAGCTTGAACCCGTGGTCGAGCGCGGCGTTGACGGCGGCCTGGCCGGCCGTGCGGCCGGCCATGTAGGTGAAGTTCGAAGCGTTGCGTCCGTAGGTCTGGTAGATGGGGAAGCAACGCAAGCCGGCATCGACGATGGTCTGGAGTTCGCCTTCCTGGATCATCTTTTCGGGCAGGTGGTCGGGACTGGGCACCAGGGGGTTGGTGAGGTAGCGCCCGACGTAGGTGATGCCCTCGGCTTTCAGCGCCGCCGCCCGCGCGGGGGTGATCCGAGTGACGCAGTCGCACGCCGCACCCTTGCGGGCCTGGTCGCCGTAGGAGACCAGAAGAGAGGCCCAGGTCGAGAAGTCGCCGTTGCCGGTAGCCGGTAGACCGACGAACGACTGAAAATTGCGCACGACGCCCGCCATCGCGCTGTCGAAAGTGTCGGTGAAGGCGACCGGCTGGTCGTTGAGGATCATGGCAGCGGAGAACAGGGAGACCCAGGTGCCGCTCGTGCCCGGCGACACCGGGTGGGACTTGACGCCAGCCTGGCTGCCAGGGCCGAAGACGCC
This sequence comes from Kitasatospora sp. NPDC098652, assembly GCF_044760155.1. Classification (NCBI taxonomy): domain Bacteria; kingdom Bacillati; phylum Actinomycetota; class Actinomycetes; order Kitasatosporales; family Streptomycetaceae; genus Kitasatospora; species Kitasatospora sp. NPDC098652. The sequence continues at coordinate 336,087 of NZ_JBIWAQ010000006.1, forward strand.
GTTCGCGACCCCGTCGGCCATCCCCAACTCGTATTGGATCGCCAGGAGCATGGACCTGGCGACGTCGCGGGAGTTGTGGCCGTCACAGGGGATGACGAAGAAGTCCTTACGGTTCAGGTACCGGCTGTTGAGCCATTGCTGGACGCTACGGATCGCATTCGAGCCGGAGTTCACGCTGACGTACGCGTCCATGTTCAGCAGCGCCTTGAAGACCTTGGGCGTCAGGTCGCTGCCGGGAGACAGGCCGGTGATCCCCATGTCGGTCTTCAGCTTCGTGATACCCGCTTGGACGCCCGGGTTGTAGACGCCATCCAGGCTGCCCCCGTCGTACCCCTTGCAGTACAGGGCGGACTGAATGATCTTGCAGAAGTTTTCCGAGGGTATGTTCCCGCTGTTCAGCGAGGGGTACTTGGCCGCCAACGCGGACAGAGTGGTCGGACCGAAGCTGTTCGACAGGCTCGTGATGCCAAGCTCGAGCTGCAGGGCTCGGGTGAGCGCGTACATGGTCGGCCAGCCGGTCTTCCCGTCCTCCTCCACGGTCATACCTATGCGGCTTCCATAGAACGCGTTCACGAAGCTCTGCGCTCGTCGCACCATTTCGTCGGCCACTGCCGATTCCTCCTTCGTCTCACTGTGAGAGGTATCGCCCTTCCAAGGGCGGTTCGGGTTGATGGGTGCTGCGTTGGAACGGAGGGCGTCTTGGGCCGCACCTCGGGGAAGGCGCTATCGCCTCAGTGCCTCGGCAGGCTGGATCCTGGAAGCTCTCCACGCGGGGTAGGCCCCGGCCAGCAGCCCGGTGACCAGGCCGACGAGTGGGGCGGAGGCGATGGTTGCCGGATGCAGTACCGGGGTCCACTGTTTGACGGCGGCAACGGCGACGATGGTCACAGTTCCCAGCGAAGCCCCGACCAGGCCGCCCAGCAGGCCAAGCGCCATGGATTCGGCGAGGAACTGGGTGGTGATGTGCCGGGCTCTGGCTCCAAGTGCGCGGCGCAGGCCGATCTCACCGCTGCGCTCGAGGACGGCGACCAGGGTGGTGTTGGCGATGCCGACGGCGCCGATCACCAGGCAAACCGCCGCGAGGAGCAGGAAGAGTTGCCCGAGGTCGTTCTCCACGCCTGAGCGCAGGCTCCGAGGATCGGGCGGCGGGGTGGCGCGTAGATAGTCCGGGTGGTCCGGACGCAGGGCGAGGGGCACCTCGGAGGCGATCTGGGTGGCCGCGCCGAGCTGGGTGGTGATGAGCATTTTGGCCGGGTCGTCGGTGGGCGGTCCCCACAGGTCTTGGGCGGCGGTGCGCGGGACGATCACGGACGTCAGGAGATCGGGGCGGCGTTGGACGTCGGCGAGGATACCGACGACGACGAACGGTGTACTGCCGATGAACACGGCAGGTTGGCTCTGTAGATTCGTGATGCCCAGACGAGTTGCGGTGGCAGAGCCCAGGACGGCGACGTGTTCGTGGTGCTGGTCGTGGAACTCGTCGTAGACGCGGCCTTGTTGGAGGGTGGGAGCGACCGCGCGCAGGGCTCCGGCAGAGGCTGCCGTCAGCTGGGCCTGACGGTCGGTTGCGGTGTACACGGCTCCGGGCGGGCCGCTGGCGATGACCTGTCCGGGCTGGAGCCTCACGTGCCAGGAGACGCCGGCGGCGGTCACCCCGTGGAGCCTCTCCACCTGCGCGTCGGCGTCGGCGGGGAAGGCTGGTCCTGGCTGCCCGGGCAGGCTGGGCGCGATGTCCTCGACGGTAACCTCGGTGGCCGTCAGTTGGCTGAAGCGAGCATCGATCTGGGAGGCGGCTGTGCTGGTCAGACCCGTGACCGCGATGAGCGCCCCGACACCGAGGACGGTACCAACGGCGGTGAGTACCGAGCGGGCCGGACGCTGCAGCACGCCGGCTACGGCCTCTGAGGCGAGGTCTCGCAAGGACATGCGGGATCGAGGAAGCCTCATGCCAGCACCCTGCCGTCGCGGATGGTGACGGTCCGTTGGCCTCGACAGGCGACCTCGGGGTCATGGGTGATCACGACGATGGTCATCCCCTCCCGATGCAGACCGTCGAGCAGGTCGAGGACGGAGGCGGCGGTCTGGGAGTCGAGGTTGCCGGTTGGCTCGTCGCACAGCAGCAACGACGGTTCGGCCGCAAGCGCCCTTGCGATAGCGACCCGCTGACGCTCACCACCGGACAGCCGGGTGGGCAGCGCGTCCAGCCGGTGACCCAGCCCGACCCTGCGAAGGGTCTGTTCCGCACGCTGCTTGCGCGCTCCCCGCGGAGTGCGTTGGTAGACCATGGCCAGTTCGACGTTCTCGCGGGCGGTGCGGTGGGAGAGCAGGTGGAATGCCTGGAAGACGAATCCGATCCGCATGCCACGCAGCGCGGTGCGCTCGGCGTCCTTCACGGCTGCGGTGTCGATCCCGTCCAGCAGGTAGCTGCCGGAGGTCGGTTCGTCCAGGAGGCCGATGATGTTGAGGAAAGTGGACTTGCCCGCGCCGGAAGGGCCGACGATCGTGACGTACTCACCCTGCTGGACCGTCAGGTCGCAGGGGCGTAGCGCCACCACCTCGGGCGGGCCCGGGTAGGTCAGACCGGCTTGGCGGAGTTCGATGACGGGTGGTGTGCTCACGGAGTCCTGCCCACCACGACCTTGTCACCGGGGGCCAGCGCCGCACCGGCCTCGGGCGTGACCGCGACGAATCCCCCTCCCGAGGCCCCGGGCCGCACCGGGACACGGCGAAGGCGCCCGTCGGAACCGAGCGCGGTCACGCTGGTCTGGCCGTCTGCGCCCGCCGAAATGGCTGCGGACGGTACAGCGAGGACTGGCCCGTCCGTGGAGGAGGCAGTGATCGAAATCCGCACTTCTTTGCCGGTGAGATCGGCGGGCAGAGGGCTGTTGGGGGCTATGCGCAGCAGATAGCCGGCGGCCGGGCCTGGCTGCTCACCTTTGCCGACTGGTGGAGCATCGGTGACTGCTTGCACGGCTCCTGGCACTTTCAGCCCGCTGTCCTCAGAGAGGATCTCGGCTTGCTGGCCCGCTTTCAACAATGCCTTCTCTTGCGCGGACACCTCGGCGACTACGACGGGGGCGCCGGTGGAGAGGGTCAGCATCTTGTCACCGGGGGCCTTGCCCACGGTGGCCACGACCGTGTCCGCCCGTACGGGCAGGGTGCTCAGAAACACCACTTCCGACATCGGCACGGTCACGACGGTTTGAGGTTCTTGAGCAGCGGCGGGTGCGCCGGTCGGAGTCGCTTTCGCATCGGCGCCCTTGTCGCCGGCACTCGGCGGAGGGGTCCTCGCCGCGCCTGCCTTGTCGTCGGGGCCGCTCGTGGCCAACCGGACAGGGCTGTACCCGATCGACTTGTAGAATGCGAGCACCGCCCGCTCCGTACCTGCCCCGAACGCCCCTGCAGCGTCCGGAGCCGTGCGGTACCCAAGCGAGGCCAGAGCCTTCTGGAGCTGTGCGACGTCCTCGCCCTTGGCTCCGGTCTGCAAGTCTCGGTACGCCGGCATCGCGCCCGCGAGCGTGAACACGGGCCGACCAGAGATTTCGAACAGAACTTTGCCGTAGGAGACCTGATCTCCGGACTGGACCTTGACCTTGGTGACCACGGGGCGTGATCCCGGGACCCCTGAAGAGGCCGGCACTGAGATCTCCGCGGTTGACGCGGCGGCGACCTTTCCGCGGGTCACCAGGGTGTCCGCGATCACTCTCTGCTCTACCTGCGCGGTCAGAGTGTCCGGGGCCGGAGGAGCGGTCTCCGCCGCGATCTGCGCCGGTGACTTCAGCAGCGTGGCGGCCGCAACTCCCGCCGCACCGACGAGAGTCGAGCCGATCACGACGGCGACCAGCCATCCTCGCCGACGCGTACTGGAACGCTCCCGGCGGCCGGTCGTCTGAACCGTCGAATGAGAATTCCCCGAGTCGTTCTCGTCGGGGGCGGGAGTACTGCCGTATGCCATCGACCGCTCCTCTAACGCTTGCCGGCCAGGATGGCGTTCACGTTCTTCATCGCCGCGTCGAGCTTGCCGCGCCCCTCCTGCAGGGCCTGGGCGTTCTTCTCCAGGGCGGCCTTCTGCAGGCGCGCCTCGGCCTCGTACCAGACGAGTGCCACATTGCTTCGGCTGCGGCACTTGAGGTCGGCCGTCGCGGTGTCGATCTCCGTCTTCGTCACGTCACGGCCGAACTTCGGGTCGTCCACGGCGTCCAACGGCTCGCGGTAGCTGTAGCCGCTTTCCTTCATGCACCCCGACCACTGTGTGAACGCAGCGGCGACCTCCGGTTCCTTCTCCGCTTTGGTGAAGGCGTCGTTGGCAAGCTGCTCGGCGAGCCGGAAGGCGGCCTGGGCGTCACCGATCTTCTGCTTGCTCTGCTGACCACAGCTGTTCTCGGCCGCTCGCGCCGCACCGCGGGGGTTTCCTGCGACCGCGGCCTCTACCGCGGCATCGTGCGCCGCCTTCTCCGCGGCGTCAGGGTGGTAACCGTTCTTCGAGACGAGCGCGGCATCGTGGATGCCGTACCGCAGGTCCGTGAGGGTCTTGGGGCCTACCTTGGGAAGCTCTGGCGGCGGGGCCCAGTTGCCGTACCCGGCCTTGTGCATGCAGTCCTCGGTGAGCGCGCTCATCGCCCGCCCCAGCTGGCTCTGCTCGTCGTCGGTCATGAAGTACGCCTCGAGCGGCAGCTTCCACGTCGCCGGATTTCCACGGTCGAAGTCCGCCGAGTGTGGCTGCGTTCCGCCCGGAGTATTTTTTGACGACACCGCAGAGCCTGATTGATTCTCCGGCGAAGGGGATTCGCGAGAGCATCCCGCAGCCGCGACGCACACCAGAACAGCGCCCACCGCCGCTAAACCTCGCCGCCCGATCATCATGATGGTTCCTGATATCTCGCTAGAATCAACAAAGGCATGTCCATAATTACCCGATAAGGTGTTGTGCCGGGCGGCGATACCGCCCGGCACAATCTCGGTCAGCTCCGCCAGTCGAAAGAGGCGTTGTTGTTGTAGGTTTCCTTCAGCCTGAACCAGCTCGACATCGGAGTGAGCGTGTCCCGAGCGCCCTGGCCCCAGCTGCGGTAGAAGACCACGGCGTTGTACCGGGTGTTGCGGTTCTGTGCAGAGGCGGCGTTGTTCTTGACCCCGACGTTCGAGCCGTTGCCCCAGTCATTACAGAATCGGAGAGGCATGGGAATGGTGCCCGGATCGGATCCTCCGATCGGCTCGTCCGCAAAGTTGTTCACACCGGATTCGAAGTTTCGGTGCGACCCCGAGTACGAGGAGTTGTACCAGAGAGTGAAGTCGAAACTAGTGTCGGTGTGAGCCTTGCATGCCTCCGGACTCAGTTGGTTGCCTGCACCGCTCGCCTGAGCGGCCGGCGCCGAAAGAGCTCCGATCGCCAACGCCGCAGCGGTCCCGGCAAGGACCGTGCGAAGAGATCGCGAAATTGCCATGGTTTCCCCCTTCATGGTGTGCGGAAGTTCTTCGCAGTCCATGGAAATGGACAGACTAATCCCTTGGGGATGATTTGCCCATATGTGGCGTAGTGCCGCCAAGCCCCCTGCAGCCCGAAGCTGACATTTCAACCCCCCGGAAGAAATCACCATTGATTAGATCACATACAGATCGGGCAAAAGCTGTCGTTTCACTACTTCAGTTGGTAACGATCAGGTCTCTTTCATGCCAATCGGCCGATTAGTAATCCGCAAGGATGAACCAATCACCCGACTGGCGGGCGTGGAGGGCATGCAAACCAGCTGACCAACGGGTAGACAAACGACCTAGAGCGTCGTACCCTCCCGTCATTGCGCCCGCGGTCGGCACGGGGACGGTCGTAGTAGCGCCCCCCGGAAGCCGAAGCAGGGGCCGCAAGCTTCCAATCGCATAAGACATCGGCGCCCCGCAATACCTGGGTCTTGCCGGGCGCCGGACGAACTGATGAGCCAGAGCGCGAGGCTGGGAGCGTGTCTCGGTAACGGGCAACCCGGCTGCGTCTCGTGATCTTTCGTGCGGGATGACGATCGAGCCGCTCGAGGTGAAGCGGACGCCGGGTCGTGCGGCAGCGGCGGACAAGACGTTCCGGACGTTCGATCCACACCAGGTCCTGCTGCTGCCGTCTCTGGACGACTGGCTGCCCGATGGCCACCTCGCCCGGTTCGTGGCGGACCTGGTCAACGAGGTACTCGACCTCTCCCCGATCCTGGCCGGCCACACCGAGAACCGGGGCTACCCGCCGTACGAACCCTGGCTGACGGTGCGTCTACTGTTCTACGGCTACACCACCGACGTCCGCTCATCACGGGCGTTCGTGCGCAAGTGTTCCGACGACGTCGCGTTCCGGGGCCTGGCAGCCGACCAGGCCCCGGACTTCCGCTCGGTCGCCCGGTTCCGCCACCGCCTCGACGCCCTGGCCGACCTGTTCACCCAGTCGCTGTACCTCGCGACCAAGCTCGGCGTGGTCAAGATGGGCCGCGTCGCCCTGGACGGCACCAAACTGGAGGCCAACGCCTCCAAGCACAAGGCGACGAGCTACGGCAGCCTCCTCGACAAGGAAGAGCAGGTCGAGGCCGAGATCCCCGCGTTGGAGGCGGAGGCCGAGCCCGGCGAACCCTCGACGAGGCCGCCGCCCGCGAACTCAAGGAGGAGACCGGCTTGCTCTCGTCGACCCGGCCGACCTCGTCCTCGTCCACGTCATCCACGTCGAACAGGGCCGGGACCAGGCCGGGCAGTTCGTCCTCTCCGTCTTCACCACCGACACCTGGACCGGCGAACTAACCAACACCGAGCCGGACAAGCACCTGGCCGCCCCGTGGGTCGCCGCTGACCACTTCCCCGGGTCGGCATTCCCGACCACCGTGCAGGCCCTGGCCGCGTACCGGCAGAGCGGTCCCTCCTTCTCCCACTACGGCTGGCCAGCCTCAGCGGTGTCATCGGGCGCCCCGGAGTAGGGCATCACCCGGATCAATCTGGTGGGGCAAGTGCTGGAGGCGCTGTTCCGCGGAACTGAGGCCAACTGCTAGCTAGCTGGCTGTCTGGCCGGCACCCACCAAGCCCACCTCCGTGGTCATTCGAGAGTGATCTCACCGTCGGGGATCCATCCGTCCCAGTAGCCCTCAAGCAAGATCGGCAGTTCTCCCGGCTCGACGTCAACGCTGCCCGCCTTGAGTTCTTGCAGCGTCCACCAACGGGCCAGGGGCCCAAGAAGGCCGGGCATGTTGTCAGGCCACGGAGGACTGGCCTCCCTGACCAGCACGATGTACTGCACCGGCGGCAGGTCCGGCCCCGGTCTGATCAGTCCGACGACAGGGGTGATGTCGAGGGTGGGCAACCCCCTGTCGTGCCGCAGGCAGCGCACCACCGCACTGCGATAGCTCTCTCCCGGCAACGCCTCGAACGACGGTGGGCACCACAGGCTGCGGCTTCCTCCCGCAGGCACGAGAAGGAACTGGTGGTGCTGCGAGTCCAGCAGGACGGGTCGCACCACCACGGGATCGGCGGGCGCACCAGCCATGGGGCCATTGTCCCGCCGTGCCCAGGTCCGGTGCTCCCTGAACGGCACGTGCTGTTCAGGGAGCACCGGACCTGCACTTCCGTGCATGGTGCCGCCGCTTGGGGGCCGTCGACGCTGATACCACCAGCAAGGCACTCGGAGGGCTTTCGATGTCGCGCGGCTCGGTCCGGATAGACGGGGAGCTGCTGCGGCGCGCCCGTCTCGGGCGGCAGTGGAGTCTCGATCATCTGGCCCAGGAGGCGGGTCCTCCCGTCACCCGGCAGCAGTTGGCTGCCTACGAGCGCGGCAGCCGCCATCCGGACCCCGTGTCCCTGGCGAGGATCACCCGGGCGCTGCAGGTGGAACCGGCTCAGGTGGCGGGGCCGGGCGTGGTGACACTCGCCGATCTTCGGCACTGGGCCGGGCTGACGGCCGAGGAGGCTGCCCCTGCCTTCGGCATGTCGCGGTGGTCGCTGTTGCGGGCGGAGGCTACGGGCCGACTGCCGGCGCAGTGCACACGCGAGGAGTTCGTCCAGGCCGCTGCCCGGATCTACGGGCGTTCCGACCGTTTGGTGGGCGCTGCCCTGCGGTGGGCCGAGCGCCCGCGTAGTCTGCAGGCCGCCCGTCCAGCGCCGTGAAACCTAAATGTTGTGTATTCACCTGGATTGCGTAGCGTGAGGGTGAGGACTTCATCTTTCTGGGAGTTCGGATGCCCAGCCCGAACACGCCGTACGTGAATCTGCCGGATCTTCTCGACGAGATCGAGGACGGGAGCATCGACGTCGTGGACTTCGGGCGTCTGTGGGCCCCGCGGTTGGTGTGGATCGCGGAGTTGTGGCAGTCCTTGGCGCTCGCTCCTCAGCGGCCGATCGGCTCGATACTGCTGTGGCTGCCGGACGGTGAAGGCCAGAAACGCCCGGGGCGTTACGGCAGGGCGGCCGCGCCGGTGCGGATCCTGGACGGCCAGCACCGGTGCCTGGCCCTGGCGGCGGGGTGCGGGATACGGCCGGCGTGGTTCACCGACCGGCAGTGGGACCGCCTGGGAGGCAAGGGCCTGCAGGTGTCCGTCGTGCTGGAATCGACCCGGCGTGTGCACATCGGACCGTACCGGCGGCGGCGCCATCCCCAGATCCCGCTGCGGGAGCTGCTGTACTCGGACACGGCGACCCGTCAGCAGCTGATCACGGACAGCGGGGTGGGGCCAAACGAGGTCAACAAGTACTTCTCGGCGCTCACCGAGATGCAACACCGGTTGCTGAACACCCGCATCCTGCTCGAATGGCTGTCGGGGACGGCGAAGCAGGCGGCGGAGGTCTACCGCATCCGCGGGCGTCACGCCTCGACCATCGTGATGACCGACGGCGAGATCGAGACGACCATGGTGGCGCTGGTCAGTCCCGGGGTGCGAGCGGAGATTTTTGATCCGGCGGTCGATGAGGCGGCCCGAATGGGCTTCTCCTCCGCGGTGACCCCCACGGGCCTGAACGAGGTCGTGCAGTTCGAGCTGCCGCCCGAGGCCCGCCACAAGGGTGTCGTCGACGCGGACCCCGCCGTCGTGCGTGCCGCGTGCGAGCGCGGGGTGAGGGCATGCACGGAGACACTCGCCTACCTTGCCCAGCACGGGATGTCCGGCTCCGACTTCGTGTGCATGCCCTCCTCGGTGAGAGTGCTGATGAAACTCTTCGCCCGCTTCCCGCACGCCGCCGAGGACGACTTCGCCTGGCGCTGGCTCGCCCGTGCCCTGGCAGCCAACCGCTACCGCGGAGCCCCCAAGCTGGCGCGCGCCGACAGCGCCGTCATCGCCTCCAGTGACAGCTACGAACAGGCCACCTCGCTTCTCAGCGACGCCTTGAACGGCACGGGCCGGCGGCTGGCCCCGGACGGGCTGCACCGGCGGGGCCTGGGCGGCTTCGGTCCCGGGGCCGCACTGATGGCCTTGGCTCTGTCGGGGCCCGGCCACCCGCTGGTCCGCGACCTGGCCCGGCCCGAGGTGACCACACCGGATCCATCCATGCGACTCGTCCGGTTGTGGGATCCGGATCCGCCGGTGGAGACCCTTGGCAACTACATCCTGGCCACGGAAGCGACCAGCCGGGTGCTGCGCGGCGCCCACGGCTGGACACCCGCAGCCGCCGAGGAGCTCCAGTGCCCGCGTACCGCGCTGGACGCGCAGTTCATCCCCCAACCCCTCGGCCGTGAAGGCCGTCCCACCGTCCAGAAGTGGATCAAGGAACGGGACCAGAAGCTCCTGTCACTGATCAACTCCTTCCTCGAGGCGGCAGTATGAGGAACGGGCGAAGCAGCCCCGCCGACGGGGCAGACGAGGAGATCTGGACGAACAGCGCCGACCGGAGCGTCTCGCGCAGCCTCGCTAACTGGTGCTCCGCCCACCCGGGCAGGGACGTGACGCTCGTCAGCGGCTATGTGAGCCTACGCGGCCTGCTGTCGATCGTCCCGGCCATCCGGCATCGGGTCGCCCGGCTGCGGCCCGTCCGGCTGCTCATCGGTGTCGCCCCTCCCGACGAGGCGATGGTGATCCTGCCCATGAGCGAGGAACCGGCCCCCACCCTCGCCGGCCTCCCCCCACCACCGGCCACGAGCCTCGATCGGGAAGCCCTGCAGCAGCTTCGCCGACGCGGCGACCGCGCGTTGTACGCGGAGCTGAACACGATCCCCGCGACACGGCGCACCGGCCTGCTCCTCGAGGACCTCTCGAGACTGCTCGACGGCGAGGCCGTGGTGTGCCGGCGTCTGGAGGACGGCTTCCTGCACGCCAAGGCCGCCGTCGCGGCTGGCACCCCGCCGCAGGTCGTCGTCGGTTCGGCGAATCTCACGTACACCGGGCTGCACGTCAACCAGGAGCTCAGCGCGCCAGCCACGACGGCTGCTGCGGAGCAGGCCGTGGAGCAGGTGGAGCAGTGGTGGCAGCGGGCCGTCCCCTACGATCTCGGGGCTTGCATCAGGGCCCGGCGGGCCCGGCACCCGGCCGAACTCATCCTGCTGCGGATGCTGCTGGAAGCTTTCGGTGACGAAGTGAACGCCCCGCCGTCCGACATCGGTCTGGTCGGCTTCCAGCGCGACGGCGTGGCCCGGCTGCTAGCGATCATCGACCGGTTCGGCGGGGCACTGGACGCGGATGCCGTGGGTCTGGGCAAGACACTCGCCGGCGGGGACATCGCCCGGGTCTTCCTCGAACGCGGCGACGGCCCAGTCCTCATCGTCTGTCTCGCCTCGCTCGTCCCGATGTGGCAGCGCTACCTGACCGACTGGGGTCTGCGCTGCGACATCATCAGCTACGAACGTCTGGCCAGCCACTTCACCGACGTCCGCGACCACGGGCACACCTGGCCGAGGTACGGGCTCGTCATCTGCGACGAAGCCCACCAACTCCGCAATCCCCTGACGCTGCGGATGCTCGCCGTCCGGTCGCTGATCGACGCTCACCTCCCGCGCCCCCGGGTGCTGCTGCTGACCGCGACCCCCGTCAACAACGACGCCGGCGACCTGCTGGAACTCCTGCTCCTGATCGACCCCGCGCTGGAGGAGGAGTGGCAGCGTGGGGGAACCTTCAGCCGCACCCGGCTGAACAAGCGGTCGCAGACAGGCCAGCGGCTCACCCTCGACCTGTCCGATCCCGTCGTGCTGTCCCCGGCGGAGCACTCGTGGATGCTGCGGTGCCTCGGCGAGTACATGCTCCGCCGCGACCACAAGTTCCTGGCCGCGCACTACCCGGCCAGCCCCTACCCCGGCCGCTTCCCCGTCCCCGAGCACAGACGCGTCACCTACCGGCTCTCCCCGGCCATGCGCCGCCTGTTCGCCGACGTCATCCACGCGGTCGGCTACACCGGTCATCTGCCCCCCGAGCTGGCGGGCGAACTCCAGCGGCTGCTCGAAGGCCACACCCCGCCCAGGCCACTTGCCCTCGCCGTCTATCAGCGCGAGCGCTACGGGCTCTCCGGACAGCTCCGCCCGCGCAATCCCGCGCTCCTCGCCCTCATCCGCATCCTGCTCCTCAAACGCCTCGAGTCGTCCCCGGCCGCCTGCCGCAGCACCCTGAAGCGCATCCGGGAGGTCGTCGTCCAAGCCCTGGCCGACCTCGACCGCGGCATCGTCCGCCTGCCTCGCCACCACCTCAACCTCTCGTTGAAACGCAGCCTGGTGCGCGAGACGGGAGAGGATCTCGAGCCGGACGACGTCGACGACATCCTCGCGGCCTACGCGCGGATCCCCGAGACCATCGAACTGCCGGCCGACGGGTTCGACACGGGCCGGCTGCGCGCCGACCTGGAGCACGACCTCGACGTGATGACCGGGCTGATCAACGATGCCGAGCAGGCCGTCGGGGACGACGCCAAGAAAGCCGTCCTGCCGGACATCCTGGCCGGCATCGTCCACGACCCGCGCGGCCAAAAGATCGTCATCTTCTCGAGCGCCCGCACGACGACGGCCGACCTCGGCCCCTGGCTCGAGCAGACCGTCAACACCGACGCCCGTCTCGCGCCGCTGCGCGGCCGCCTCGCCAACCTGGGCTCCGCCGTGGCCCCCAGCACCTGGCAGACCCAGGACGTCGTCGCCCGCTTCGACCCCGAGCACAACAAGCCCCCGCACCGCGGACTGACCACCCCGCCGGCACGGGACGAGATCGACGCCCTCCTCACCACCGACGTCCTCGCCCTGGGCGGCAACATGCAGGGAGCCGCCTTCTGCCTGCACTACGACCTCACCTGGAACCCCCAGATCCTCGGCCAGAGATTCGGCCGCGTCGACCGTCTCGGCAGCCGGCACGAGACGGTCACCTGCTGGACCGTCCAGCCTGACGCCGGCCTCGACGTCGCCCTGCACCTCATGGAGATCATCGCCCGCAAGGCACGGATCGCCGCCGCCACCGTCGGCCTGCCCACCCCCCTGTACCCGGGCTCCCCGACCCGCGCGGCACCCGATCACCTCGACATCGGCCCGCCGCAGCCACTGCCGGGCCCCAGCCTCAGCGACCGCCAGCATGCCTGGCTCGGCATCGCACTGCGCGAACCCGCCATCCGCAAAGCCATCGAAAACCTGCCCGCCGCGGCCGGCGGCGCCTGCACCGGCAGCGTCACCACCCCGAGCGTCCTGTTCTGCTTCCGTCTCACCCACCCCGGCGCAAGCCCCACGAAGACGGCCTTCATCCGCCTCAGCACCGCCGACCGCGACGGCGCCTACTCCCTCGACCCGCTCCGCTGCCTCGCAGAACCGGACCTCGATCCCAGCGACTGGATCCGCACCGCAGCCCGGCAGGACGGGTCACCCCCAGCCGCGCCCACCCCCATGCCCTCCTCCTGCCTCAAGACCTTCCACGCCCTCATCGACAACGCCCGCACCGTGGTCGCACGCCACAACGGCATCAGCGAGTCCGACACCGTCCGGCAGGTCGAGCTCGTCGCCTGGCTCCACCTCACCCCTCACGGAAAGTGATACTGAACTATCGTTCATGGTGCCTGATGGGGGACCGCTGCTGGCATCGCTAGGTGCCGATCTCCGTTCCTGACCAGCGACTGCAAGCCTTCGGCTTCGCCGTCCGCGACGCCCGGGAGCACGTCGGCATGAGCATCGAAGCACTGGCCGAAGCCGCCCTCCTGTCCGCCCGCATGGTTATCGACATCGAGCACGGCAAGCGCAATCCCTCCCTGCTCACCATCCTCGCGCTCGCCAGAGGGCTGGACATCGAACCGCGAAAGCTCATCGAGCCCGCGGCCCGGCATGACCCACCGGCCACCAGCACCGACATCGCGCGACCGGCCCGCTGACATCCCGCCACAGGACACTGCGGCCCGCTCACGAAGCCGCCGCCGTACCGAACGACGAGCATCCTGGGACGCCAGCTCCACCACCCCATCAGTACGACCCCCCCGCTGCGCCACTGCAGGCTGACCACGATTCACCCTGCCCTCCGGCTGGCACCCCACCCCGGAGACGGCAGCCGACTCGCCCGCGCCCCGGCCGCCTACGGGTCGCCGCACGCCGACACGGCCACCGCAGGTCCGGCCCGGGTATCGCGACTTCCCGGAGTGCGAGCGATCTGCCGACAGTCGCACACCCCGTCACACCCCCGCCACCTGCAGTAATGCCTTGACCAGTGAGTCGAACAAGCGATCGAATACGGTCTACGCTGGAAGGGCCGGAGGGGAGCCGGGTGTCGACGAAGGGGGCTGATCGCAGGAGCTGGAGGTGATGTCGGATGTTCGCGCATCTGCATGTCGCCTCCGGCTACTCGGTGCGCTACGGCGCCTCGACGCCGGCCCGGCTGGTCGAACAGGCGGCGGAGGCGGGCCTGCGGGAGCTGGCGCTGACCGACCGGGACACGGTGGCCGGGGCTGTTCGATTCGCACAGGCGTGTGCCGGGGCCGGGATCCGGCCGCTGTTCGGGGCGGACCTCGCCGTCCCGCTCCTGGGCCGGGCGCAGCCGTCCCGGCGGGTCCGCACGCCTGCCCGAGGCGGGGCGTTCGTCGCCGACTCCGCACCCCGGGTCACGCTGCTGGCCCGGGACGGGCAGGGCTGGGCGAACCTGTGCGCGCTGATCACGGCCGCCTGGGCCGCCCGGCACCGGGCCGGCGGCGGGCAACCGGTCGTGCCCTGGAGCGCGATCGAACAGCACTGCGAAGGCCTGACCGTCCTGCTGGGCCCGGCCTCCGAACCGGTGCGGGCACTGGCCGACGGCCGTACGGACCTGGCGACCGAACTGCTGGCGCCGTGGCGCGACGTCTTCGGGCAGTACCTGCGACTGGAAGCCGTGCACCACCGCCGCACCGGCACCGGACCGGGTTCGCTGCGGCTGGCCGCCCGTACCGTGGGGCTGGCTGCCGAACTCGACCTGCCCGCCGTTCTCACCAACGCCGTGCGCTACGCGACCCGCGACCGCGCACCCATCGCCGACGTCCTCGACTCGGCCCGGCTGCTCACCCCGATCCAGCCCGGCCGGGTCTGCAACGGGGAACGTTCCCTGAAGGGAGCGGCCGAGATGGCCGGTCTCGCCGAGGAGGTCGTCCGCGCGGCCGGCCAGGAGCAGGGGGCCACAGCACACCTGCTGGCCGCCACCGCCCGCACCGCCTCCGAGTGCCGCCTCGATCCGTACGCCGACCTCGGGATCGGCCGGGTGCACTTCCCCGAGGAGCACGTCATCGACGTGGCCCCCGGGCGGTCCGCCCGAGTGCTGCGCGAACGGTGCGAGGCGGCGATGGTCCGCCACGGCTACGACCGCTCCGCCACGATGCGGGCCCGTCTGGAGGCGGAGCTGCAGGTCCTCAACACGCTCGGCTGGCCCTCGTACGCGCTCACCGTCGCGCGGATCGTCGACGACATCAAGGAGATGGGCATCCGGGTGCAGGCGCGCGGTTCCGGCGCGGGCTCCCTGGTGGTGCACCTGCTCGGCGTCTCCTTCGCCAACCCGCTCGATCACGAACTGCTGATGGAGCGGTTCGTCAACCTGCGCCGCCGTTCCCTGCCGGACATCGACATCGACGTGGAGTCCGCCCGCCGTCTGGAGGTCTACCGCCGGATCATGGACCGGTTCGGCACCGAGCGGGTCTGCACCCTGTCGATGCCGGAGACCTACCGGGTGCGGTGGGCGATCCGTGACGCCGGGCTGGCCCTGGGCCTGCCCCCGGACGAGGTCGGCCGGCTCGCCAAAGCCTTCCCCCACATCACCGCCCGCTCGGCCCGCACCGCGCTGCGCGAACTCCCCGAACTGCGGCAGGTCGCCGCCGCGGCCGACCGGTACGACAGGTTGTGGGACCTGGTCGAAGGCCTCGACTCGCTGCCCCGCGGCACGGCCATGCACCCGTGTGGCGTCATCCTCTCCGACGCCACCCTGCTGCGGCGCACGCCCGTTGTGCCGACCGCCGGCGAGGGTTTTCCCGCCACTATGTTCGATAAGGAGGATGTCGAAGGTGACGGTCTCGGTCTGCTGAAGCTCGATGTGCTGGGCGTGCGCATGCAGTCGTCCATGGCGTACGCGGTGCGCGAGATCGAGCGGACCACCGGGGAGCGGCTCGACCTGGACGACCCCGCGCAGGTCCCGCTCGACGACCCCCGGGCGTTCGAACTGCTCCGCGAGGGCGAGTCGCTGGGCGTCTTCCAACTGGAGTCGCCCGGCCAGAAGGACCTGCTGGGCCGCCTCCAGCCGGAGACCTTCGCCGACCTGGTCGCGGAGATCTCGCTGTTCCGCCCCGGTCCGGTGCAGGCGGACATGATCCGTCCCTTCCTGCTCGGCCGGCACGGCAGGAAGCCTGTGACCTACCCGCACCCCGATCTGGAGCCGTGGCTGCGCTCCACTTACGGCGTGGTCATCTACAACGAGCAGGTGGCCGGTCTGTTCGCCACGATGACCCACACCGATCTGGCGATGGGTGAGGAGGCCCGGCGCGCCCTGGCCAAGCCCGAGCGCCTGGAGAAGCTGCAGGCCTGGTACCGGCGGCGCGCCGCTGCAGCCGGATACCAGCAGCAGGTGATCGACCAGGTGTGGCGGATGCTGGAGAACATGGGTGCCTACGGTTTCGCCCGCGCCCACGCGACCGCGTTCGCCCTGCCGACCCTGCAGAGCGCCTGGTTGAAGGCGCACTACCCGGCGCCGTTCTACGCCGGGCTCCTCGAACACGACCCCGGCATGTACCCCAAGCGGCTCGTGCTGGCGGACGCCCGCCGCCACGGCGTCCCGATCCTGCCGCTGGACGTCCAGTACTCAGCCGTCGGCTATCGGACCGAGCGGCTCGCGGACGGCCGCCTGGCCTTGCGCATCTCGCTGTCCGATGTCCGCGGCATCACCGATGAGCAGGCCGCACGCATCCAGCAGGGCCAGCCGTTTCACGACCTCGCAGACTTCTGGGCGCGCGCCCGGCCCAGCCACCCGGTCGCCGACCGCTTGGCCCGGATCGGTGCGTTCGCCACCCTCGCCCCCGGCTGTGAGCGCCGCGACCTGCTGCTGCAGATCGACGAGCTGCACCGCCAGCAGCGCACCGCTGTGGGTCCTGGCCAGCTCGTCCTCGCCCCGCCCGCCGCCCCGGCAGCTGGGACGAGCGGGCTGCCGAAGATGACGCTGGCTCAGGAGTTGGAGGCCGAGCTGGAGGTGATCGGCCTGGATGCCTCTCGGCACCTGATGGAGCCGTTCCACCCGCTGCTGGACGAACTGGGCGTCACCCGCTCGCACCTGTTGCGGGATCAGCCGACCGGCGCGACCGTGCTGGTGGCCGGCGCGAAGGTGGCCATCCAGACCCCGCCGATGCGCTCCGGGCGGCGCACCATCTTCGTCTCGCTGGACGACGGCCACCAGGGCGGCCAGGTCGACCTGACCTACTTCGACGACACCCACGAGCAGGCCGCCTACCCGCTCTTCCACCACTTCCTGCTGCTCGCCCGCGGCACCGTTTCGCGCCGCGGCAAGTCCGTCACCGTGATCGGCACCCACGCCTGGAACCTGGAGGAAGTCGCCGAGGCCCAGCAGGTCGGCCCCGCCGCCGTCCGAGCCCTGCTCGCCACCGAACCCGCACCGCACGCCGAGGCCGCCGACGCCGCACAGCGGCCGAGGCCCGGCGGCGCGGGCCGGCTGTGGCACGCCAGCCAAGGGAGCGCCGGATGACCACCAGCAGCACGATCCTCCACCTGCGCGTGCACCGCGCCGGCTTCGAGACCTACCGCGAGCTGTTCACCGTCCTCGGCGACACCACTCCCGTCGCCCAGGCGCTCCCCCCGGACAGCGCGCTGCTCGACCTGGCCGGCGCCACACGCTACTTCGCCCTGACACCAGCTCAGCTCGCGGACCGGCTGCAGACCCGGCTCGCGGCCCGGTACGGACTGGCCAGCACGGGAGGGATCGGGCCCAACCGGATGCTCGCCACCCTGGCCGCCGACGCCGCCGCACCCGGCACCGTCCACGTCCTGCCCGAGGCTCCGGCCGAGTGGGAGCAGTTCCTGCGCGGCCGCCCCCTTCGCGCCCTGCCCGGCATCGGCCCCGCCTTGGAACGCACCCTGGCCCGCTACGGCATCGAGACGGTAGGCGACCTCGCCGACCTCCCGCTCGCCACCGTGCAGCGCATCGCCGGCACCTCCACCGGCCGCCTCCTGCACGAACGTGCCCACGGCACCGACCGGCGCACCGTCGCACCCGCCGGACCGCCCGCCGCCCTCACCAGCACCCACCGCTTCGACCGCGACGTCCTCGACCCCGCCGAGATCCGGCGGGCGCTGCTGGCCGCCGCCATCGATCTCGGTGCCCGGCTGCGGGCGGCCCGGCAGATCGCCCGCACCCTGGAACTGCAGGTCACCTACGCCGACCGCTCCAGCACCACCCGCTCGCGCACCTTGCGCGAGCCCACCGCCCACACTCCCGCCCTGCAACAGGTGCTGTACGAGCTGTTCGCCGCACTCGCCCTGCAACGGGCACGCGTACGGGCGGTGACAGTGAGAGTCGGTGAACTCACCGCAGCAACGCAGGTGGCAGAGCAGCTGACCTTCGACCGGCTCATCGAGGACGCCCGCACTCTGGAGCCGGTCATCGACCAGGCCGGCCGCCGCTTCGGGCCCGGCGCGGTGCGACCGGCCGCGCTGCTGGGGAGGTGACAGCAGGCGTTCCGTGGGCCGTGGTGTCGGCGTCCAGGAGGTGAAGGAGGCGTCGTGCTTCGGCCAGGAACTCCCGCCCCTGGACGGTGGGCATGAGGGGATGGACGCGTTCGACGATCCTGAATCCGGCCGCCTCCTCGACCGCATTGAGCTGGTAGCGCAAAGACTTGTAGGGAACGTCCATTGCCCTGCTTGCCGTGGCGAGGTCGTGGTGCCCGGGAAGCTGGATGAGGTGCCGCATCCGCTGGACGTGGTTGCGCATCGCGACGATTGCGGTCATGGCGGGCGAGAGGGGAACCTGAAGGCGGGCGAAGCGGTTGGCGGTGGCGAACAGCGGGCGCGCCGGGATGCCGAACCGTTTCATCATGTGGGAGACCATCGCATTGTGGCAGCCGAGCTCCGAGGCGATGTCGGGGGTGTCCCGGCCCCGGTCGACGTACTCGCGCCTGAGCCACTCGGCGGTGACCGGTGCTCCCTCTGCGGTGAGCATGGGGCCTTGGCGCCGGCGGGTGGGGATTCCGGCTTCCTTCATGATCCGCCCGACCGTCGCGGAGGTGCAGCCGGCCATCTTGGCGATCTTCGGCGTGGACAGGCCCTCGTCGACATACAGACGCCGCAGTTCAGCGGGTTCCAGTACACCGACGAGTGCCACTCGTATGCCTTGACCGGTTCTTGCCCGGGGAGTGCTCGGCCGGCTGACAGGGGTTCGCCGACGGCTCCGCTCCGTAGCGGCAGGAGGCGGTGGTGGGATGGAGACGTCAGCGGATTCCAGGTAGAGGCGCAGTTGTTCGGTGCCCGTCCCGGTCATCGCGGCCAGGTCGTGGAGAGAAGGCCTCTTGGCCACCAGTGCGCTCATGGCTTTGTGGTCCACGCGTTCGGGTACCAGGCCGGGCCAGTCCAGCTCAGGGATCCAGTCGGTGGGCGGCTCCCACACCAGCGGTTCGTCGATGCGTTGGTACCGCAGGTTGGCGCAGGCCTGGTCGCGCAGGAGGGCCGCGAGATCGGAATCGATCAGGTGGGCGGTGCGCCGGTGCCAGACGGGGGTTCTGGAGTAGGTGCCGGGGTCGGCGCCCAGGAGCAGCCTGCGCACCCGCCAGCGGAGATGCTTGGTGCGGACCGCCTCGCTGCCCGGGTTGATCCCGTTCTTTCGGCAGTACTGCACCACTGCGCTGTCGTCGATCACGAGGTCACCGTGGGCGAAGAGTTCGCGGCGCCGGCGGTAGTCGATCGGTGATCCGTGTTGGTCCATAGCTCGGGCGAGATGGACGAGCAGGGTGACCAGAACTGTTTCCTGACTGGCAGTCACCACTTTGAGGGCATCCCAGTTCGCCTTGATGCGCGTGTTGCCGAGCATGCTTGCTGCCTTGGGATAGGTGCAGGCCGAGTCCGGCAGGAGCAGCAGGCTCGCCGCGGCGCGCTGAAGGCCAGCCACCAGGTTCGTCATCGGGCCTGTCGGCGGCAGGATCCGCGCGGTCCACGACGGCCAGAGCATCGAGGGCAGGCACGCGGCTCGCCGCTCGACATCCGCTGAAGTCAGGGTGGGCCAGGACGGTGCACCGGTGGTCGTGCCGTAGCGCAGGCGCGTCATCAGGCTCACACCCTCGTCCACCTCCGCGACCACCCGCGCAGCCAGTTGTGGGCTGCCCTTGGCCCACCGGTGTGCCCAGGTGATCGGATACGTCTTCTCAGCGCGCGGCTTGGTGCTCAGGACCCAGGTCAGGACGCCTTCGTCCGTACCTGCTCCTTCACCGAGGGCAGATGCAGCGATGGCGAGTCCGACCGCCATGTGGTGCCCGGAGGGGAGGTCAAAACGGTGGCCTGTGCGGACGGCCGGCACGGACCCGCCCGCGTCATCGATGATGTCGCGCACCCGGGGCGGTACGGTCGCCAGATGCGTGAGCAGACCGGTCAGCGCTCGCCGGGAGAGCAGCGCCAACTCGCCCGAGCGCTGCAGGGCTTCCTGGCGGTCCCGGGTGAAGTCCAGCACAGTCTCGTTCACCCAGCGCTGAGCCCACACCACCGGTCCGTCGGCGGCCGAGGACGTGGCACTGGCTTGGGCATAGGGGAAACCGCACCGCTGGTCTCCGGTTCCCTGCAGGCACCGGCCGGGCTCCGGCACCACCAGGTGTTTGTGCAGGATCGGAGGCTTGTGGCAGGCCGGGCACAGATCCGCCAGGATGAAGTGGTGGCGGAGGCAGGCGAACGTCCAGGCCAACCTCCAGGAAGTCTGCCAACGGCCCCCGTTCTCTTCCAGGCACGCCGGGCAGAACCTCGTATTGCTGCCGGACGACTTGGAGAACGCGGACTGTCGAAGACTACGGGTAGAGGGGTCAATCGCCACGGCAAGTCCGTCCCACGGCTCCAGGGTCCGGGCGGCGAGCTCAGGCCCCGCAAGACTGGTACGACTCGAAATGACCTTCCGCTCGTGAGCGCTGAGCAATCGCATCATCCGCGCCAGGTCGGCGTCTGGCAGGCCCAAGTACCGCAAGAAGGATCCCATCGGAACGGTCAGCCGGGCGGCGTAGGCGGCCAACCAGCTATCCAGCGCCTCCCCAGGCAAGGGAGGCACCCAGATCGGTATCCTCTGCGGGCCCCAGGCAGTCATGACTCTTTCCTCTTACGGGACTTGGGGGCCCGCGACTTGGGCTTTGCGCTCAGCAGGCCAGCCTCGATCGCGGCAACCAGCTCCAGCCGGGCCTCCTCGGCCGCGGCATCGTTCTTGACGGAGTTCATCAGCTCAACGTCCAGCCGCTCGGCACCGGTGCGGATGGCCCGGTAGCAGCCGCGGTTGATCAGTGCCATCAGGGAAGCGAAGTGACCGCTGGAGCGGGCCAGCAGGTAGTCGGCGAGGTCGTCGGCAAGCATGCCCGGGTATTTGTCCGCCAGGATGAGTTTCTGTTCGACCGTCAGCAGCAGTCGGCGGAACTCCTGACGCCCTTTCTCGTTCTCCACCTGGAACGGCAGCAGGGTCAGCTCAGTGGTGCGGCGCCCGAACTGCGCGTGCAGGGTCTTGCCTTCGCTGAGGATGCCGCGCTCAGTGACCCCGACCCCGACGTGGATCAGGGTGACGGGGAACGTGTTCGACAGGAATTTCAGTTGGTTCACCATCCGGACCGTGTTCGAGGTGCCGGAGGCCAGGAAGTGGATGTCGTCGATGATGAACACCGAGGTCCTCATGCTGAGCACCGCGTCCACTGCGCGCGCTGCCAGGGTGTCGGCGTCCCCGGTGGTCGGCAGGCCGTAGAAGCGGCAGATCGAGGCGTTGAGGCCGCGGATCTGGGTGTTGCCGGTCAGTGCGATGTAGACCACTGGCACCCGGCGGTGCCCCGTGCCGGTCGTGTCTCCGCGTAGTTCGATCTCCTGCAGGTGGAAGTCGCGCCCGAACTCCATGACGGCGGTGCTCTTGCCGATGCCCGGGTAGGCGTCGACCAGGGCGGCCGGCTTGGCTTTGTCACCGTCATGGCGGTTGGAGCCGACGATCTCGGAGAGGCCCTCGTGTAGTTGCCGAAGCTGCGCGGTCTTGAACGGGCCGAGGTTGGCGTGCCACACGTGGCGTCGATCGTTGTACACCAACAGTTGGCGCGGTGTCAGAGCTTTGATCTGCACGCGGGTCAGAGCCTCGGGTTGCTCGCGGGCGGGCCCGTTCACCATCTCCAGCCAGCCGTCCAAGCGGGTCGGCGAGTACTGCCGGTCGTCACCGGGGATCGTGCCTCGGTTCGGTGTCGTGGTCATCGGCTCTCCATGACGTCGGCGTAGAAGTCGTCCTCGTCCACGTCCTGCTCGTCGAGGTCCTCGTCGGGGAAGGACGCCCGGCGTTCGTCGTCCTCGTCATCGTCCCCGCCTTGGACCTGCAGCGCCTCAAGCTCCGGGGACGGGGAAGCTTGCTGCTGGATAGCGGCGAAGCGGCGAAGCGTCGGCAGAGCCGGCACAGTCGTCGACTCCTCCTCGCTGTCGCCCACCAGTTGGAACCGTTCTTGGGAGAGCCTGATCGCCATCCGCCGCTCCGTGCGGTCGGCGGTCAGCCCAGCGCCCCAGCGCTCCAGCAGTTCGATGAGTGCGCGTTTGGTGTCCGGGAACCGGTGGGTTTTCACGGCGAGCCGGCGGGCGTACACGAGGGCCTCTAGGCTCGCCGGGCCGCCCAGGGCCGGTGCATGCTCCCAGTCCAGGGCGTGCCAGTTGCGTGACTTGGGATGCTGGAAGTAGACCTTGCGGATGTCGTGGCGGTCCACCGCCACCGGCCACTTCCCCTCCCCCCGGCCCCGATGGTCGCTCGGCCGGTTGCCCAGTTCCTTGAGCACCGGCCCGTTGTAGCGCAGCCCGTTGACTTCGATGCCGTAGTGCTGGAGCGTGCACCACTCCTCCTCCAGGAACTCGAAGGCGAGTCCCGGGCGTGAGGGGGCACGCATCGGGCCGGAACGCATGACCCCGTGCTCGTACATCTCCAGCGGAGTGAGTTTGAGACCGGGCACCTCCGGCACGGACAGCCCCCGGTGCGGGCGCCGATGGTACACCAGGGTGATCCATTCTCGGATGATCGCTTCCAGCTCCTCGATGAAGAAGTAGGCTTCCTCCTCCACCTTTGCCCCTCGGCTGTAGACATCGGGGCCCTTGTAGCCGGGAAGCGCGGCCAGCAGCCCCTGGTTCAGGGTCTTGAACCAGCGCTCGATCGGCTTGTCGGTCGGCGTGTAGGGCCGGGCCGGCTGCAGCGAGATGTCGAGCTTGGCGCACACGCTCTCGATGTGATTCGAGACGTACACCTTGCCGTGGTCGTAGACGATCGTCTCTGCGGCCACGTTGGGCAGCAGGTAGTTCCCCCGCGAATCCACCAGCTTGCGTGCGTCGAGGATGACGTTGGACGGCACACCGCAGTAGGGAAGGGGCTCGCCGGCGCCGGACGGTTCCAGCGGCCGGACCGTCTCGAACAGCACGCCGGCCACATCCACCGACTTCGTCGACACCGGGGTGAGCCGCAATCCGCAGATACACCGGCTGTACAGGTCCATGGCGACAGTGAGTTCGCATCGCACCCACCTGCAGGTGACCGACTCCATCGCGAAGACGTCCAGGCTGGTGGTGTCGAGGACCACATACTCGCCGGGGTGGGTTGCCCTGAGTCGGCCGTAGACGCCTGTGGGACGGTTAGCGATCGACCGCTTGCCCTTGGTGCTGCCCTTGAACGCGTTTGTTCCCTTGGTCAGGTCGCGCAGCAGGTCGTACCCGAGAGTGCGCCCGGGAAGCCGGACCGTGTCGCGGCCGTACTCCTTGGCCAGGCGTTCCTCGATCTCTGCCAAGATCAGGTTCCCGACGGGGCGGCTGGCAGGCGTGTACGCGGCCAGCACGGATCGGGCCATGTCCACCCACCGCGTGTCCGCCCGGTCAAGAGCGGTGCCTGTCACGCGTTTTGGCACCAGGCCAACCGGCCCGTTGTCCTTGACCTGGGCCACCCATCGGCGCACGGTGGCCGGATTCACTCCGAGTTCCGCCGCCTTGGCCGCATAGCGGCGCAGCAGGGGTGTCCCGGGAGCAAATGCAGGACGCGGTTCTCCCGGCAGCGCGAGGGCGGCAGAGCCCAACTTGTAGCCGCACCGCACTTCCTGGATGTGCTGGAACCGCTCCGTGAGCGCCTCGTTCTCCGCATCACTCAGCCCTGCGAACGTGATACTCGCAGATTCCTCCTCCGGCGGCACCTTCACGTGGAACACCGTGGACGGATGACTCAGGAGCACCGCCAGATCGACCTGCCGCCAGCGGGACGGCCCCTCAGCCACCACCTGCTGCAGCAGAATGCGCCGCCCGTCGATCTCGGCGATGGAGAACCGCTCACCGTCGTACGTCAGCGGCAATCCCGGCCGCAGAGTCGTTGTCCACCCACTCATGCCGCCCTCCGCAGCACCCAGTCCCCGGATAGCGGCTGGGCCAGGTCCGTCACCAGCCGCCCCTGCCAAACCAGTGCCAGCAGTGCCGGGCGCGCGTCATGTCCGGGCCGACCAGCGGCCAACCGGTGCTCAGCGACCCTCAGTTGGTCCCCGTCCTGCACGCATCGCCAGGCCGCCTCGACTTCCTCCGGGAGAACCACCCCGGGGCGCCGATACGCGGAAAGGAACCTGACGTTCTCCAACACGATCCGGTCGGCGCCCGACCAGATCTCGTACTCCCAGCCGTGCCGCTCGACCAACGCCCCCGGCCACCTCAGCGCCTCCACGATCTTCGGGTCAGCCAGCCGATCCTCCGGCTTGACGTTGACCACTCGTGCCGTCCCGGTCTCAAAGACCAGAAGGTAGTCCGGGACATGGCGGCGAGCCTTGCCCTCAACCTGCGAGGTGAGGAGGCACGGCTGGGCGAAGATGGCCTTTACGGTCGGATCCATGTCGGCCAGCATCAGCCGCGCCAGCTCCAACCGACTCTCGTACACCACCTTCCCACTCGTCGCCGAGGCGTACTTCCCCGGATAGTGCTTCTGCCCATGCACCGAGCGGAACTCCCGCCAGGGCACCGCCCCGACGAAGTCCCGCAGACGGAGCCGCTCAAAAGGGACTTCCCGAACCGAACCGTCGTCATACCGGATCGACACTCGGGGCCCGCTGGCCTTGCCCACTCTCCCGACGACACGTTGATCTGCCATGCCCCGGAACCTAGTCACGTTCAGTAAGTCCCTGCGCAAGCTTCACGGAACTGCGCATCCACTGCGCAATTATCGCGTACAGTGCGCACGGAGCTGCGGACCCTACAGCCCGACCGAGTGGGCACGGATGCCCGGGCGTTCCGTCCTCCAGTGGGACAAGGAGTCCACCGCGGGCGCCGGGCTGGTGAAGATCGACCTGCTCGGCCTCGGGATGCTCGCCGCGCTGCACGACGCCTGCGACCTGATCGAGCAGCACCACGGCCTGCGCTACGACCTGGCGACCATCCCGGGCGACGACCCGGGCGTGTACGCGATGCTGCGCCGCGCCGACACCGTGGGTGTCTTCCAGGTCGAGTCCCGGGCGCAGATGGCCACCCTGCCCCGGCTCAAGCCGGACCACTTCTACGACCTGGTGGTCGAGGTCGCGCTGATCCGCCCCGGCCCGATCCAGGGCGGCTCCGTCCACCCGTACCTGCGCCGCCGCGCCGGGGTGGAGCCGCCCGGCTGCCCGCACCCGCTGATGGAGAACGCCCTCGGCAAGACCCTCGGGGTGCCGCTGTTCCAGGAGCAGATGATGCAACTCGCCATCGACTGCGCCGGGTTCACGCCCGCCGAGGCCGACCGGCTGCGCCAGGCGATGGGTGCCAAGCGCTCGCACGAGCGGGTCGCCCGGCTGCGCGACCGGCTGCTCACCGGGATGGCCGAGCGCGGCATCCCGCCCGAGGTCGCCGAGGACGTCTACGGCAAGATCGAGGCCTTCTCCAACTACGGCTTCCCGGAGTCGCACGCGATCAGCTTCGCCTACCTGGTGTACGCCAGCGCCTGGCTCAAGCACCACTTCCCGGCGGCCTTCACCTGTGCCCTGCTGGCCAACCAGCCGATGGGCTTCTACTCGCCGCTCAGCCTGGTCGCGGACGTCCGCCGGCACGGCGTACGGGTGCGCGGGGTGGACGTCAACGCCAGCGGGCCGCGCCCCACCCTGGAGCCGTACCGGGGCCCGACCCCCGCGCCGCCGCTGACCGCCGGCCGCCCCCAGCCGGCCATCCGGCTCGGCCTGGAGACGGTGCGCGGCATCGGCACCCCGCAGGCCGAGCTGATCGCGGCCGGGCAGCCGTACGCCGACCTGGAGGACTTCGCCCGCCGCACCGGCCTGCCCGCGCCCGTCCTGGAGGCGCTGGCGACGGCCGGGGCCTTCGACTGCTTCGGACTGACGAGGCGTCAGGCGCTCTGGGCGGCGGGCGCGTTCGCCGGGATCTCGGCCGAGCTGCTCCCCGGCACCACGCCCGGCACCGAGGCACCGGAACTGCCCGGGATGAGCCCGGTCGAGGAGACCATCGCCGACCTGTGGGCCACCGGCACCTCCGCCACCAGCCACCCGCTCCAGCACCTGCGCGCCCACCTGGACCGCGGCGGGGCGCTCAGCGCCGCCCAACTCCCGGACGTGCCACCGGGAACGGCCGTGGTGGTCGGCGGCCTGGTCACCCACCGCCAGCGCCCGCCGACGGCCGGCGGGGTGCTCTTCCTCAGCCTGGAGGACGAGACCGGTCTGATCAACGTGATCTGCAACCGCCCGGTCTGGGAGTCCCAGCGCCGCACCGCCCTGGACCGGGCGGGCCTGCTGGTGCACGGCCACATCGAACGCGACCGCGGCGCCACCAACCTGATCGCCACCCGCCTCACCCCGCTGCGGATCGGCCTGTGAGACCCCGGGCGTACTCAGTCCGGGTAGCGCACCAGCCCGCTCAGGTCCAGGTCGAAGTCGAACGGCTCGGGAATGCGGATGCTGTCCCCGAACTTCCGGTCGTGCCGCACGTGGTAGCGGTCGTGGTTCGGTTCGGAGAACAGCGTGACCGTGCCCTCCCGCGGATCGATGATCAGGTAGAGCGGGACGCGCATCACCGCGTAGTCGCGGAGCTTGTCCACCCAGTCGTTCCCCGCGGTGGAGGGTGACACCACCTCGACCGCGATGAGGGCTTCCTCGGCGGGAGTGGTGTTGCCTTCCCGAGTGAAGGAGGCGATCGGAAGATAGGTCAGATCGGGGGAGCGCTCCTTCGACACGTCGGGGGTGGTCAGCGCACTGTTGCCGCTGAAACCGTAGTCGTCCGGGACATGGCGCTCGAACTGCCGCTGGACGAGTCCAAGGTTCAACTGGTGAATGTTGGGTGGAGTCGTCTGCATGACCAACATGTCGCCGGACCATTCGACCCGGACGCCTTCGGGGGCCGTGCGCAGCACCTCCTCGACGAAGTCGCGGTGCCGCTCGTAGAAGCTCATGGTGCCTTCTCCGGTAGGTGCGTTCGGCCGCCTCGCAGTCTATGCGCGAAACCACCCCGGGCCGTTCAGGCGCCGGGGGCCGGCTGCCGCCCCTTGCCGGGAGGGCCGGCGAAGGCCTGGGCGATCGGCAGCCAGATGGTGGCGATCGGGCCGGTGGCGGTCAGGGCGAGGTCGTCGCGGTGGCGGCGCTGGGTGACCAGGAGGCAGAAGTCCAGGGCGGGACCGGTCACCACGTCCGTCGCGTCCGTGGGGCCGAAGGCCCACGAACCCCCGTCGGGCGCGGTCAGTTCGAGCCGCACCGGGCGCTCCGGGGCGGGCAGGCCGTGCGCCGCGAAGGCGAAGCCGAGGGTGCGCAGGCCCAGGTGGGCGATGTGCCGCAGCCGGTCGGTGGGTTCCCGGGTCGCGCCCAGCGCGTCCGCGACGTCCTGGCCGTGCGCCCAGGTCTCCATCAGCCGGGCGGTGGCCATCGAGGCGGGCTTCATCGGCGGGCCGAACCAGGGCAGCCGGACGTCGGCGGGGGCGGCGGCCAGGGCGGCCTGCACCTGCGCCCGGCCGGCCCGCCAGCGGGCGAGCAGGGCGGCGGGTTCGGCGGCCGCGCCCTCCCTGGCACCCTCCTCGACCGGGTCGGCGCCGGCGGCCAGCAGCTGGGTGAAGCGGCCGCCGAGCGAGGCGGTGAAGTTCTCCGGGGCGCGGGCGGCCAGTGCCGTCCAGTCGTCGGTCCAGGCCAGGTGGGCGATCTGGTGCGCGACCGTCCAGCCCTCGGCAGGGGTGGGCGCGGCCCAGTCCGCGGCCGACAGTCCGGCCACCAGCCCGTCCAGCACGGCGCTCTCGGCCCGCAGGTCGGCCAGCAGGCCGTGCAGGACGTCGCCCGGGGCACCCGGGGTGTTCGGGTCGGTCATCGGTTCTTCCCTCCGGTCCGGGCGGCTACCACTCGTCCACTACTCGTCCACTACTCGTCGGTAGCCCCGCGGCGGCACCCTACGCCCCGACCGGCGTCGGCGCCCGCCACTCCACGGAACACGCACGTCAGGACTCTCGCCTCCGCTCGCACCACGTGTGACAATTCCGCGATGACCAGGGCTGCGGACCCCCTCACCGCCGTGCCGGACGGCGCCCCCGACCACCCTTTCCACCCCTCCCACCGCGAGTACGCCGGCCGTCCGGAGCACCCCGACGACCCCGAACTCGCCGCCCGCGCCGCCGAGCTGGTGCGCCGCGCGGTGCTCGGTGACCTCGCCCGCCGGGTGGTGGCCGAGTGCGGCGCCGACGTCGGCCTGGTCGGCGTGCCCGAGCCGCTGCCCGGCAGCCGCCCCGGCAGCGAGGGCATGGTGCTGCGCCACTGGGCCGGCACCCGGGCGGACCTGCTGCACGACGTGCCGGTCCCGGCCGGTCTCGGCCTCGGCGGCCGGGCGCTCGCCGAGCGCGCGCCCACCTGGGTGTCCGACTACCGTGCGGCCACGACCATTTCGCACCAGTACGACGCGGCCGTGGCCGCCGACGACCTGTACGCGATGCTCACCGTCCCGCTGCTGGACGGCGACACCGTGCACGGCGTGGTGTACGCCTCGCTGCGCACCGTCGTCCCGTTCGGGGACGTCCGGATCTCCGCCGTCGGTCGGCTGGCGGCGACGGCCGCCCGGGCGCTCGCCGGGGCGGCGGCCTGGAACCGTACGAAGCCCGAACCGGTGGTGCCCGAACCGGTGGCGCCCGCACGGCCGTTGACCCGGCGCGAGCACGAGGTGCTGCGCTGGGCGGCGACCGGCCGGACCAACCCGGAGATCGCCGCCCACCTGGGCCTGACCTGCAACACCGTGACCGGCTACCTCAAGTCCGCGATGCACAAGCTCGGCGTCCGCAACCGGACCGAACTCGCCCTGGCGGCCCGCGCCTCGGGCCTCGTCGGCTGAGGGCGGACGGCGGACGTCAGTTGACCTGGCGCTCCCGCCCGCTCCAGTACGGCTCGCGGAGCCGGAACTTCTGCAGCTTCCCGGTGGCCGTGCGCGGCAGCTCGGTCCGGAACTCCACCGAGGTGGGCGACTTGTAGCCGGCCAGCCGCTGCTTGCAGTGCGCGATCAACTCCGCCTCGGTGACGGCCGCCCGGTCCTCCCGGAGCACCACCAGGGCCTTGACCGTCTCGCCCCACTTCTCGTGCGGCACCCCGATCACCGCGACCTCGGCCACCGCCGGATGGCCGTACAGGCAGTCCTCCACCTCGATCGAGGAGACGTTCTCCCCGCCGCTGATGATGACGTCCTTCTTCCGGTCCGAGATGGACAGTTGGCCGTCGGTGAGGGTGCCGCCGTCGCCGGTGTGGAACCACTCGTCCCGCAGTGCCTCGGCGGTCGCCTCCGGCTGCTGCCAGTACCCGTCCAGCACGGTGTTGGAGCGCACCAGCACCTCGCCCTGGGCGTCGACCCGCAGCTGGGTGCCGAGCGCGGGGGCGCCGGCCTGCACCAGCTTCTCGGCCCGTTCGGCGGCCGGCAGGGTGTCCCACTCGGCGCGCGAGCGGTTGACCGTGACGATCGGCGCGGTCTCGGTCAGGCCGTAGAGCTGCATGAACTCCCAGCCCAGCTGCTCCTCGACCTGCTGCACCACCGAGGTCGGCGGCGGGGCGCCGGCCACGATCATCCGCACCCTGTCCCGGCCGGGCACCGGGCCGTCCCAGTCGGCGGCCGCGTCCAGCACCATCTGCACCACGGCGGGTGCGCCGGACAGGAAGGTCACCCCGTGCCGCTCGACCCGGCGCAGGATCTCGGCGCCGTCCACCTTGCGCAGCACGATGTGCCGGGCGCCGAGTCCGGTGAGCGAGAACGGCAGGCCCCAGCCGTTGGCGTGGAACATCGGCAGGGTGTGCAGGTACACGTCCCGGTCGTTCGCGCCGTAGTGCAGGCCCATCAGCGTCGCGTTCAGCCACACGTTGCGGTGGGTGAGCTGAACGCCCTTGGGGCGGGCGGTGGTTCCGCTGGTGTAGTTGATGGTCGCGGTGTCGTTCTCGGAAACGGCGTACCGGCGGGGCGCGTTGTCGAAGTCGTACAGCAGCGCGTCACTGTCCGCGCCGAGCACGAACTTGTGCTCGGCCACCACCCCGTGCAGGGCGTCGGCGAGTTCGGGGTCGACCAGCAGCACGGAGGCGCCGCTCTGCTCGACGATGTACGCGACCTCCTCGGCCCGCAGCCGGAAGTTGACCGGCACCAGTACCCGGCCGTACCCGCTCACCCCGAAGAAGGAGGTGAGCAGCCGGGCCGAGTTGTGCGAGACGATCGCGACCCGTTCGCCCGGGCCGACGCCGAGCCGGTCCAGCCCGGCGGCCTGGGCCCGGGCGAGTTCGGCGACCCGTCGGTAGCTCAGCTCGCCCCAGGATTCGGCTGGTTGCACCGGCTCGTCGACGATGCCGACCCGGTCGCCGTAGACCAGCTCGGCGCGGTCGAGGAAGTCCATCGCGGAGAGTGGAATCTGCATGCGCCCACTGTGCTATCCCGCGCGCCCGCTGCACACCCCCGATCGGGGGTGTCACCCGTTCGAACGCAGCCGCTCGGCCGTCGTCAGCGCCGCGAGCAGCCGGTCCCGGGCCTCGGTCTGGGCGGCGATCCGGCGTTCCAGCGCGGCCAGCCGCTCCCGGACGATCTCCAGCACCTGCTCGGACGGCGGGCGGGACAGCACGTCCCCGTCCAGGCAGCCGAGCAGGGGCCGGAGGTCCTCCATGGTGAGCCCGGCGGCGACCAGGGCGCGGATGTTGCGGACCCGCGGGACGGCCGAATCCCGGTACTCCCGGTAGCCGTTGGCCGCCCGCTCGGAGTCGATCAGCCCGGCCTGCTCGTAGTGCCGCAGCGCCCGGGCGGTACTGCCCGTCCGCCGCGCCAGTTCACCGATCCGCACCGCCGCCCCGCCCCGTTCCTGCTCCGCCGCATCCCTGTTGCGCCGCGTCCGTCCCTGGCCCGTCCCTGGTCCGTCCGGTCAGGCCACCAGCGCGCCCCCGTCGACGGACAACACTACGCCGGTCACGAACGAGGCCTGCGGCGAGGCGAGTCGGGTGATCGCCCAGGCCACCTCGGCGGGTCGGCCGATCCGGCCCAGCGGGGTGATCCCCAACTGCCACTCGCGGATCGCCGCCGACTGCTCGGGGCTGAACCCGGAGTGCTCGCCGATCGGGGTGTCGATCGCCCCGGGCGCCACCGCGACCACCCGGATCCCGCGCGGAGCCAGTTCCACCGCCCAGCTGCGGGTGATCGTCTCCAGCGCCGCCTTGCCCGCCGCGTACACCGAGTTGGTCGGCCAACCGCGCTGCCCGACGGCCGTGCTGACGTTGACCACCACGCCCCGGGTGGCGGCCAGGGCGGGCACCGCGGCCTGCCCGAGCAGCACCGGGGCGACCAGGTTGGTGGCCAGCAGCGCTTCGATGCCGGGCCGGTCGAAGTCGCCCAGGGCCTGCTCGCTCCGCACGATGCCGGCGTTGTTCACCAGCACGTCGAGCCGCCCGTACCGCTCCAGGGCCGTTCCGACGATGGTCTCCGGGGCGTCCGGTCCGGTGATGTCGGCGACCAGCGGCTCGATCAGGCCCGGGTGCGCCTGCGCCGTCTCCGCCAGCGGTCCGGGGCGCCGTCCGACCGCCACCACCCGGGCGCCCTCGGCCGCGAAGGCCCGCGCGGTCTCCCGCCCGATCCCCGTCCCGGCCCCGGTGACCACCACGACCCGACCCGCTCCGGTTGCTTCGTTCGCTTCGCTCATGGGGGAAGTCTCCGACCCTGCCGCCAGCGTCAGGGTCAAGCCGCAACCGTCGAGCAGCAACCGTCGAGCACCGGCTGTTCGTCCGTCAGGAAGATCGCGACGCGGTTCCGAACCCACGGGGAGAGCACCATGAGCCACCACCGACCCGACCCGGCCCTGACCACTTTCCCTACGGCGGACGGCCTGCTGCTGCGCCCCTTCGAGGACGCCGACGCGCCGGCCCTGATCGAGGCCTACCGGGACGGGACGCTGCGCCGGTTCAGCCGGACCTGGCCGGACGACCCGGAGCGGGCCGCGCACTGGCTGGCCGTGCAGCGCGAGGGCCGGGCGAACGGCACCCGGTACGCCTTCGCCGTGGTCGAGGACGGCGGGCTGGTCGGCAACGTGGTGCTCAAGCGCGGTGCCCCGGGCGGGGAGCGGGCCGAGGTCGGCTACTGGACGGTGGCCGCGGCGCGCGGCCGGGGCGTCGCGCCGCGCGCGGTGGAGGCGCTCACCGTCTGGGCCTTCGAGGCCTTCGCCGGGGACGGCCTGCTCCGGATCGACCTGCTGCACGAGGGGGACAACGAGGCCTCCTGCCGGGTCGCGGAGAAGAGCGGCTACGCGTTCACGGAGATCGTCCCGGCCTTCCCGCCGTACCCGTCGGACGGTCACCGGCACTCCCGGAAAAGGCTGGACACGACCGAACGGCACCGGTCAGAGTGAGCGCATGGCTTCTCTGGTGCGTCATGTGACGATCGACTGCGCAGACCCGTTCGCCCTCGCGGACTTCTGGGCGAAGGTGCTGGACGGCACCGTCGGCGAGGACGACAACCCGGGTGACCCGGAGGCGGTGGTGGACTCCGCCGGTGCCTCGCTGCTGTTCATCCAGGTGCCCGAGGGCAAGACGGTGAAGAACCGGGTCCACCTGGACCTCCAGCCGCAGGACCGCAGCCGTGACGAGGAGGTCGAGCGCCTGCTCGCCCTGGGCGCCACGGTGGTGTCGGACCAGCGCCGCCCGGACGGCACCGGCTGGGTCACCATGGCGGACCCGGAGGGCAACGAGCTGTGCGTCGAGCGCAGCCGGGCCGAGCGCATCGCCACCGGCGCGTCCTGAACCCGCCGGGGCCCTGAACCCACCAGCGCGTCCTAACGCACCAGCGCGTCTGAACCCGCCGGGGCGTCCTGCGCGGGCGGCCGTTCGCACTTCCGTCCGATAATCGACCTGTCTGAGGCCAGTGACAAGCGAGGCCACCCTCCGAGCACCAGGCAGGTACCCCATGGCCAGAATCGCCGTGATCGGCGCCAACGGCAGCATCGGCAGTGCCGTCGTCGCGGAGGCGGAGGCCCGCGGGCACGAGGTCACCGCCGTGGTCCGCGAGCCGGACCGCTACCGGGGCACCGCCGCCCGGGTGGAGCGCGGTGACGTGCTGGACCCGGCCGACGTGGCCCGGGTGGCGGCCGGCCAGGACGTCCTGGTGAGCGCCGTCGGCGGCGGCGACGGCCCGGGCCACCTGGCGTTGATCGAGCCCGCCGCCCGTTCCCTGGTCGAGGGCCTGCGGGCGCTCGCCGACGGCACCGCGCCCCGGCTGATCGCGGTGGGCGGCGCGGGCGGCCTGGAGACCGCCCCGGGCGTGCGGGTCTGGGACACCCCGGGCCTGCCGGAGCCGCTCCTGCAGATCATGCACGCCCACGGCGAGGCGCTGGACTACTACCGGACCGTCTCCGACGTCCGCTGGACGGTGCTCAGCCCGGCCGCCGAGATCGGCCCGGGGGAGCGGACCGGCCGCTACCGGACGGGCCTGGAGCAGCTGCTCACCGACGCCGAGGGGCACAGCCGGATCTCGGTGCCGGACTTCGCGGTCGCCCTGGTGGACGAGATCGAGCAGCCCGAGCACATCGGCGAGCGCTTCACCTGCTGCTCGCTGTAGCGCGCCGGGCTCACCCGTTCAGCCCAGCTGGACGGACCGCTTGGCCAGTCCCATCCAGAACCCGTCGATCACGCTGCGCTGGCTGCCGAGGTCGGCCTCGCCGGCGCCGAGGGTCACGAACAGCGGCGCGAAGTGCTCGGTGCGCGGGTGGGCGAGTCGCCCGGCCGGGGCCTTGTGCTCGAAGTCGAGCAGCGCGTCCACGTCCTGGGCGTCCAGCGCGCGCCTGCCCCAGTCGTCGAACTCGGCCATCACCGAGCTGATCCGGCCTTCCCTGCTGAGCGCCCGCAGGTTGTGGGTGAAGAAGCCGCTGCCGATGATCAGCACGCCCTCGTCGCGCAGCGGGGCGAGCCGGCGGCCGATCTCCAGCAGGCGCTGCGGGTCCAGGGTGGGCAGGGAGATCTGCAGCACCGGGACGTCGGCCTCCGGGAACATCTCCACCAGCGGCACGTACGCGCCGTGGTCGAGCCCGCGGTCGGGGATGTCCTGGACGGGCGTGCCGGGGGCGCGCAGCAGCTTGCGCACGCGCTCGGCCAGCTCGGGCGCGCCGGGGGCGGCGTACCGGACGGCGTAGTAGTGCTCGGGGAAGCCCCAGAAGTCGTAGACCAGCGGGACGGTGGTGACGGCGCCGACGGCCAGCGGGGCCTCCTCCCAGTGGGCGGAGACCATCAGGACGGCCTTGGGCCGGGGCAGGTCGGCGGACCAGGCGGCCAGCTGGCCCGGCCAGATCGGGTCGTCGGCGAGCGGCGGCGCGCCGTGCGAGAGGTACAGGGCGGGCATGCGCTCGGGGGCCGCGGTGCTCAAGGCGTCCTCCTCAAGGGGAACGAGTGGGTAGTTCAAATTTGAACCTCTACTTCGGGACGGTACACCTTCGTTCGAATTTGAACAACAGGAGTAGGCTTCACCCCATGTCCTCACTGAACGAACCCCGCTGGCTCGACCAGGACGAGATGGCCGCCTGGCGGGGCTTCGTCGTCGCGAGCAACCTGCTCAACCGGCGGCTGGAGCGCCAGCTCAAGGACGACTCCGGCCTCTCGCACCAGCAGTACGAGATCCTGGTGCACCTGTCCGCCGCCCCCGGCGACTCGCTGCGGATGACCGAGCTCGCCGACAAGCTGGTCACCTCCAAGAGCGGCCTGACCTACCAGGTCACCCAACTGGAACGGATGGGCCTGGTCGGCCGCCGCTCCTGCCCCAGCGACGTGCGCGGCGTCATCGCCGAACTCACCGACCAGGGGCGGGAGACGCTCCGCCAGGCCGCCCCCGGCCACGTCGCCCTGGTGCGCGAGCTGCTGATCGACGTGCTCACCCGCGAGCAACTCGCCGTCCTCGCCGAGGGCCTGGGCGCGGTCAGCGCCCGCCTGCGCCAGGACGACACGCCGTAGGGCGTTTCCGACAACCCCTAACCGTCCCCCGTCCGGGCCCCGGTCGCCCCCTGGCCGTCACCCCCGAGTCCGGCCGCCCGCTCCAGCAGCAGCTCCCGCTCCCGCTCGTTGCGGGTCAGCCCCGCCGCCCGCTCGAACTCCGCCCGGGCCTGCGCCGTCCGCCCCAGCCGGGCCAGCAGGTCGCCCCGTACGCTCGGCAGCAGGTGGTAGTCGCGCAGCGCCGGCTCCGCCGCCAGCGCGTCCACCAGCTCCAGGGCGGCGGCCGGGCCCCGGGCCATCGAGACGGCCACCGCCCGGTTCAGCGCCACCACCGGCGAGGGCGTCAGCACCAGCAGCCGGTCGTACAGCGCGGCGATCGTCGCCCAGTCGGTGTCCTCGTAGCGCCGCGCCCTGGCGTGGCAGGCGGCGATCGCGGCCTGCACCGAGTACGGCCCGCCGCCCGCCCGCCCGAACGCCTCGAAGCCGCGCCGGATCAGCAGCCCGTCCCAGCGCGCCCGGTTCTGCTCGGCCAGCAGCACCGGCCGCCCGTCCGGCCCGGTGCGGGCGGCCGCCCGGGAGGCCTGGAACTCCAGCAGCGCGGCCAGCCCGTGCGCCTCCGGCTCCCCGGGCACCAGCGCGGCCAGCACCCGGGCCAGCCGCAGGGCGTCCTCGCACAGCTGCGGGCGCAGCAGGTCGTCCCCGGCGGTGGCCGAGTACCCCTCGTTGAAGATCAGGTAGACGACCTCCAGCACCGAGGACAGCCGCTGCGCCCGGTCCTCGCCGTACGGCACCTCGAACGGCACGTCCGCCTTCGCCAGCGTCCGCTTCGCCCGGACGATCCGCTGGGCCACCGTCGCCTCCGGCACCAGGAAGGCGCGGGCGATCTCCGGGGTGGTCAGCCCGCCCAGCAGCCGCAGGGTGAGCGCGATCCGTGCCTGCGCCGACAGCACCGGGTGGCAGGTGGTGAAGATCAGCCGCAGCAGGTCGTCGTCGATGTCATCCGGGCCGGACGGCTCCGCCGGCTCCGGTACGTCCTCCAACGACCGCCCCACCTCCGCGAGTTTGCGGGCGTAGACCTCCCGGCGGCGCACCAGGTCGACCGCCCGCCGTTTGGCGGTGGCCGTCAGCCAGGCGCCCGGGTTGTCCGGTACGCCGTCGCGGGGCCACTGCTCCAGCGCGGCCACCAGGGCGTCCTGGGCCAACTCCTCCGCGAGGCCGACGTCCCGAACGATCCGCGCGGCCGCGGCGATGATCCGCGCGGACTCGATCCGGAACGCCGCCTCGACGACCGCCGTCGCCTCCCTCTCCGTCACGGCCACCCATCAGAGCAGTCGGAGCGGCGGGAGGCAACGAACGCCGCGGTCCTCACCTGGCGAGGCCCTTACTGCGGGGGCTGCGGCATCTCCTCGATCTGCCGGACCTCCGCCTCGACCTGCCAGTGCGCCGGGTGGGTCTGCAGGAAGCGGCGGGTCCACTCCAGTGCCTCCGCCTTGTCCTTGCACTGCAGGATCGCGTACCCGCCGACGACCTCCTTGGTCTCGGTGAACGGCCCGTCGGTGTAGCCGATCTTCCCGTCGGTCCAGCTCACCCGGGTGCCCTGGGCGGTCGGGGTCAGCCCGGCGGTCTCCAGCATCACCCCGGCCCTGGTGATCTCCTCGAACAGTGCCCCCATCCGCTGCTCGAACCCGGGGTCGGGCTCCCAGCCGTCCCGGCCCTTCTCGTCGATCCGGACCAGTGTCATGAAGCGCGGCATGGTGACTCCTCGGTCGTGCGGGCGGGGCCGTTCCCCGCCGCTCACCCCTGCGTCGATCGGGCCGGCGCCGGATCGACATCCGCCGGGAGGAATCTTCGAAGAATTTTCCGCCGATCCCCGGGTGCGCCCCGCGGATCTCAGCGTCCCGCCGGCCGCAGTGCCCCGCGGGTCTCAGCGCCCCGCCGCCCCCGGCGCGCACAGCAGTGCCGCGCGCAGGTCGGTCCGGTCCCGGAGCCGGGCCAGGTTGCGGCCGGTCAGCTCCTCGATCCGGCGGATCCGGTAGTGGACGGTGTTGACGTGGATGTGGAGCTGCTCGGCCGTCCGCGCCCAGGAGCCGTCGTGGTCCAGGAACACCGCCAGGGTGCCGAGCAGCGAGACGCCGTTCTCGGCGTCGTGGGCGGTCAGCGGGGCCAGCAGCCGGGCGTGGAAGGCGGCCGTCACCTCGGGCGGGATGCCGCGCAACAGCCCGTCCAGGGAGTCCAGTTCGGCGGTGCTGGCGATCGGGCCGGCGGCGCCCGCCAGCACGTACCGGGCCTGCACCAGGGCCGCCCGCAGCGCCTGGGGGGTGGCCGGGGCGGCCGGACCGACGCCGATCCGCAGGGTGTGCCGGCCGGTCAGCCGGGCCTGGAGGGCGGGCCGGGCCCGGCGCAGCCGTTCGGCGACCCGCTCGGCGGGTGCGGCCACCAGCGCCGAGGTGAGCCCGGTGCGGTCGGTGCCCGCCGCGTACGGGGCGTCCAGCGGGTGCAGCGCCTCGGCCAGCGCGTGCGCCGCCCAGTCGGCCGGGGCCTCGTCGCCGGCCCGGCCGGGCTCGATCCGCGCGGTGACCGCCACCAGCGGTCCGGTCTCGGCCAGGCCGCAGGCGGCGAGCGGTTCGGCGAGTCCGGCGTCGTCGGCCAGCGCGTCCAGCAGCCGTCCGGCGGCCCGCCGCCGGGTGCCCGCCGCGGCCCGGGCGCGGGCGGCGAGCGGGGCGAGCAGCTCGGCGAGGCCCTGGAGCGCCGGTTCCACGGCGGGGGTGTGCGGGTGGGCGCGCAGCCGCCAGCCGTCGAACGGGGAGCCGTCCTGCGGGCCGACCGGCAGCCCGGGCCCGCCGCGGCCGGTGGCCGGTGCGGGCTGGGGCGGGCCGGCCACCGGGCGGCCGCCGGCGGTGCCGATCGAGCACTCGGGCAGCCCGAGCCGGCCGACCGCGTGGGCCAGCACCTGCCCGGGCGCGGCCTCGGTGCGGACCAGGTCGAGCAGTTCGCTCCGGACGGTCTCCGGGATCGCCGCGGTGTCCTGCGCCCCGGCCCGCAGGTCGCCCCAGAGCCGCAGGTAGACCCGGTCGGTGACGGCCCGGAAGCTCACCCCGGCGGGCACCGCGAGCAGCGGGATGGCGTGGGTGCGGCAGGCCTCGGCCAGGCCGTCCGGGATGCTGCCGTGGGTGCCCTCGCCGGCCAGCAGGGCGGCCACGCCGGCGCTGCGCAGCGCGGTGGCGAAGCGCAGCGCGCCGGAGGCGTCGGCGGGCTGCCACCAGACCAGGCCGGTGAGCACCAGTTCGCCGGGCTGGAGGTAGCGGGCCGGGTCCTGGAGGTCGGTGGAGCTGACGCCGGTGACCGGGCGGTCGAGCAGGTCGGGGGTGCCCCAGGCCAGCCGGATGGACAGGTCGTCGAGGTGCAGCAGGTCGCCGACGATCATCTCTCGCTCGCTCTCGCCCGGGTGTCGCTCTGGTGCGTCGCGTCGCTTCCTCTCGCAGATGAGAGGGTTGTCGACGCATGGGCATCGTAAATGCCAGTGGAAGCGCCGTGAATCTTCTTGTCGGATCATCCAGCGGAGGGCCCGGTGGCCGGTGTGCGGAACCAGTGGTCCGCCCGATTGCCGGGCTGCTTGGATCGGTGTGCGGGGCGCACCGGACCTTCTCCTCCCGGCGCGCACTGTGACCGGCCTCGCACTTGCGAGCTGAACCATCGCCCAGTCATCTCAGCTGCCGCTGAATTAGGGCATTCAGCACCGCAAACGCGAATGCGGGAGCTGCCCCTCGGGTAGTCCTCCTCCCGGGCCGCAGTGGCGCGGCCCGGGAGGAAGGAGCGCCATGACCCCGGCCGGCCCCGGCGTGACCCCGGCACCACCCACCGTCCGGCTGCACGGCCACCTCGAGGAGCCGGCCGAGCTGACCGTCGAGCAGCTGCGCACCCTGCCCGCGCACCGGGTCGAGGTCAGCTTCGACTGCCTGACCGAGGGCGAGCAGCGGCACGGCTACGAGGGCCCGGCCCTGCTGGACGTCCTGCTCGCCGCCCGGCCCCGGATCGACTTCTCCGGCCGCAAGCAGCGGCTGCGCTTCCTGCTGAACGTGGTCGGTGCGGACGGCCACCGGGCGGTGGTCTCCTGGGCCGAGATCGACCCGGACTTCGGTGGCCGCCGGATCCTGCTCGCCACCAGCATGGACGGCGCCCCGCTGGACGCGGACGGCCCGCAGCTGGTCGTCCCGGACGACCACTGCGGCGCCCGCTACGTCAGCGCCGTCACCGCCGTCTGGCTGGGCCCGCTCGGTGACCAGGAGCGGCCCGCCGCGGACTGACCGCCCACGGTTGCCGCCGTCGCGGCCCCGGTCCGCCCCGGTCCGCGGCCCCGGCCCGCCCCGGTCGCAGGGCCGGGCGGGACCCCCGGAAAATCGCTGGCCGGGGGCGGCTTTCCGTGCCAACATGCCCCATATGGGGACGATTCTGCACGGCACCCTGGTCACCCTCCGCCCGGCCACCGCCGACGACATCCCGGCGCTGGTGGCGATCCGCAGTACGCCCGAGGTGTTCGCCCGCTGGCGGGGCGGTGACGATCTGGTCGACGCGGTCGCACGGGACTTGGAAGCGCCCGAGACCGAGACCTTCGCGATCGATGTGGGCGGCCGGGTGGTCGGCGCCGTGCAGTGGTACGCCGAGAACGACGACGAGTACCGGCACGCCGGGATGGACATCTTCCTCGACCCCTCGGTGCACGGCCTGGGCCTGGGGACGGACGCCGTGCGCACCATGGCCCGGTACCTGGTGCACGACCACCACTACCACCGGCTGGTGATCGACCCGGCCGCGGACAACCTGGCCGCCATCCGCTGCTACACCAAGGTCGGCTTCCGCCCGGTCGGCACCATGCGCCAGTACGAGCGCGGTCCGGACGGCACCTGGCACGACAACCTGCTGATGGACCTGCTCGCGGACGAACTGTCGGACGGCTGACGGCCGTTCCCCGGCACCCGGCGGCGGATGCCAGGGTGTACAGACATCTTGTCAGCCGACCGCCCTGAGCTGTACAGACACCTCAGCGCCACAGGAGCGATCGCAACTGATCGCCTGGAGTTCTTCCCTGCGTACCGAGCAGTAGCTAGCGTTCCCCCGCCAATCACCGGCGGCCGGTCACCCCGGCCCGTCCGGACCCCACCGGTTGACGGACCCCCAGGAGAACGCCCATGCTCTCGCGTCGCACGGCGACCGCCCTCACCTCGGCGGCCGCCGCCGCACTGCTGCTCGGCGGCACCGCCCCGAGCGCCTCCGCCACCACCGCGGCGAGTCCCACCACGCTGTCCGTCCTCGCCTTCAACGTCGACCTCGGCACCGCGATCGTCGACAGCACCCAGAACGAGCAGGCCGCCCGCCGCACCCCGGTGATCGAGCAGATCGTCCGGCAGCACAACGCCGACGTGGTCGTCCTGGACGAGCAGTTCAACAACAGCTCGACCGCCGACATCAACGCCAAGCTCGCCGACCTCTACCCGTACCGCACCCCGGTGGTCGGCGGGACCTGCTCCGGCGGCGGCTGGACGGGCATCAGCGGCAACTGCTCCAGCTCGTGGTTCGTCATCAACGGCGGCACGATGATCCTCTCCAAGTACCCGATCACCGCCCAGTACGCCCATGTGTTCAGCAACTCCACCTACGGCACCTGGGACTACCACGCCAACAAGGGCGCGGCGCTGGTGCAGGTGAAGAAGAACGGCAGCACCGCGTGGGTGGTCGGCACCCACCTCCAGGCGGACGAGGCCGACACCTCCACCGACACCACCCAGTCCACCCGGCTCGGCCAGCTCGCCGAGATCCGCGCCTGGGTCGACGGCATCGTGGGCAGCGGTGCGCCGGTGCTGATCGGCGGCGACCTCAACGTCGAGTACTTCCACGGCCAGGCCCGCGGCGACTACGCCAACGCCCAGAACGCGGTGAACGGCGTGCTCGGCACCCCGGCCACCGTCCCGAACCAGGCCCGCACCACCATGGACTGCCCGGTCTCCTCCTGGTGCCAGTACATGGCGGGCGTGGAGACCTTCCCGACCGACTACCGGGACGACCTGGACTACATCGGCTACCTCAACGCCCCGGGCCGCCCGGTGCCGAGCTCGATGTCCGACGTGAAGATCGACTTCGACCCGCAGGCCGGCTGGGTGCCGGGGCAGCCGGACACCGTCGCGCCCAGCGACCACTACCCGGTCGAGGCCACCTTCCAGCTCAACTGACCGAGTCTCCAAGGCTGTTGTTCAGGGGCGCCGACAGGGTCGGCGAGTCGGCAGGGGCGCCGGCCGGGCAGCCGCAGGAGCGCCGCGCCACCAGCCGGGCCGGGAAGGTCCGGGCCCCGGCGGCGCGGCGCTCCGGTCCGCCGAGCACCAGGTCCACCGCGGCCCGGGCCATCTCGTCCTGCGCGGTGGTGACGGTGGTCAGCGCCGGTCCGGCGATCACCGCCTCGGCGATGTCGTCGAAGCCGGCCACCGCGAGCTCCTCGGGCACCCGGATGCCCAGGTCGTCGGCGGCCCGCAGCAGGCCGATCGCCTGGTCGTCCGTCGCGCAGAACACGGCGGACGGCCGGTCGGGCCGGCTCAGCAGGGTGAGCGCCTCGGCGTGCGCCCGGACCCGGTCGAAGGGCGCCGGGGTGAGCCGGCCGTCGGTGGACAGCCCGGCCTCGGCCAGGGCCGCGGCCCAGCCGGCCGTCCGCCCGGTGACCGGGTCGAGCGGGCTGAGCGCGAGGGTGCCGCCGAAGCAGTGCACCTCGCGGTGGCCGTGGTCGAGCAGGTGGCGGACCACCTCGCGGGCGCCGCCCTCGTCGTCGGCCACCACGGCCACGCCGTCGACGCTCTCGGTGCGGTGGTGCAGCAGCACGACCGGGGTGCCGTCGGCCGAGTCGAAGCCGCTCAGCCCGGGGGCGGCCGGGTCCTGGGTGACCAGGATCAGCCCGTCCACCTGCATCCCCAGGAAGGCCCGGATGTAGTGCGCCTCGCGCTCGTCCGCGTAGTCGGAGTTGCCGATCAGCAGCAGCCGGCCGTGCTCGGTGGCGGCCTGCTCCACGGCGTGGGCGAGCCCGGCGAAGAAGGGCTGGCGGGCGTCCGGCACGACCATGCCGAGCAGGTCGGTCCGGCGGCGGGCCATCGCCTGGGCGACCCGGTTGGGCCGGTAGCCGAGCTCCTCCACCGCCGCGAGCACCCGGGCCCGGGTGGCCGGCGCGACCGGACGCGGTCCGTCGTTGATCACATAGCTCACGACCGCTGTGGACGTCCCCGCCACCCGCGCCACATCGTCCCGTGTCACCCTCGCC
Source organism: Kitasatospora sp. NPDC098652 (assembly GCF_044760155.1). Lineage (NCBI taxonomy): Bacteria > Bacillati > Actinomycetota > Actinomycetes > Kitasatosporales > Streptomycetaceae > Kitasatospora > Kitasatospora sp. NPDC098652. The sequence goes on from NZ_JBIWAQ010000006.1 coordinate 378,334, forward strand.
ATGACCGATGAGCCTACACAGCGGCTCCGACCAGCGCGTTTCCGCGTCCGGGGAAGCCCCGATCGGCCCGCCCCGGTTGCGGGCCGGCCGCCACCGCCCGGAGGGTGGCGGGACGGGCGGCACCCGTTGCCGCCACCGCCGACCGTGGGAGCAGGCCGATGAGCGCGCCTCCGCAGCGGCGGGCCGGTCGGAGCGCACGCCCGGCGGCCCGGCCGAGGGTCCGGATCCACTCCCGGGCGCGCTCCGCCGTCGCGGGCACCGCCCGGCCGAGGGTCCGGCCCTGGCGGGCGTACACGGTGGTGGTCGCGATCGTCCTGTCCGTCACCGCGGGCCTGCTGCTCTACTTCGACGAGCGCTCCAGCCGCAGCCATGCCCAGGTGGTGGGCGCCACCGCCCCCGGCCCGGACTTCCTGGAGGTCGACGTGACGCTCCAGCGGGTGGACGCGGCCGCGCAGACCGTCACCGCGAAGATCGTCACGCAGCTCCGCGGCGCCCTGCAGACCGCGGACAACCCGCTGGTGCCCACCGGGGACGTGGTGCTGGAGACCACCTCGCTGGAACAGACCGTGCTCAAGTACCCGGCGGGCCAGCAGATCGGCTCCAGCACGGTGACATTCAGCCTGTTCGACGGACGGATCTCGGACTACCCCTTCGACCGCTACTACGCGATCATCGGCTTCGCGGCGACCGTCGGCGGGCGGTCCGTCCCGCTGGTGATGGGGCTGACGGAGGGCGACCCCTTCTTCGTCTTCAAGCAGGACGGGAAGCTCAGCGAGGGCAACGGCGTCGCGGTCACCGAGCGGATCAGCCGCTCGCGCAGCACCTTCATCCTGGCCTGGTTCATGATGGCGGCGATGTGGGCGCTGGCGCTGTCCGTCCTGGTGGCGGCCTGGCTGATCGTCCGGCAGCGGCGCGGGATCATCTGGCCCGCCCTGAGCTGGATGGCGGCCACCCTGTTCGCCCTGGTCGGCATGCGCAACGCGGCTCCCGGCAGCCCGCCGATCGGCTCGCTGCTGGACTACGCGGCGTTCTTCTGGGCGGAGCTGCTGGTCGCGGTGGGCCTGACCATGGTGGTGGCGCGCGGCGTCCGGGTCGAGGGCGGGCGCGGGTCCGGCCCCTGACGCACGGCTCGGCCTCGGCACCGGAGGACTCAGCCGGCGTCCGGCACGAGCACGGTCAGCGAGGTCTCCCGCAGCTCGAAGCCCAGGGCCTCGTAGACCCGACGGGCCGGGTTGCCCTCGGAGACCACCAGGTGCACGTCGGCCAGCCCGCGCCCGGCGGCGTCCGCGACCGCCCGGCGGAGCAGGTCGGCGCCGAGCCCGCGGTAGCCGCGCCGCGGGTGGCGGAAGACCTCGGCGACCCAGGGCAGGCCGTCACGGTCGGTCAGTACGGCGGCGCCGACCACCCGGTCCTCGGCGTCCACGGCGAGCAGGCTGGACGGCAGCACCGGGCCGATGGCCTTCCCGGCCAGCAGCGGGCCGATCCGCTCGGCCAGGGCCCGGGCGTCGTCCCCGGGGAAGTGGTCCACGTGCGCCGGGTCGAAGGCGGCCCGCCACGGCTCCAGCAGCTCCTCGGGCGAGCGGTCGCAGGGCACCGCCCGCAGCCCCTCGCGCAGCGGCGCGCCGGCCCAGTCGGCGGGCGGGGGATCGGCGCGCAGGTCCCGCCGGAGGGTGTGGGCGTGGCGCAGGGCCGTCGCCCCCTGGGCGAGCAGCCGCTGCCCGAGCTCGGGGCTGCCGGAGACCACCCAGCCCGCCAGTTCGGCGCGGATGTACGCCACGGCGTCCGCCGAGTCGTCCAGCACCTCCAGCAGGTCGGCCCAGGGGCGCCCCTCCCGCTCGCCCGGCTGGTACCGCAGCACCGGTGCCCCGGCGCTGTCGTGCCTGACCACCCAGTCCGTTTCGGGCATGGCCCCACCCCATTCACGAAAGTCGCGAGAGTCACGCGAGTCACGAGTTCGTTCGTCGACGGCCCATGCTCACCAGAACCGGAGCGCCCCGGCAACCGGTTTTCGAGCGGCGGATCCACCTGTCGGGCTGATCCATCTGCCCGGCGGATCCCCTGCCCGGCGGATCCCCTGCCCCGCGGGGCTCAGCCCACCACCGCCGCCCGGACGCAGAGCACGTCCGGCAGGTGGGAGACCAGCAGCGACCAGGTCTCGCCCTCGTCGCGGCTGCCGTACACGTCGCCGGTCCGGTTGCCGAAGTAGATCCCGGCCGGGTCGGCGTCGTCGGTGCGCAGCGCGTCGCGCAGCACGATGCCGTAGTGGTCCTCGCCGGGCAGCCCGTGGGCCAACTGCTGCCAGCTGGTGCCGCCGTCGGTGGTGCGGAAGACCCGGCAGCGGCGGCCCGGCGGGATCCGGTCGTCCGAGCCGCCGAGCGGGAAGAGGTAGGCGGTGTCGCCGCGGCGCGGGTGGGCGGCGATCGCGAAGCCGAACTCGGCGGGCAGGCCGTCCGCGATGGAGCGCCAGCTCCCGCCCCAGTCGTCGCTGCGGTAGACCCCGCCGTGGTTCTGCAGGTAGAGCCGGTCGGGGTGGACCGGGTCGGCGGCGATCTTGTGCACGCACTGGCCGAACTCGGGGTACTGGCGCTCCTGCGGGAAGAACTCGGCGCGCAGGCCGGTGTTGGAGGGCTCCCAGCTGTCGCCGCCGTCCTTGCTGCGGTAGACGCCCCCGCTGGAGACCGCGACCAGCAGCCGCTGCGGGTCGCGCGGGTCGGTGAGGACGGTGTGCAGGCCCTGGCCGCCGTAGCCGGCGCCCCACTCGGGCCGCTGGGGGTGGTTCCAGAGCGGTTCGACCAGGGTGAAGCTCTCGCCCCCGTCGATGGAACGGAACAGGGCGGCGGGTTCGGTGCCCGCGTACACCACCCCGGGGGCCTCCGCGCCGGCGGGCTGGAGCTGCCAGACCCGGGTGAGCGAGGCGCCGGTGGACTCGGGGAAGCGGATCGCCGGGCGGGCCGGCTCGTGCCAGTGGGCGCCGAGGTCGTCGGAGCGCCACACCGAGGGCCCCCAGTGACTGCTGTCGGCGCCGACCAGCAGTCTGGTGCGGCCCTCACGGCGGTCGATCGAGACGGAGTAGATCGCGTTCATCGGGAAGTGCGGCCCGCTGAACTCCCAGTCCAGCCGGTCGCGGCTGCGGCCGAGAAAGAGGCCCTTCTCGGTTCCGACGGCCAACAGCACCTCGGTCATGCCTCACACCACCTGATCGCGAGCGGCCCCCCTGGACGGCCCCCCGGGGCGCGGCGGACGCGGCCCCTCCGCCCAGTGTCCCGCCGTCCACCGGCGGTCACATCTCGCCGCGCCGCGTCCCCCGCGGAGGGGGAGGGGGTGCGCGGGGGAGGGGTCAGCCCCGGCAGCCCTCCAGCAGCCGCAGCCACACCTCGCTGATCGTCGGGTAGGCGGGGACGGCGTGCCAGAGCCGGTCGATCGGCACCTCGCCGACCACCGCGACGGTCGCCGAGTGCAGCAGTTCGGCGACGGCCGGGCCGACCAGGCAAGCGCCGATGATCACCTGCCGGTCCAGGTCGTAGACCACCCGGGCGCGGCCGCGGTAGTCGTCGGCGTAGAGCGAGGCCCCGGCGACCTTGCCGATCTCGTGGTCGACGGCCTTGACCCGCAGGCCGAGCCGCTCGGCCGCGGCCAGGGTCAGGCCGACGGCCGCGACCTCGGGCCGCGTGAACACCACCTGCGGCGCTCCGGCGAGGTCGGCGGACGCGGAGTGCGCGCCCCAGCGCGAGGTGTCCAGTGCGCGCCCCTCGGCCCGGGCGGCGATCGCCGCACCGGTGATCCGGGCCTGGTACTTGCCCTGGTGGGTGAGCAGTGCCCGGTGGTTGACGTCCCCGGCGGCGTACAGCCACTCGCCGTCCACGCCCAGCACCGTGCAACTGTCGTCCACGTCCAGCCAGTTCCCCGGCCGCAGCCCGACCTGCTCCAGCCCGATGTCGGCGGTACGCGGGGCCCGGCCGGTGGCGTACAGCACCTCGTCGACGGTCAGCCGCTCGCCGCCGGAGAGCGTCAGCACCACCGGCCCGGTGGCGTCGGCCCGCTCCAGCGCCCTCACCTCGGTGCCGAAGCGGAGGTCCACGCCGGCCTCCCGCAGCCCCTCGGCCACCAGCTCGCCCGCGAAGGGCTCCATCCGCGGCAGCAGCGCGTCACCGCGCACCAGCAGCACCACCTCGGAGCCGAGCGCCCGCCAGGCGGTGGCCATCTCCACGCCGACCACCCCGCCGCCGACCACCGCGAGCCGCCCGGGGACGGTCGGCGAACCGGTCGCCTCCCGGTTGGTCCACGGGTGCGCCTCCGCCAGCCCGGGCACGGTGGCCGGCAGCACCGGGCGGCTGCCGGTGCACACGACGACGGCGTGCCGGGCGGTGAGCACCCGCTCGGTGCCGTCCTCTTCCTCCACCGTGACCGTCCGTACGCCCGCCAGCCGGCCGTGGCCGCGGACCAGCTCGATGCCGGTGTCCCGCAGCCACTGCACCTGGCCGTCGTCCTTCCAGTGCGAGGTGAAGGAGTCCCGCCGGGCCAGCACCGCCGCCGCGTCCAGCCGGCCGTCGCCGACCGCCTGCCGGGCGCCGCCCACCGCGCGGGCGTCGTCCAGTGCGGCGGCCGGGCGCAGCAGCGCCTTGCTCGGCATGCAGGCCCAGTACGAGCACTCGCCGCCGACCAGTTCGGCCTCCACGATCACCGTGCTCAGGCCCGCGGCGACGGTCCGGTCGGCCACGTTCTCGCCGGTCGGCCCGGCGCCCAGGACGATGACGTCGTACTCCCCGGTGGTGCTGCTGGTCATGTCCCGTCCTCCGTGGTCTCGCGGGTCGCCCGGCCCCTGGCCGGGTGCGGCGTGCGCCCCATCCTGCGACGCGGACCGGCCGGAGCGCGGGCGAACACGCCAACCGTGATCAGATCGCCGCGAGTTCCGCGAGCAGCGCGGCGGTGTCGGCCGGGCGGGAGAACATCGGCCAGTGCCCGGTGGGAAGTTCGCGCAGTTCCCAGTTCGGCCCGGCCATCCCGACGAACCACGGGTGGCCGGACGCGATCATCTCCCGCACCCGGTCGAGTGGGAAGGAGCAGGTGACCAGGGCCTGTGGCAGGGCGGCCCCGGCGCCGGTCAGCCGGAGCCGGTCCCGGTACGCCCCGACCGGGTGCGGGGTGAGCCGGGTGCGGATCCGTTCCAGCGCGGCCCCGTCCAGGCCCTCGGTGCTGGAGCCGTGGGCGGCCATGTACTCCCAGGAGGGCATCGGGAGCCGGCCGTCGACCGCGGTGGCGTCGGCCTCGGCCCGGAAGTCGGGCTGCCACAGGTCGTACACCGAACCGCCGTCCGCCATCGGCCCGCTGTCCAGGTAGACCACCCGCCGGATCCGTTCCGGCATCCGGTCCGCGACCCCGCCGACGGGGGCGCAGGCGCCGCTGTGCGCGACCAGCAGCACGTCCCACAGGTCCTCGCGCACCAGCAGGTCGGCCAGGTCCGCGATGTGCTCCTCCAGCCCGAAGTCGCCCTGTTCACCGGCCCGTTCGGCCAGCCCGGGCAGGCTCACCGGGAAGACCCGGTGCCCGGCCGCGCGCAGCGGCGCGGCCACCTCGTCCCAGGCCCAGGCGCCGAGCCAGAATCCGGGAACCAGTACGAACGTGGTCATGGTGGACCGTCCTTCCGCGGTGGGGCCCCCGTCCCCGGTGCTCCCGGCGCGGCTCAGGGCTCAGGTTCGGGGCTCAGGGCTCAGGGCTCAGGCCTGGCCCTCAGCCGCCTGCTCCTGCGCCACCTTGCGCTTGACCTCGGTCATGTCCAGCTCGCGGGCCTGGCCGATCAGGTCCTCGAACACCGGCTCCGGCAGCGCCCCGGCCTGGGAGAAGATCAGCACGCCCTCGCGGATGATGGCCAGCGTGGGGATCGACTGGATGCCGAACGCGGCGGCCAGCTCCTGCTGGGCCTCGGTGTCGACCTTGGCGAAGACGAGGTCCGAGTGCCGCTCCGCGGCCTTCTCGTACACCGGGGCGAACTGGCGGCACGGCCCGCACCACCCGGCCCAGAAGTCGATCAGGACGAAGTCCTTGCCCTCCGGGCCGGGGATGATGTCGTCGAAGTTCTCGGTGGTCAGCTCGACCGTGTTGCTCATCTCGCGGATCCTTCCCTTCCGAAGGTGCCGGTACGGATCATGCGCCCGGGACAACGGTGATGCCCGACGGGGTATTCCGGGCCCGGCCGGGACTGAGCACCGGGCGGCCACCGTCCGTACTGAGGGGTGTCCAGTCCGTTCACCGACGCGGGAGGCTCCCCATGCGCAGCACCACACCCCGCAGCCGCCGGGCCGCTGTGCTCGCCGCCTCCGGCCTCGCCGCGGCGGCCCTGGTCGCCGGCTGCGGGTCGTCCGGATCGGGCAAGTCGAGCGCACCGAGCCCGTCGAGCAGCGCCGGCGCCCCGGCCGCCGCCACCCTCCGGACCGCCGACGACCCCAAGCTCGGCACCATCGTCACCGACAGTGCGGGCTTCACGCTCTACCGCTTCGACCAGGACCAGAGCAACCCCTCGGACTCGTACTGCAACGGTAACTGCGCCACCCTCTGGCCGCCCGAGCACGCCAACGGCGACATCACGGTCAAGGGCATCGACAGCAAGCTGGTCGGCAGCTTCACCCGCGACGACGGCACCAAGCAGGTCACCGTCAACGGCTGGCCGGTCTACCGCTACTCGCCGGACACCAAGCCCGGCGACACCAAGGGCGAGGGCGTGGCCGGTCAGTGGTTCGCGGTGACCCCGACCGGCGGCAAGGCGATGCCGGGCGGCACCCCGGCGCCCGCCACCCCCGCGCCGAGCACCCCCACACCGACACCCACCCCGCCGTCGTCGGGCTACTGACCGACGGCCGCCCGACCACCACCACCCACTACCGACCACCGCCCTCGACCGGGAGGCCCGGGTGCGCAACGATGAAGTGGTGACCGATGAGCACCCCGCCGCACACGGCCCGGGGGCCGCGGACGAGGAGCTGATGCGGGCCCTGTACCGCGAGCATGCCGGTCCGCTGTTCGGCTTCGTGCTCCACCTGGTCGCCGGGGACCGGCAGCGCGCCGAGGACGTCGTCCAGGAGACCCTGGTCCGGGCCTGGCGCAACATCCACCGGCTCGACCCGCAGGCCGGCTCGCTGCGCCCCTGGCTGGTCACCGTGGCCCGCCGGATCGTGATCGACGACCACCGCAGCGCCGCCGCCCGCCCGCACGAGGTGGACGCGTCGGTCCTGGAACAGCTGCCCGCCGAGGACGAGATCGACCGGGCGCTGCGGATGATGACCGTCGCCGACGCGCTCGCCGACCTCTCGCCCGCCCACCGGGAGATCATCGTCGAGACCTACCTCAAGGGCCGCACCGCGAAGGAGGCGGCCGCCGTCCTCGGCATCCCGGCCGGGACCGTCCGGTCGAGGGTGTTCTACGCACTGCGCTCGCTCAGGCTCGCGCTGGAGGAACGGGGAGTGACATCGTGATCGAGCGGCCCGCCCCCGCCCCCGGCCCGCCCGGTGGCCCGTCCGGTGGCTCCGAGCACCTGGACGTCGCGTCGTACGTCCTCGGCCTGCTCGAGCCCGCCGAGCGCGCGGGCTTCGAGCTGCACCTGGCGGACTGCCCGCAGTGCACCGGACAGGTCGGCGAACTGGGCTTCGTGGAGCCGATGTTGGGCGAGTACGTGGCGTCCGCGCGGGCCGCCGGACTGGACCCGGCCGACTTCGCGCCGACGCCGGACGGGCGGCTCCTGGACCGGCTGATCGCCGAGGTCACGGCCGGCCGGCGGCGTGGCCGGGTGCGGCGGCTGGTGCTCGCCCTGGCCGCGACCGCGATGGTCGCGGCCGGCCCGGCCGTCACGGCCGCGGTGCTCACCGCGGAGACCACGCCCGCCGTGGTCGCCGTCGCCGAGCAGTTCAGCGCCAGCGACCCGGCCACCGGGGCCAAGGCCACCGTCGGTGTCGACGGCACCACCTGGGGCAGCCGGGTCAACCTGCAACTCTCCGGCGTGCAGGGCCCGTTGACCTGCCGGCTGGTCGCCGTCTCGCACGGCGGCGAGCACCAGACGGTCACCACCTGGTACGTCCCGGCGGACGGCTACGGCGAACCCGACGCCCCGGGTGTGCTGCGCACCACCGGCGGTGCGGCCATGCAGCCGGGCGCCATCGACCACTTCGAGGTGCGGGTCCAGAACTCCGACACCCTGCTGGTCTCCGTCCCCGCGCACCGGGGGTGACCGGGCACGGGGCACATGACCGGGTACGGGGCACCGGCAGGGCGGCTCAGCACCCCGGGTGCGGCCCGTCGTACCTGACCAGGCGCTCGATCCGGGCCGTGCCCAGGTGCTCGGGCCAGTGCGGGCGGGGCTCGCCGTCGTCGGTCGTGTGCTCCCGCCGCCAGGTCCGGCCCCAGTCGACCCGCAGCTCCGGCCGGAAGCTGTGCCTCCGGCCGCACGGGCAGGGCACCAGCACCCGGGCGCAGGTGCGGCACAGTTCGGCCCGGTCGTGGCCGGTCGACACCTCCACCGCGGGTCCCTCCTCCCCGCAGGCCGGGCAGCCCGGCAGTGTGGCCCCGTCCAACAGCGCGTTCTGCCGTCGGACGTAGTCGGGCAGGCTCAACGCCGGGTGCAGGAAGGGGTCGTGGCGCCAGGCGTCGTTCGGCGAGGTCCACCGGGGCTGGTTCCACCACACCGGCGTCGCCGCCCGGCGGCCGTCCCGCTTCTCGGCCCGCCGCTGCGCCGCGTACCGCTCCGCCCGGGCCAGCCACAGCTGCCGCGCCTCGTGCAGTTCCTCCACCGCCCGCACCAGGGACTGCGGGTCGGCCTCCAGGCGCCGGGGCATCCGGGCGCTGAGGGTCAGGTGGTGGTAGGTCGCCCGCAGGCCGTACGGGGCGAAGCCGGTCAGGCAGGTGCGCAGGGCGCTGTGGCGTCGGTGGACGGGCAGCGCGGTGTCGAGCACCAGGGCCCGGTGGGTGTGGAAGCTGGTCACGGCGTCGGCTCCTCGCCGTCCTCGGGGGCGTCCGCCCGGGGGCCGGAACCGGCACCGTGGGCGGCGGTGTCATCCGGCGATCATGCCGCAGGCCCGGTTCGGACGGCAGGCGGATTCGGGCCGCCGCCGGGTGGGGCTCAGCGCGGTCCGCCCTGCACCGCGTCCGCCGCGACCGCCGCCAGCACCCGGCCGCAGCGCCGGGCGAAGGCGTGCTGGAGGAGCGGGAACAGCGGGCCGACCAGCCGGGCCCACCAGGCGACCGGCCGGCTGAACGCGGTGACGCCGAACCAGACCGTCCCGTCGGGCGCCAGCTCGACCAGGAAGGTCTCCTCGCCCCGGCCGAGGTGCCCGTGCCTGGTCCCGTAGGTGAATCCGTACCGGTCCGGGCCGTCGTCGACGGCCAGCACCCGGTTGGGCGCGCCCGCCCGCAGCGGGCCGACGCCGATCGCGCAGCGGACGGCGACGCCCGGGGCCGCCCGGTCGGCCTCCGCGTCGATCCGGACGCCGGCCAGCCGGTGCATCCGCCAGCCGAGCAGCGCGGCCCCGGCGACCTCCAGGGCGGCGCGGCCGTGGCCGATCGGGGCCCGGTGCCGCAGGTGGTGGTAGCCGGCGGGCAGCTCGCCGGTGCGGCTGGCGCCCTGCTCGGGGTAGCTGTAGTCGGTCGTGGGGTGGCTGTGGCCGGTCCCGGGGTGGCCGTGGCCGGTCCCGGGGGTGCTGTGGTCGTTCATCGGGCGTCCTCCGCGGTGGTGATCCGGCGCCAGGCGAGGAGCGCGCAGAGCGCGAAGCCGAGCGCGTTGCCGAGGCCGTGGGTGGCGGCCATCCAGGCCAGGGTGGGGTGGGGGAGTCCGGCGGCCCGGCCGAGCGCCCACCACAGGGCGAGCAGCATGGTGAGCGCCAGCACGCCCGAGGAGACGGTGAGCAGCCCGGCGGTGACCGGGTCGGCCGAGCGGGTGCGCAGGTCGCGCCAGCTGACCAGGCCGACCAGCCACATCCCGCTGCTCAGCACGACCGCCCCGGCGAACTGCCACCAGTTGCCGAGGAAGTACCCGGCGAGCACCAGCAGGGTGCCGGCCGGGACGCTGAGCGCCGCGCAGCGGGCCGCCGTGGAGCCGGGCGCCGAGGCGCGGCAGACCAGTCCGGCGACCAGCGCGGCGGTGAATCCGGCGTAGTGGAAGTGCGGGACGGTCAGTGCCAGGATGTGCGGTTCGAAGCCGAACAGCGGGTAGCCGGAGCGTTCGGCGACCAGGGCGACCCCGGCCACCGAGGGCGCGGCGAGTGCGGTGAGCACGGCGATCTCGGCGGGGGCGAGCGAGCGGGTGCGGGCCAGTCGCCGGGGCGCGTGCAGGGCGACGGCCAGGGTGCCGAGGGCGTAGAGGACGGCGGTGGCGGTGGCGAGACCGCCGCGCGGCAGCCAGAGCGACAGCGCCCCGGGGACGGCGGCGAGCGGCCAGAGCCGGCGGATCCGGGCCAGCCCGGGTTCGTCGACGAGGGCCAGGCCGAGCGGCAGGACGGCGCCCATACCGAGCAGGACCAGCAGGTCGACCAGTTCGGTCGTGCCCTTGTCCATGGCGGGCACACCCCCTCTTGAACGCGTTCAAATACCCTTCGTCCGCGACTCTACGTCGCCGAGTTGAACATGTTCAACCTGGCCCCGGTCCGGCTGGCCTGGTGTTCACGCTGGGTGCGGCGCACTCTGGAGGAGTAACCGATGGAGGTGATCCGCCATGCAGACTCTGGTCGGTTGGCACATCGAGATGGAGTTCCGCGAGGAGGGCGCGCGGACCAGCGCCGCCGCCCTGCTGAGGCTCGGCGACGGTACGGAGGTGCGGGCCCACGGCTACAGCAGCCGCCACCCCTCCGACCCGGAACAGCTGCGGGTGGGCGAGGAGATCGCGGGCGCCCGCGCACTCAACGACCTCGCCTCGCAGCTGCTCACCAAGGCCCACGGCGAGATCCAGGACGTCAGCCCGGTCCCGACCCACCCGCTCTCGTGACCGCCCCGCACCCGGACGGCGGCCAGGGCCGAGCCGGACGGGACCCGAACCGGCCGCGCATCCCGCTGATCTGTCCGCGCTGCGGGCACGAGCAGCGGGTCGTCCCCGGCGGCCCCGAACGGGCGGTCAGGGTCGTGCACGTGGGGACCGGCCGGGAGGCCTGTGAACCGGGGGACCTCGCCCGGGCACCGGACGACGGGGCCTGATCCGCGAGGCTCCCCGCACCCCGTGCGAGGGGAGACGCGAGCGCGCCCAAGCGTGGTGCGCCCGGCAACGCCGAGCGTCCGGAAACGTCGGGTGCCGGGCCCCCGTCCCCACGGGTCCCGGCACCCGGCGGGCGCCGAGGCGCCCGAAAGCCCTTCCGCACCGCTCAGTTGACTCAGTTGACGCAGTACGTCCCCGGCGGCCGCCACTCCGGCCCGACCAGCCGCTGCTCCAGCTCGTTCGGGGTGATCCGGATCCCGACCGTGCCGGACAGCCCGACCCGGAACCGGCTGCGGGCCAGCGCGATCAGCGCCGTGAGGCCGTACTTGTTGATCAGCGAGGTGCGGTAGCGCGCGGTCGCGTCGGCGTCGCAGAGCCGGGCGCGGGCCGGGAGCCGGCGGCCGGTGGGGCGCCCGTGGGCGTCGCAGGGGCCGATCAGCACCCGTGGGTGGCGGCGGATCCGTTCGGCCTCGCCGGAGTGGGCCGGGGTCCAGACGCCGAGCGCCGGGCCGTCCGCGACCACCCACAGCTGGGAGTCCAGTCGGCTGCCGTCGTCGCCGAAGGTGGTCAGCAGGAGGTACCTGCTGTCGGCGAGCCGGTCGGTGGGGTCGTGCATGATCTCCTCCCTCGCACAGGGGGGCGGGGTCAGTGGTGACCGTGGCCCTCGGTGATCTCGCGGTACTCCTCGACGCCGGGCTTCTCGATCCGGGCGTGCTCGCCGTGGAACCCGCGGGACAGCCGCACGCGGGTGCGGGTGAGCGCGCCCGCGGGCCGGGCCACTCCATTCTCGTCGACCGCGGGCGGCAGTTCGAGGGGGCGGGGCTGCTCGTGCGAGGTGAGCCGGTGCAGTTCGGCGGGCGCCAGCCCGGCGTGCACCTCGGTGAACTCGCCGTGCGGCAGCCGCTTGATGACGCCGGTCTCCCGCCCGTGCAGCACCTTGTCGCGGTCCCGCCGTTGCAGGCCCAGGCACCAGCGCTTGGTCACGACGAAGACGACGACCGGGACGACGAAGAAGCCGATCCGCACCGCGTAGGTGATGGAGTTGAGCGACAGGTGCAGATGGGTGGCAATGAGGTCGTTGCCGCCGCCCGCGAGCATCACCAGGTAGACGCTGATCCAGGCCGCGCCGAGGGCGGTGCGGACCGGTGCGTTGCGCGGCCGGTCGAGCAGGTGGTGCTCCCGGGCGTCGTTCGTCACCCAGCTCTCGACGAACGGGTAGACCGCGATTGCGCCGAGGATCACCGGGAACAGCGTGAACGGGATCAGCACCCCGAGGTTGAGGGTGTGCCCCCACAGGCCGATCTCCCAGCCCGGCATCACCCGGATCAGGCCCTCGGCGAAGCCCATGTACCAGTCGGGCTGGGCGTCGGTGGAGACCTGGTCGGGCCGGTACGGGCCGTACGCCCAGATCGGGTTGACCGTGGCGATCGCGGCCATCAGCGCGACGATCCCGAAGACCAGGAAGAAGAAGCCGCCGGCCTTCGCCATGTACACCGGCATCAGCGGCATGCCGACGACGTTCTTCTCGGTCCTGCCGGGGCCCGCCCACTGGGTGTGCTTGTGGTAGAAGACCAGGATCAGGTGCGCGACCAGCAGGCCGAGCATGATGCCCGGGATCAGCAGGACGTGGATGGTGAAGAACCTCGGGATGATGTCGTGCCCGGGGAACTCCCCGCCGAACAGGAACATCTGGATGTAGGTGCCGACCAGTGGCACGGCCAGCACCACGCCCTCGATGAACCGGATCCCGGTGCCGGAGAGCAGGTCGTCCGGGAGCGAGTAGCCGAAGAAGCCGTCCAGCATGCCGAGGAACAGCAGCAGGAAGCCGAAGACCCAGTTGATCTCGCGCGGCTTGCGGAACGCGCCGGTGAAGAACACCCGCATCATGTGCACGAACATGGCCGCGACGAAGACGATCGCCGCCCAGTGGTGGATCTGCCGGATCAGCAGCCCGCCGCGGACCTCGAAGCTGATGTCCACGGTGGAGGCGTAGGCCTCGGACATCGGGACGCCCTTGAGCGGGACGAACGAGCCGCTGTAGACCACCTCGCCCATGCTCGGCTTGAAGAACAGGGTCAGCCAGACACCGGTCAGGATGATGATCAGGAAGGTGTAGAGGCAGATCTCGCCCAGCATGAAGGACCAGTGGTCCGGGAAGATCTTGCGCAGGTTGGCCCTGGCGAGGGAGTAGATCCCCAGCCGGCCGTCCGCCCAGTCGGCGGCCCGCTGCCCCCGCCCTGGGTTCTGATTCCGGGTCATGTGCACGCACCTCAGTCCGAAGGAAGCGGGGATCAGTCCCCGATTCGCACTGAGGTCACAATAATCGGGGACTGATCCCCACTTCTACCCGGGGCCCGTTCCGTCGCGGCTCGCCGTTTACGGACGGCCTGCTCGGAAAGGGCGGCCCGCCCCGAAACGGCGAGCGGTCCGGAAACGGCGAGCGGCCCGCCCGGTGTCGTGGAAGACACCGAACGGGCCGCATGCGCACCCGAGTCACCCCGTGGGGCCCGCGAGGGTCAGTGCACCAGCACCGGCACCTCGTCGCTCTTCGCCGCACCCGAGTCCGCACCCGCGGCGCCGGGCTGGCCGGCGTTGATCAGGGTGAAGGCGACGGTGGCGGCCGCCACCAGGATCCCGAAGGACACCCAGATCGCGGTCGAGAAGCCATGCACCATGCCCTGGAGCTGCACCGCCTTGTCCGCCGCGGCGGCGTGGTGCGAGGTCAGCCAGCTGGTGGTGGCGCTGGCCGCGATGGTGTTCAGCAGCGCGGTGCCGATGGCGCCGCCGACCTGCTGCGAGGTGTTGACCATGGCCGAGGCCACGCCCGCGTCACGCGGCTGGACGCCGTGGGTCGCGAGGCTCATCGCCGGCATGAAGGCGGTGCCCATGCCCAGGCCCATCAGGACCAGACCGGGCAGGATCAGCGCCGGGTACGAGGTGTCCAGGCCGATGTGGGTCAGCAGGAACATGCCGACCGAGGCGGTCAGGAAGCCCGGCGCCATCAGGTAGCGCGCCGGGACGCGGGTCATCAGCCGGGCGCCGATCTGGGTCGAGCCGGTGATCATGCCCGCCACCATCGGCAGGAAGGCGACGCCGGTCAGCACCGGGCTGTAGCCGCGCACGACCTGCAGGTAGTAGGTCAGGAAGAGGAACAGGCCGAACATGCCGATCACGGCCATGCCCAGGGACAGGTAGACCCCGCCGCGGTTGCGGTTCAGCACCACGCGCAGCGGCAGCAGCGGGGCGGCCACGGAGCGCTCCACGAGCACGAAGGCGCCCAGTAGGACGACGGCCGCGGCGAACAGCGCGATGGTGCTGCCGGCCGTCCAGCCGCTGGACTCGGCGCGGGTGAAGCCGTACACCAGCGAGACCAGGCCGGTGGTCACCAGCAGCACACCGGGGATGTCCAGCTTGTTGCGGTTGCGGCCGCCGGCCGGCTCGCGGATCACCATGACGGCGCCGGCGATGGCCACGATGGCGAAGGGGATGTTGACGAAGAAGGTCCAGCGCCAGTTCAGGTACTCGGTCAGCGCGCCGCCGAGGATCAGGCCGATGGCGCCACCGCCACCGGCGATCGCCCCGTAGATGCCGAACGCCTTGGCGCGCTCCTTGGCCTCGGTGAAGGTCACGGCGAGCAGGGACAGCGCGGCCGGCGCGAGCAGGGCGCCGAACACGCCCTGGAGGGCACGGGCGCCGAGCAGCATCGCGGTGTTGGCCGCGGCGCCGCCGAGCGCGGAGGCGAGGGCGAAGCCGGTCAGGCCGACGATGAAGGTCCGCCGGCGGCCCCAGAGGTCCGCGATCCGGCCGCCGAACAGCAGCAGGCCGCCGAAGGCCAGCGCGTAGGCGGTGATCACCCACTGGCGGTTGCCGTCGGATATGCCCAGGTCGGTCTGGGCGGACGGCAGGGCGATGTTCACGATGGTGGCGTCGAGGACGACCATCAGCTGGGCGAGGCCGATGAAGATCAGCGCCTTCCAGCGCCTGGGATCGGGGATCGTCGCCTGTGCGGCGTCGGTCTGAGACATGGGGGTACCCATTTCACGGTGCGTGGTGTGCGAGAACGGTCAACTGCCGTACGGGAACGGCAGGTTGCCGTACGGGTGCGAGGGCGCGCGGAGGCGCCCGGAGACGACTCCGGTCAGTCGCGCGGAAGGTCGCGGAAGGTGGGGTGCGAGTGGGTCGGATCGGACTCGGATCAGTGGTGGGTCCAGGTGGTCGGTCAGTGCCGAGGGCGGAAGTCCTCGAAGGTCGCGGCCCGGCCGGGCAGCGTCGAGCGGGCCGGCGCGCGCAGGCCGTCCAGGAACAGCTGCAGGTGGCGGTGGACGAACTCGTCGAGCAGTTGGCAGGAGGTGCCCGGCAGCGGCCGGGTCAGCTGACTCATCGCGACGAACAGGTCCCCGTGGTCGACGTCCGGCCGGAGTTCGCCGGTGGCCCGGGCGCGCTCCATCAGTCCGCTCACGGCGGACCGCAGGCGCTCCCGCGTCTCGGTCAACTCCGGGTCGTCCGGATCGACGGTACTGGTGAAGACGGCGCAGAGCCCGCCGACCTTCTCCGCCACGGTCGCGTGCACGAACCGCTGCAGAGCGTCGAACGGACCGCCGCCCACTCCCGCGTCCGCCTCGGCCGTCGCCGTCTCGGCGAGGGCCAGGATGCGGTTCTTGACGAGCAGCGCCACTTCCTGGATCAGCGCCGTGCGGTCCGGGAAGTTCCGGTACAGCGTGGCATTGCCGACCCCCGCCCGCTTCGCGATCTCGTCCAGCGGCACCTCGGCACCGTGCTCGACGAACGCGTCCCGGGCCGCCAGCACGATCCGCTCCCGGTTCCGGCTCGCGTCCGCACGCAACTTCGGCGTGCGCACACTCCCCGTGGAACGGGCCGGCTCTGCGGCGACGGTGGTCATGGCGACTGCTCCTCCAGGATACCGGGGAAGTTCTCCCCGCTTTCTCCAACGTACTCGGAAACGGGGAATCCGTCCCCGCAATTTCCTCCCGCGCTGTGACCTGCGTCACATCCATGTGTGGATGGGATGCGGTCGGCTGTCGTCAGAACCGGCCGCCCGCGTATCCACTCGCCGGTGCGCTCGTTGCACCCGGCGGGTGCCCAGGCGAAGGAGCAGAGCCCGTGACCGCGATCTCCGAACGCCCCCAGATGCTGCCCGAGCAGTTCGAGGAGTTCGTCCGCCGACTGGGCCGGACCGTCGAAGGCATCTGGCCGGAGTTCATCAACGGGAAGCTGGGGGTCAAGCCCGTGCCGGACGGAGACCACGGCCTGATCACCGAGTGGCTGATGCGGATCTGCATCCAGTCGCGTCCTGAGTTGTGGCTGTACGACCAGGGGTTGAAGGTCGAGACCTGCCGCGGCGGCCACGCGCGCCCCGACGGCACGCTCGCGCCGAGCGGCACGTTCGGCAGTCAGGGGGAGTGGGCGAATGCCGATGGCGTCCTGATGGTTGTCGAGGTCACCTCCTACGACTCCGACACGGACCGCCGTGACCGCGTCGAGAAGCCCCGCGCGTACGCCGAGACCGGGATCCCCGTCTACCTGTTGATCGACCGCGATTCCGCCGAAGTCGTCGTCCACAGCCAGCCGGACGGCGTCCGCTACGAGACCGTCCAGACCCTCCCCTTCGGCAGGAGCGTCCGCCTGCCCGACCCGGTCGGCATCACCCTGGACACCGAGCCGCTCAAGAACTGGGTGCGCTGAGCCTGGTCGTGCCTTCCCGGACGGGCTACCCCGGCCGCCGTAGGGTGTGGGCGTCCCGGGCGGCCGGTGGGCCGCGGGAGTCGGGAGGGGCCCGGCGGCCGGGTCGGCGAGGAGGTCCGCGATGGGCAGCGAGGAGACGACCGCGAAGGTGCGCTGCGTGGCGGCCGTTCCGTGCTGGGTGAGCCTGATGGCCCGGGACCTGGAGAGTGCCACGGGGTTCTACGGTCCGCTGCTGGGTTGGGAGTTCGAGCCCGGGCCGGAGCGCTTCGGCCCGTACGTGCACGCGGTGACCGGCGGGGAGGCGGTGGCCGGGCTGGGGGTGGCGGGCCTCGGGGCGGTGCCGGTCTCCTGGACCAGCTACTTCGGGACGGAGAGCGCCGACGCCGCCGCCGACGCGGTGCGCGAGCGCGGCGCGACCCTGGCGGTCGGCCCGCTGGCCTTCGACGCCGGGCGGGTGGCCTTCGCGGCGGACCCGGCCGGGGCGGTGTTCGGCATCTGGGAGGGCCCGCTGGGCCGGGCCCGGAGGCTGAACCTGCCGGGTGCGCCGGTCTGGATCGAGCTGCGCACCCCGGACCCGTTCGCGGCGGCGCTGTTCTACGGCGAGGTGTTCCGCTGGGACGGCCGGGACCCGGAGCGCTTCGAGGTCCGCTGGGAGCACGACCGGGTGGTGCTGCGCGCGGAGGGGCACAGCGTCGCGGCGCTGGCCAAGGAGCAGGCGGAGGGCCCGGCCGGCCCGCCGCCGCACTGGGAGGTCTCCTTCGCCGTCCCCGACACCGACCGGGCGGTGGCGCGGGCCGTGGAGCTGGGCGGCGCGGGGATCGGCCCGGTCTTCGACTCCCCGTACGGCCGGGTGGCCCGGCTGCGGGACCGTGAGGGCGCCCGCTTCGCGGTGATCAGCCCGAAGAGCTGAGCGGCCTCAGCCCGAGGGGCCAGTGCCCGAAGGCTCGGCGCCGGCCGGTTGGGTGCCTGCCGGTTCGCTGCCCGAAGCTTCGCTGCCTGCCGACTCGACGTCCGCCCGCTGCGCCCGGAGCCGTTCGCCGAGCGCCGCGCGGGTCGCTACGGGCAGGGCCTTGCGGGCGGCCGGGAAGACCGTCTTCTCCTCGCCGGTGAGGTGCCGCCGGAGGGTGTCGCCGAGGCCGCGCAGCAGGGTGTCGAAGGCCGGGTCGGCCGGGCCGACTCCTTGCAGGTCGGCGAGGTACTGCCCGATCGCCAGGTGGTCGTGGATGCTGCTGAACACCAGGGTGCCGCCCTCGGGCACGTCGTGCTGGACGAGCGGGAAGAGGTGCTCCTCCTCGGCGGCGCAGTGGCTGAACAGCAGATCGGTCAGTCTGGTGACCAGCTCGCCGCGCTCGGCCGAGCCGGCCGGCGCCGCCTCGGCGCGGTCGAGCAGGTCGGTGGCCGCCTTGTGGTCGGCGGTGAACTCGCCGAGGATGTCCGGCCTGCGGCTCATGGCGTGCCCGCCTCTCGTCCGGGATCAGGACTCGCCCCCCCGTACTGTCCAGTATCCGGCGCCGCCGCGCGGAACCCTCGGTCCGGCTGCCGCCGGGCTCGGGTTCCGTACGGAAAGTCCCTGCTCAGCCGCCGTCCCGCCGTCCGGTGAGGGCCAGCAGCCGGGTCTGCGGGGTGGCGTCCGCGGGCACCGGCAGCGGCGGGTCGAACAGTCCGCTGCCGGAGAGGTCGCCGTAGCCGCCGATCTCGCCGAGCGCGAAGTCCACCAGGCCGGCCGGGAGGCGGGTGCGGGTGCCGATGGCCTCGGCGAGGTCCCAGGTGTGGACGACCAGGTCGGCGGTGAGCTGGTCCAGGTAGTACTGCCCGGAGACGTCCGCGAAGGAGAGGTGGACGGTGAGTTCGGTGGCGCCGGGCACCTCCCAGGCCTGCCGGGCGGCTTCGGCGGCGGAGCTCCAGGCGGCGACCGGATCGTCGCCGAGCACGTCGCCGTCGTAGCGGCCGCCGACCTCGGCGATGGTGGCGCCCATCAGCAGGTCGGGCACCCAGAGCTGTTCGGCGGTGAGGTGGTTGACCAGGTCCCGCACCGTCCAGTCGGCGCACGGGGTGGGGGAGTCCCAGTGGCTGGGGGCGACCAGCCGGACCCGCTCGTCGAAGGCGGCGAGTGCCTCGGGGTAGGGCGTGCCGGACCGCTTGGCCGGCTGGTGTTGCCTGCGGTGAGCCATGTCTCCACCCTGCCCCGGCCCCGGTGGGGTTCGCGAGTCGTCCATGCACCGTCAGTTGTTCAAATTCGAACTCCACGGTACGGTCGGAGAGCAGCCGGTTCAAGTTTCAACTAGAGGCGCGGTGTGTTCCGCCCCGCCCGGCCGCATCACCACACGCACCCCTACGACCGACCCCGATCGATGGAGACGCGCATGCCGAGCAGCAGCCCGAGCACGACCGCCGCCACCAGTCCCACCGGCCCGACCGGCCTCGCCGCCCGCTTCGCGCGGGACGGCTCCGGGTCCGCGACGACCTCCCCGCACGCCTACGACGCCGGACTCCTGCTCCTGCGCCTGGCGCTCGGCCTGACCATGGCCGCTCACGGCAGCCAGAAGCTGTTCGGCTGGTTCGGGGGCGGCGGGATCGACGGCACCGGTCAGTTCTTCACCATGAGCGGCTACCCGGCCGGCAACGCCATGGCCGTGGTGGCCGGCCTGACCGAGGTCCTGGGCGGACTCGGCCTCGCTGTCGGCCTGTTGACCCCGCTGGCGGGCGCCGCGATCGTCGGCACGATGGTCAACGCGATCGCCGTCACCTGGGGCGGCGGCTTCTTCGCCCCGAAGGGCAGCGAGTACGAGCTGCTGCTGACGGCGGGCGCCGCCGCCCTGGCGCTGACCGGCCCGGGTCGCTACGCGGTGGACCGCTTCCTGCCGGTGCTGAAGGCGCACCGCCTGGCGTACGGCGCGGCCGCCGTGCTGGTCGGCCTGGCGACGGCCGGGGTGATCCTGCTGCTGCGCAAGTAGCAGGGCGGTGCCGCCCTTCGGTGGCTCAACTCGCTTGCTGTTACGCCGTACTGATTAACCATCAGTACGGCGTTCCGGCGTTCCCCGGTGGTGCCGCGCGCGATCACTCGCCGATCCGCACCAGTGCCAGGGTGATGTTGTCCGGGCCGCCCGCCTCGACGGCCGCCTTCCACAGCTCGAAGGCGGCCCTGCCGTCGGCCCGGTCGGAGGGCCCGTCCGCGCGGGCGAGCAGTTCGGCGAGCTCCTCCTCGGGCACCGGGTCGGTCAGGCCGTCGCTGCACACCAGGTAGCGGTCGCCGGCGGCGAGCGGCGCGACCCGTACGTGCGGTTCGACGAAGGTGAGCCCGAGCGAGCCGCCCAGGGTCTGGGTGACCAGCGGGGTGGTGCGCCGGCCGGGTGGCAGCGGCGGGCTGTCGTCCACGCTGACCCGCTCCAGCCTCACCGGTGCCGGGCTGCTCTGCGTCGGGGTCTCCCGCGCCGGGCCCGGACGTTCCCGTGCCGGCCGTCCCCGTGCTGACCGCTCCTGCGCCGACGGCTCAGTGGGCGGCTCAGTGTGCGGCGGCTCGGGGCCGTCACTGCTGATCCGGTAGACCCGGCTGTCGCCCACGTTGAAGACCACGGCCCGGTCGGGCAGCAGCACCAGCCCGGCGACCGTGGTCCCCATCGCGGCCAGCTCCGGCTCCCCGGCGGCGGCCGCGTAGACCGCCCGGTTGCACTCCTGGAGCTCCTCCCGGACGGCCTCCTCGCCGTCCAGTCCACCCCCGGCGGCGGCGAGCCGGCGGGCGACCAGGGCGCTGGCCACCTCGCCGCCGGGGTGGCCGCCGAGGCCGTCGGTCACGGCGACCACGCAGGGCGGGCCGAGCGGGAAGAGCAGGGTCTGCGGATTGGTGGTCACGGTGGCGCAGAGCGTCCACGGGCCGACCGTGAGGCTGTCCTCGTTGTGCTCCCGCACCAGGCCCTCGTGGCTCAGTGCGCTCACCGCGATGTACGGCGCCATCGGCTCGCCGTCCTTTCGCGGGCTCCGGCCGTTGCCGGGGCCCGCCTTCCATTGTCGGCGGGAACCGCGGGAATAACGATCCGCAGCCGCGTGCTAGGGTGGTTGAAAGTTGAACGACTTGGACCTCCTGGAGTGTGGTGAGCAGCATGCAGTTCGGAATCTTCACCGTCGGCGACGTCACCCCCGACCCGACCACCGGCCGCACCCCCAGCGAGCACGAGCGGATCAAGGCGATGGTGGCCATCGCGCGCAAGGCGGAGGAGGTCGGCCTGGACGTCTTCGCGACCGGTGAGCACCACAACCCGCCGTTCGTCCCGTCCTCGCCGACGACCATGCTCGGCTACATCGCCGCGCAGACGGACCGCATCATCCTCTCGACCTCGACCACGCTGATCACCACCAACGACCCGGTGAAGATCGCCGAGGACTTCGCGATGCTCCAGCACCTCGCCGACGGCCGGGTGGACCTCATGATGGGCCGCGGCAACACCGGCCCGGTGTACCCGTGGTTCGGCAAGGACATCCGCCAGGGCATCCCGCTCGCGATCGAGAACTACGCGCTGCTGCACCAGCTGTGGCGCGAGGAGGTCGTCGACTGGCAGGGCCGCTTCCGTACCCCGCTGCAGTCCTTCACCTCCACCCCGCGCCCGCTGGACGACGTCCCGCCGTTCGTCTGGCACGGTTCGATCCGCAGCCCGGAGATCGCCGAGCAGGCCGCCTACTACGGCGACGGCTTCTTCGCGAACAACATCTTCTGGCCCAAGGAGCACTTCCAGAAGCTGATCGACCTCTACCGCGAGCGCTACGCCCACTACGGGCACGGCACCCCCGAGCAGGCGGTGGTCGGGCTCGGCGGCCAGGTGTTCATGCGGAGGAACTCCCAGGACGCGGTGCGCGAGTTCCGCCCGTACTTCGACAACGCGCCGGTGTACGGGCACGGGCCCTCGCTGGAGGAGTTCACCGAGCAGACCCCGCTGACCGTGGGCAGCCCGCAGGAGGTCATCGAGAAGACGCTGACCTTCCGCGAGACCTTCGGCGACTACCAGCGCCAGCTGTTCCTGATGGACCACGCCGGCCTGCCGCTCAGGACCGTGCTGGAGCAGCTGGACCTGCTGGGCGAGGAGGTCGTGCCGGTGCTGCGCGAGGAGTTCGCCAAGGGCCGCCCGGCCCAGGTCCCGGACGGGCCGACCCACGCCGCGCTGGTCGCGGCCCGGGACGAGCAGACCGTGGAGGTGGCCAAGTGACCGCACTCAAGGTGGCCGTGGTGAGCGCCGGCCTCAGCAAGCCGTCCTCGACGCGGCTGCTGGCCGACCGGCTCGCCGAGTCGACCGTGCGCCGGCTCGGGCTGGAGGGTCGGGAGGTCGAGGTCGCCGTCGTCGAGCTGCGGGACCTCGCCGTGGACATCGCCAACAACTTCGTCACCGGCTTCCCGGCCGCCGCGCTGCGCGGGGCGATCGGGACGGTGACGGGAGCGGACGCGGTGATCGCGGTGACGCCGATCTTCACCGCCTCCTACAGCGGCCTGTTCAAGTCCTTCTTCGACCTGATCGACCACGACGCGCTCACCGGCAAGCCGGTGCTGATCGCCGCCACCGGCGGCACGCCGCGGCACTCGCTCGCCCTGGAGCACGCCGTCCGGCCGCTGTTCAGCTACCTGCGCGCGGTGGTGCTGCCGACCGCCGTGTACGCGGCCACCGACGACTGGGGCACGGCGGGCGACGCGCTCACCGACGGCCTGCCGGGCCGGATCGACCGCGCGGCGGGCGAGCTGGCGGCCCTGCTGGCCGGGCGGGCCCCGGCGGCGGAGGCGGCGGTGCCGGAGCAGGTGGTCCCGTTCGCCGAGCAGCTGGCGGCGCTGCGGGTCTGAGGGGCGCGGGCAGGCGGAGGGGCGGGTGCGCGACCGAGCGCCCCGCCCCTCCGCCATTTCCCGCGCCCGGCTGAGCACCGTCCGTCGGCTGCGCACCGTCCGTCGGCTGGGCACCGTCCGCCGGGTGGGGCCGTCCGCCGTGCGAGGTCGCCGTCGGGATGATCAGATTGGTACCGATCTGTCACGACCCGTCCATCCCCCGGCCCAGCGAGAGAGCCCGCCGCGAGCCTCCTGCGAACCTCCCGAGGAGGAACCCCGCCGTGCAGCCCGAACCCCAAGCCGTGCTCTCCCCGCTGACCAGTGCGGCGATCTTCCTGGTCCTCACCGTGGAACCCGGCGGCGAGCCCACCGTCCGCGACCTGCTGCCCGACCTCGCCGGACTGCGCCGGGCGGTCGGCTTCCGGGCCCCCGAGGGCAGCCTCACCTGCGTCACCGGCATCGGCTCCGACCTCTGGGACCGGCTCTTCACCGGCCCCCGTCCCGCCGGACTCCACCCCTTCCAGGAGGTGGCCGGCCCCCGCCACCGTGCCCCGGCCACCCCCGGCGACCTGCTGCTGCACCTGCGGGCCGAACGGATGGACCTCTGCTTCGAACTCGCGAGCCGCCTGGTCGACCGGCTCGCCGGGGCGGCCACCGTGGTCGACTCCGTCCAGGGCTTCAAGTACTTCGACGAGCGCGACCTGCTCGGCTTCGTCGACGGCACCGAGAACCCCGAGGGCCGCGCGGCCGAGACCGCCGTCGTGGTGGGGGAGGAGGACCCGGGCTTCGCCGGCGGCAGCTACGTCATCGTCCAGAAGTACCTGCACGACCTCGACAAGTGGAACGCGCTCAGCGTCGAGCAGCAGGAGGGGGCCGTCGGCCGTACCAAGCTCACCGACATCGAGCTGGACGACGACGTCAAACCCGCCGACTCGCACGTCGCCCTCACCGTGATCACCGGCCCGGACGGCGCCGAGCGGAAGATCCTCCGGTTCAACATGCCCTTCGGATCCTTCGACCGCAGCGGCGAGTTCGGCACCTACTTCATCGGCTACGCGCGCGACCCCGGGGTCACCGAGGAGATGCTGCGCAACATGTTCCTCGGCCGCCCGCCCGGCACCACCGACCGGCTGCTCGACTTCTCCACCGCCGTCACCGGTTCGCTGTTCTTCGTCCCGACCGCCGACCTCCTGGACTCTCCGCCCCCGGCCGCCCCGCCCCCGCCCCCGCCCCTGCCCCCGGCCCACCCGGACGGCTCCCTCGGCATCGGCAGCCTCAAACCGACCTCCTGAACAGCCGCCGCCCGCACCGGCCACCGCCCGAACCGGCGACCGCCCGAACCAGCCGCCTCCTGAACAGCCGACCTCCTGAACAGGACCCGCACCATGAGCAACCTGCACCGAGAACTCGCCCCCGTCTCCGCCGCCGCCTGGGAGGAGATCGAGGAGGAGGCCCGGCAGACCTTCAAACTGCACATCGCCGGCCGCCGCGTGGTCGACCTCAACGGCCCCGACGGCCCCACCCTCGCCGCCGTCGGCACCGGCCACCTCACCACCATCGACCCACCCCTCGACGGCGTCCAGGCCCACGCCCGCACCAGCCGCCCGGTGGTCGAACTCCGGGTCCCCTTCACCGTCAGCCGATCCGCCGTCGACGACGTGGAACGCGGCTCCCGCGACTCCGACTGGCAACCCGTCAAGGACGCCGCCCGCACCCTCGCCCGCGCCGAGGACCGCACCGTCTTCGACGGCTACCCCGCCGCCCACATCGAGGGCATCCGCGCCGACTCCACCAACCCGCCGGTCCAACTCCCCCCGGACGTCCGCGAATACCCCGAGGCGGTCAGCCAGGCCCTCACCGCCCTCCGCCTCGCCGGCGTCGGCGGACCCTACTCGCTCCTGCTCGGCGCCGAGGCGTACACCGCGGTGAACGAGATCACGGACCACGGCCATCCCGTCCACAACCACCTGGCCCGGCTGCTCGACGGGGACATCATCTGGGCCCCCGCGATCGAAGGGGCCTTCCTGCTCTCCACCCGGGGAGGCGATTTCGAACTCTTCCTCGGGCAGGACGTTTCCGTCGGCTACCTCTCCCACGACGCTGACTCGGTACGGCTCTATCTGCAGGAGTCGTTGACTTTCAGCGTCTACACGGGAGAGGCAGCCGTCGCCCTACATGCCTAGCACCACAGCGGCATGGAAGCGGCGATCATGAAGATGTGCATGAACATGTTCATCGTGCTTCGTGGCTCTCTGCCTGGAATTCGGGCGGCGCAAGATCGCCGGTCGGGGCAGATGATAGGCCAAACGCCATTGCTCCTGTCAAACGGTTGGCCGATGTACGAACGAAGTTTCAGGAGTGGAGATTATTTGAAGACTTCGGCTCGAGGTTGGCGAGTGCCGAGCGGGCCAGTGCCGCCTCGTCCGCGATGTCGACCTGCTCGGCCAGATGAATGGCGGCGGTCAGCTGCGCGCGGGCGGCAGTCGCATTTCCGAGTGCCGCCTCACAGCGGCCCAGGCCGCGCAGGGCTGCTGCTTCCTCCCGCGCGGCACCGATGGAGCGGGCCAGTTGGAGGGCTGTCGCGTGCTGGTCCAGGGCTTCCTCGTGTCGGCCGGCGCTCGACATGGTCTGACCGAGGCTGTTCAGGCCGTCCGCCTCGTAGCGGACGCTGCCGACCTCGCGAAATGTGGTCAAGGCAGCCCGGTGGAGCGAAAGGGCGCGGTCGAGTTCGGCGGGAATTCTCAGTGTTCCGGCCAGGTTCACGCGTACCACGGACAGGTCCACCGGTGGCATGAGGCCGTCTCCGATTTCCAGGATCCGCTCGAAGGTGCTGCGTGCCTCCGCATTTCTCCCGGAGCTGGAGTGGAGCTCTCCGAGATTGTTGAGTATGCGGAGCTCGAGAACCCGGTCATTGAAATCCCGGGCACAGGGGAGGGCGCTTTCATAGGCGGCCTGCGCCGCTTCCGAATTCCCCACCGAGCGGTGCAGGATTCCTATGTTGGCGAGGCAGCGTGCGGCATTCAGCTGATCCTCCTGCTGGACCCGGATGGCGAGCACCTCCTCCTGCAGCGCGAGCGCCTCGTGGAGTCGGCTCTGGTTCCATCTCAGTCGCCCGAGCAGGCCCAGCGCGTTCGCGGTGGCGTCCGGGTCGCCCTCGCGGCGGGCGAGGGCCAGGCTGCGCTCCAGGGCCTCGACCGCGGGGTCGTAGTGGGAGGCGTTCGCGAGTGTCGCCCCCAGGTCGCTCAGCGCCCATGCCTCCTGGAGGTCGTTCGTCTGCGACTGCCACAGGGCGGCCGCGGCGCGGTGCATGTCCTGGGCCTCGCTCCAGTACGCCTCGGCGTCCAGGTGGCCGGCCAGCACGTGGGCGAGCCGTGCGCCGGTCTCCGCGCGGCCGACGCGATGTGCGTGGGCGGCGAGGGCGATGAGCGTGGCGATCTCGGCCTCCAGCCAGGCCCTGGCCGATTCGGCCGAATCCATCGCCATATCCGCCAGGATGGCTTCCAGATCATGAAATTGATGATCAGTCAGCCGCTTGGCTCTCGACCTGCGCGGATAGAGCAGGTGATCCGCCTGGTCGGCCGCACTCAGAGCGAAGCGGAGCAGTCGGTCGACCGACGATTCCCGGAGGTCGTCCTCGACCCCCAGGGCCACTGCGAAATCCCGTAAAAGGTCGTGAAGTTGGTACCTTTCGGGCGTGATCTCGATGAGGAGGTGGCAGTTCAGCAATGCCTCCAGCACCTGGTCGGTTTCGTCCACCGTGCGCCCGAGCAGTGCCGCCGCCGCGTGCACTCCGAAGTCCGGTCCCGGATACAGGCCGAGCAGCCGGAAGGCCGATCGCTGGCTCGGCGGAAGGTACTGGTAGGAGACCTCGAAGGCGCGCGCGATGCTGTCCGAGCCGCTGCGGATCTCGGCGAGGCGGCCCCTGCGGGAGAGGCGTCGGGCGAGGTGGTCGAGGGTCCAGGACGGGCGGGCCCGGAGGCGGCTGGCGGCGAGTTCGATGGCGAGCGGGAGGAGGCCGCAGCGGTTGACGATCTCGACCACGCGGTCGCGGTCCGTCGAGCGCTCGGGGCCGACCAGGTCGGTGAACAGGGCGACGGCGTCGTCGACCGGCAGGACGTCCAGGAAGACCGGCCGGGAGCCGGGGAGTTCGGCGAGTCGTTGGCGGCTGGTGACGATGACCAGGGCGGCCGGCGCGGGTGGCAGCAGCGGGCGGATCTGGGAGGCGTTCGCGGCGTCGTCCAGGACGAGGACGGCCCGGCGGGTGGAGAGGGTCTCGGCGCAGAGGGCGAAGACCTCGTCGGCGTCGAGCGGGATGGTGGTGGCGGGCACGCCGAGGCGTCTGAGCAGCAGGGCGCCGGTGGCCTCCGGGGTGAGTGGCGGTTGGTTGCCGACGTGGGCGCGCAGGTTGAGGTGGACGTACCCCTCGGGGAAGTGCTCGCGCATCAGGTCGGCGGCGTGCAGGGCGAGGGTGGTCTTGCCGACGCCGGGCATGCCGAGGATCGCGGAGACGGTGACGACCCCTCCCCGAGCGGCGGCGGCGCCGGGCAGGACACGGCGCAGGTCGTCCCGTCTGCCGATCATCCGGTGCCGTCCCGGGGCGCCGGGGGTCGACACGGCGACCTCGGTAGGGGAGTCGGCGGCCCGGACGAGTTCCGCCCGTCCGGGTGTGCCCGGCAGGGGTTCGCCGTTGAGCATGAGCCGGTGCAGTCGGGTGAGTTCCTCGCCGGGGTCGGTGCCGAGGCGGGTGCGCAGCAGCCGGACGACGGCGGGGTAGACGGCCAGGGCGTCGGCCTGGCGACCGGCAGCGTGGAGTGCGGTCATCAGGTGACCGGCCAGGCGTTCGTCGGTGGGGCGGTCCTCGCGCAGGGCGGTGAGTTCGGGGATCAGTTCGTGGTGGCGGCCGATCCGCAGGTCGAGCTCGATCCGTTGCAGGGTGGTGGCGAAGCGCTGGTCGGCCATGGTGGCGCGGGTGGTGCGGGCCCAGTCGCCGGGCAGACCGGCGAGGGGTTCGCCGCCCCAGAGTTCCTCGGCGCGGCTGAGGACGGTTCTGGCCTGGTGCTCCTGTCCGTTACCGGCGAGCAGTCCGGCTCGTTGGGACAGGTCCAGATATCGGTGCCAGTCGATGAGTTGGGGGTCCGCCCGCAGGGTGTACGTGTGCGATCGGGTGTCGATCGTGGGCACTTCCCCGGGGCTTTCCGTCCCGGCGGCGCGGGCGGCGCGTCTCAGGAGCGCGCGGAGGTGGGAAACGTGGCTGTACAGGCTGGTCAGTGCGCTGGGCGGTGGTTCCTCGTCCCACAGTCGGTGTGCGAGCGACGTATGGGAGAGCGGCCTTCCGAGCTCCATGGCGAGTGCGGCCAGCAACTGCCTCCGTTTGTCGGAGTGGAGTGCCAACGGCTCTCCGTTCACCGACAGTTCAACTGAACCCAGGAGATGGATCCGCATGCGACGCCCCCCGCCGGTTGGCTACCAGCTTGCCGTGTCGCGGGTGAGCATGGCACGCGTCCGGGGCGATCGGCTATACCACGATGGGGTTCGGGAGATGGTCCTTTGGGAATGTTCTCGACTTGACGACAAGTCATCTGCTAGTGCGGAAGGGTCAATTCGTCGAAGGCAGGGGGAGCCAGTGACAATTCCGGCCGCGGTGGGGTGCTGCCCGTGACGGGCGCCGACCTGCCCTCAGGGGTCGTGCGCAACTCGCTGACCGGCGGAGGGGTCGGCGGTTCGGTGGTGCAGGCGGGCACGATCAACGGCGGGGTGCATCTGGTAGCCCGGCCGCTGTTGCCGACACCACGCCAACTGCCGCCAGGTCCAAGGCGGTTGATCGGACGGTGTGCCGATCTGGCGGCGCTGGACCAGGTGTTGAGCGAGGACGGCGGCGCGGCGGATGCCACCGTCGTGGTGACCGGACCGGCCGGAGTCGGTAAGACGGCCCTCGCCGCCCAGTGGTTGCGCGGTCTGGCCGGGCGCTTCCCGGACGGCCAGCTGTACGCCGATCTGCGCGGGTACGCGCCGGGTGGGCCCGCCGACCCGGCCGAGGCGCTCGGCGCGTTCCTGCGGGCGTTCGGCATCTCACCGGCGCCCCCCAGTCTGGAGGAGGGCGTGGCCCTGTGGCGCTCGGTGGCGGCCGAGCGGCGGATCTCCGTGCTGCTGGACAACGCCTCGACCGCCGCGCAGGTCCGCCCGCTGCTGCCGGGCTCGGACGGCACCGTGGTCGTGGTGACGAGTCGGCGCCGGCTCACCGGGCTGGGGATAGACGGCGCGGTGTTCCGGGGGCTGGAGCCGCTCGCGCCGGAGGCGTCGAAGGAGATCCTCGCCGAGCGGGTCGGTGAGCGCCGGGTGGCGGACGAGAGCGATGCCGCGGCCGAGGTGGTGGATGCCTGTGCCGGGCTGCCGTTGGCGATCTGCCTGGCGGCGGCGCGGATCGCGGCGCGGCCGGCCCAGTCGCTGGCGGCGACCGCCGAGAAGCTGGGCCGCGGCGCGGACCGGCTGGCGGTGCTGGACGTGGAGGGCGAGACGGTGCAGGAACTGCTGGACGCCTCCTACGGAGTGCTGGAGCCGGCGAGCGCCCGGCTGTACGGACTGCTGGGCCTGCTGCCCTTCGCCGAGTTCACCCTGGAGAACGCCGCCGTCCTCGCCGATCTGGACCTGTCGGGGGCGGACCGGCTGCTGGACGGTCTGATCGACGTGCACC
This sequence comes from Kitasatospora sp. NPDC098652, assembly GCF_044760155.1. NCBI lineage: Bacteria > Bacillati > Actinomycetota > Actinomycetes > Kitasatosporales > Streptomycetaceae > Kitasatospora > Kitasatospora sp. NPDC098652. The sequence continues at coordinate 407,689 of NZ_JBIWAQ010000006.1, forward strand.
TGCTGGAGGAGAGGGGGCCGGAACGGTTCCGCTTCCACGACCTGGTCCGGCTGCACGCCCGGGCGCACGGGGCGGAGGACCGGGGCACCGCGGCCACCGGGGCCGCCTTCGACCGGCTCGTCGACTGGTACCTCGCCTCGACCACGGCCGCCGAGGCGGTCGTCTCGCCGAGCCACCGCACGCTCGCCCGCGACTACCTCACCCGACCCGTGCACCCGGCCCGCGAGTTCGTGGACGCCACCCGGGCGCTGGAATGGCTGGACGAGGAGCGCGACCGGCTGGCCGACCTCCTGCGCTGGTCCGAGGAGCTGGGCCGGCCCGCCGCCGCCTGGCAACTCGCGGACGCCATGTGGCCGTTGTTCCTGCGGCTGCGTCCGGCTCGGCTGTGGGTGGAGGCCCACCGGATCGGTCTGCGGGGTGCCCGTGCCGTCGGTGACCGCGGCGGCGAGCTGCGGATGCTGACCTCGGGCGGTAACGGCCTGCGGAACGCGGGCGACGCGGAGGAGGCGGCCGACTGGTTCGCCGCAGCCCTCTCCCTGGCCCGGGAGGGGGACCAGCCGCTGGTCCAGGCGAACGCGCTGTACGGGCTGAGCCAGACCCATCGGATGGCGGGTCGGCTGGAGGAGGCGGCCGAGTGCCTGCACCGGGTGGTGGAGCTCAGGGAGGCCCAGGGCCAGCTCCGCGGTTCGGCGCTGGCCCGGCTGGCTCACGGCGAGGTGCTGCTGCTGGCCGACCGGGCGGGCGAGGCGGTGGAGCTCCTGGAGCGGGCGGGCCGTGAGCTGTCCTCGATCGGGGACGACTACGAGGTGGCCCGGGCGAGGGCCTTCCTGGGACTGGCGCACGGCCTGCTGGGTGCGTACGACCACGCCGAGGTCTGCCTGGAATCCGCCCTCACGGGGTTCCGGACCGCGCTGTCGGTGCACTGGGAGGCCCGGACGCTGGAGTTCGCCGGCCAGGTCGAGGAACGGCGCGGCCGCCCGGAGGCGGCGCGCGCCCGGTTCGAGCAGTCGCGGGCCCGCTACCAGGACGTGGGTGCCGCGGCCGAGGCGGCCCGACTGGCGGACCGCCTCGCCGCGTACGGGCTCGCTACCCCCGTTCCCGAGGGGCGTCCCGGCGGCCCGTCCGGCTGAACCGGGCGCACGGGCCGAACCGGTCCAGCTCGGTCAGCGCCCGACCGGCCGCCAGCCAGGCGTGCGCCAGCGACCCGAGGGCCAGCGGCAGCGCCGGCGCACCGTCGGTGCGGCGCGCCCCGGGTGCGGGGCGCAGGAAGAGCCGTGCCCCGGTCCGGGCGAGCAGCAGCACCGCTCCGCCACGACGTTCGGCGGTGGCGACGGCGCAGCCGGGGTGGGCGGACAGCGCCTCGACGAGCCGCGCGCCGATGTCGGCGGCCGGCAGGAGCCCGAGGTGGAGCACGTCGGCCTGCCGCCGCCAGCGCAGGGCGGTCGGTTCGGTGAGGTCGAGCACCAGGTGCTCGACCTCGAAGCCGGGCCGGGGCCGGCCGTCGTGCGGTGCGGCGGGTGGGTCCGCGGTCAGCAGTACGCGCCGGGCGCCGGCGGGGGAGACGACCCGGGCGTCGAACAGGCTCGCCGGGGGCCGACCGGACGGCGGGGCGGCGAGCGGCGCCAGCCGTACGGTGTGCAGGACGGCGGTCATCCGGCCCGCCGGGAGTCCGGCGCGAACGGGGCGTCCAGCGGGTCCGGCAACGGCAGCGTGGCCGGCACCGGGCTGTGTGCGGGCTGGCCGAGTCCGAGCACCCGGTACAGCAGCCGACGGGCGTTGCGGTCGAAGCGGCCGGGTTCGGAGCTGATCCGGTCGGCGATCGCCGCGTAGTCCTCCGGGCGGTACTGCTCCGCGGCGTAGGCGAGCTGGTCGGTGAGCGGGTATCCGGGGGCGAGCGCGGGCGCGGTCCGGGCGAGCTGGGCGGAGGGCGAGCGCGGGTTGACGTTCCGGTGCGGGTACTCGGCCAGCAGGACGGGGGCGCCGGTCATCGCGCCGTAGAGGGTGACCGAACCGTGGTCGCCGATGACGTAGTCGGCGGCCACCAGCAGCGGCCGCCAGTCCGCCTCCGGCGGGACGACCGAGACGGCTCCGCCCGCGGTGGCCGTCGCCCAGGACCGCACCTGCCAGGGACTGTGCGCCGCCGAGATGTTCGGATGGGTCAGCAGCGCGGTGCGGTAGCCCGACCGGGGCAGCTCGGAGGTCAGCCGGGGCAGGACGGCGTCGAGCCGGGTGAACAGCGAGCCGGCCCCCCAGGTGGAGGAGACCAGGACGAATTTCTCCCCCGGTCGCAGTCCCAGGGCCGCCCGGTAGTGCTCCCGGTGCGGCAGCGCGGCGGCGATCCGGTCGTAGCAGGGGTCGCCGACCACCTCAGCGATCGGTACGGCCTCCGGGCAGCTGCGGCCTAGTTCGTCCAGCTGTTCCCGGTGGGCCAGCGCGAACGAGCTGGGGACGATCCTGCCCTCCCAGCACAGGTGGTCCGGGCCGAGTCCGATGGCCGCCCGCTCGCCGTCCGGTCCGCTGCGCCGGGACAGCTTGATGTTGCCCGCGCCGTGCGGGAGCCGGACGACCGGCCCGTTCAGCTGCTCCATCCCCTGCGAGCCGGCCGCCAGGACGAGGTCGAACTCGCGTCGAACGGCCTGCTCCCAGGGCAGCACGGTGGCACCCAGGGCGAGCAGGCCCTCGGCCGCGCCGCGGTTGAACACGTGCGGCGCCACCGTGAACTGCACGTGGATCCGCAGGTCGGAGGCGAGCAGGGAGTAGAAGTCGTGCAGTCGCTGGGCGTAGACCACGGTCTGGGCGACGACCAGCACCCGCTTGCGGTCCGGCATGGTCTCCCACGGCCCGTTGCTGCCCCAGGTCGGGCTGTCGTGCGTCCCGTGAGCGGTCGTGATGTCCTGTTCCCCGTGCACCAAGGTCATTCCGTTCCCCCTCCTTGATCGCAGGTCGGGGCCGTCGACGAGCCCCGCCGCCGATGTTCCCGCGGCCGGTTGGTGGATTCATTGACGAGACCTGGCGGGGCCTTGCGGAAACCTTGTGCCCGCTTGCCGCCCCGACGGGTGGCCCCGGACACCGGGTAGGGTACTGAGTGCCTTTACCAGGGGTACTGAGTGCCGTATTCTCTCGGTGGAGCCTCTGATGCCAGTCGCAGACAGCCGACCCGGCATGCCGGTCCAGGTGGCGCTTGCGGCACGTGGGTCGCGGCCGGGCCGGGATTGGCACTCAGTACCCTCGGCCTGACCTGAGGCCATGGATCCAGTGCATCCGTGCACCCGTGACAGGAGAAACCGCTCATGAGCTTGAGGATCGTTGTCTGTGTGAAGTACGTGCCGGATGCGACGGGTGACCGTCGTTTCGCGGACGACCACACCACGGACCGGGAGGGTGTGGACGGCCTCCTGTCGGAGCTGGACGAGTACGGCGTGGAGCAGGCGCTGCGGATCGCCGAGGCGAACGAGGGTGCCGAGGTGACGGTGCTCACGGTGGGTCCGGACGATGCGAAGGACGCGCTGCGCAAGGCGTTGTCGATGGGTGCGGACAAGGCCGTGCACGTGAACGACGACGACATCCACGGTTCGGATGTGATCGGGACGTCGGCGGTGCTGGCGAAGGCGCTGGAGAAGACCGGGTTCGACCTGGTGATCGGTGGGATGGCGTCGACGGACGGCACGATGGGTGTGCTGCCGGCGCTGCTGGCGGAGCGGCTGGGTGTGCCGCAGGTGACGCTGCTGTCCGAGGTGTCGGTCGAGGGCGGTGTGGTGAAGGGCCGTCGGGACGGTGACGCGGCGACCGAGCTGGTGGAGGCGGCGCTGCCGGCGGTGGTGTCGGTGACGGACCAGTCGGGTGAGGCCCGGTACCCGTCGTTCAAGGGGATCATGGCGGCGAAGAAGAAGCCGGTGCAGTCGCTGGACCTGGACGACCTGGGCATCGAGGCGGACGAGGTCGGTCTGGCGGGTTCGTGGACGGCGGTCGATTCGGTGGCGGCGCGTCCGGCGCGGACCGCGGGCACGGTCGTCAAGGACGAGGGCGAGGGCGGCAAGCAGCTCGCCGCGTTCCTGGCCGACCAGAAGTTCATCTAGTCCGCCCCGCCCCGACCCCGATCCGGCTGATCCAGCCGATCCCGCTGAACACGGAGACATAGAGCAATGGCTGAGATTCTCGTCCTGGTGGACCACGCCGACGGTGCGGTCCGCAAGCCCGCCCTGGAGCTGCTGACCCTGGCCCGCCGCATCGGTGAGCCGTCCGCCGTCGTGCTGGGCGCGGGTGCCGCGGCCGCCGACATCGCCGCCAAGGTCGCCGAGTTCGGTGCCGCCAAGGTGTACGTCGCCGACGGCGCCGAGTTCGCCGACCAGCTGGTCGTCCCGAAGGTGGACGCCCTGGCCCAGATCGCCAAGGCCAACGACGTGGCCGCCGTGCTGGTCACCTCCTCCGGCGAGGGCAAGGAGGTCGCCGCCCGGGTGGCGCTGCGCCTCGGCTCCGGCATCATCACCGACGCGGTGGACGTCCGCGCCGGCGAGCAGGGCCCGGTCGCCACCCAGTCGGTGTTCGCCGCCTCGTACACCGTCGACTCCCGCGTGAGCAACGGCGTGCCGGTCATCACCGTGAAGCCGAACGCCGTCGCCCCGGAGGCCGTCGCGGCCGCCGGTGCGGTGGAGAACGTGTCGGTGGAGTTCACCGGCAACGCCGCCAAGGTCACCTCGCGCACCCCGCGCGTCTCCACCGGCCGCCCCGAGCTGACCGAGGCCGCCATCGTGGTCTCCGGCGGCCGTGGCGTCGGTGCCGCCGAGGGCTTCGGCGTGGTCGAGGAGCTCGCGGACGCGCTGGACGCGGCCGTCGGTGCCTCGCGCGCCGCCGTGGACGCCGGCTGGTACCCGCACAGCTCCCAGGTCGGCCAGACCGGCAAGCAGGTCTCGCCCCAGCTGTACGTGGCCAACGGCATCTCGGGCGCCATCCAGCACCGGGCCGGCATGCAGACCTCGAAGACCATCGTGGCCGTCAACAAGGACCCCGAGGCCCCGATCTTCGAGCTCGCCGACTACGGCGTGGTCGGCGACCTCTTCGAGGTGCTGCCGCAGCTCACCGCCGAGGTGAAGTCCCGCAAGGGCTGATCCCCCGCGAGGACCCCGCAACGATCGGAGGGCGTGGCACTCGGTACCCCGGTACCGAGTGCCACGCCCTCCGTCGTTCCCCGTTCCCGCCGCTCGCGCCCCGGTCCGGTCCGAGGCCCGAGATGGAGGCCCAGATCCGGGAACCGAGGTCCGGGGCCCGAGGTCCGGGACGACTCCGCCGGCTATTCGGCGAAGGCCGCGAGGTGCTGGGTGAAACCACCCTTGGTGGGCGGCAGCGGCCGCGGTTCGAGGTCCTGCACCGGCGGCGGCTCCTCCACCGGCAGCAGCCGCAGCTCGGGCTGCTCGGAGTCGGGGGAGGAGTACAGCCGCACCCGGGTGCCGACCGGGACGGTGCTGCGCATCCCGTCCACGATGCACCAGACGTCGAACCCCTCCTCCATCCGGATCAGCGACTTCTGCCGGACCAAGGGCGTCCGGGCCTGTTCGACCGCGCAGCGCCGGACCACGCCGGTGCCCTCGCTGGGCTCCAGTCGCAGCTCGGTGGAGCCGCAGGTGGGGCAGAGCAGCCGTTGGAAGGTCGGGTTGTTGCACCAGGTACAGCGCTGGAAGTACAGCGTCGTGCTCCGGGTGTCGGCATCGATGGCTGAGTGGACCACGCTGTCATCTCCCTGCGCTCGGACCGGCTCTGTCGGCAGAAGTACGCCAGCGGTACGTCACTGGTACGTCAGCAGTTCGGCGTAGTTCGGCAGGAAAAGGATAGGGAACTCAGTGCCGCCCTGTGAAGGCACTGAGTTCCCTTTTTGCCACGCACGTGCATAATGAAGGGTACTGAGTACCGTCGTGAAACAGGAGTGGCGATCATGAGCCAGGACTTCGATCTCTTCCGTATCTCCGAGGAGCACGAGATGCTCCGTGAGGCGGTGCGTTCGCTGGCCGAGGCGAAGATCGCTCCGTTCGCGGCGGA
>NZ_JBIWAQ010000007.1:0-108124 GCF_044760155.1 Kitasatospora sp. NPDC098652
TACATTCCGAACCCGGAAGCTAAGCCTCACAGCGCCGATGGTACTGCAGGGGGGACCCTGTGGGAGAGTAGGACGCCGCCGAACAATCATTCAGAGAAGGCCCACCCGGGTTACCGGGTGGGCCTTTTCGCGTTTCCCGGAAAACCGGGCTGGGCCGGGCCGGCGGCCCCCTGGCCGACCCCCGCCGAGTGGCTGCTCCTCCGTCAATATGCCGCTAAAACCGCCTGATCAGTGCACCGATCAGCGGAATACCGCCGCCCACGCCGTAGTCTCGAAGGCAGGGGGAACAGGTGTCCGGGGGTGGCTCCCGGACAGAGCCGGATCAAGAATGGTGCTCATGGGACGAGGCAGGCTGCGCATCTACCTCGGGGCGGCCCCCGGGGTCGGCAAGACGTACGCCATGCTCGCCGAGGCGCACCGGCGGCAGGAGCGTGGCACGGACGTCGTGGTGGCGTTCGTGGAGGACCACGGCCGGCGACGGACCGCGGACCTGGTGGCCGGACTGGAGGTCGTGCTCCGGCAGCAGGTGGTGCACCGGGGCGCCCGGTTCTCCGAGATGGACCTGGACGCCGTGCTGGCCCGCCGCCCGGAGGTGGCGCTGGTGGACGAGCTGGCCCACACCAACGTGCCCGGCTGCCGCAACGAGAAGCGCTGGCAGGACGTCGAGGAGCTGCTCGCGGCCGGGATCGACGTGATCTCCACCGTGAACGTCCAGCACCTGGAGTCGCTCGGTGACGCCGTCGAGGGCATCACCGGGGTGCGCCAGCGCGAGACCGTCCCGGACGAGGTGGTCCGCCGGGCGGACCAGATCGAGCTGGTGGACATGTCCCCCCAGGCGCTGCGGCGGCGGCTGGCGCACGGAAACGTGTACATGCCGGAGAAGATCGACGCCGCGCTCGCCAACTACTTCCGGCCGGGCAACCTGACCGCGCTGCGCGAGCTGGCGCTGCTGTGGACCGCGGACCGGGTCGACGAGTACCTGCAGAAGTACCGCGCCGAGCAGGGGATCGTCGGCACCTGGCAGGCCCGGGAGCGGATCGTGGTCGGCCTGACCGGCGGTCCCGAGGGGGCGACGCTGATTCGCCGGGCCGCCCGGATCGCGGCCAGGGTCTCCGGCGGCGAGCTGCTGGCCGTGCACATCTCCCGCTCCGACGGGCTGGCCGGCTCCGGCTCCCCGCAGACGCTGATCGAGCAGCGCGCGCTGGTGGAGAGCCTCGGCGGTTCCTTCCACAACGTGCTGGGCGACGACCCGGCCGACGGGCTGCTGGACTTCGCCCGGGGGGTGAACGCCACCCAGATCGTGCTGGGCATCAGCCGCCGGCCCCGTTGGCAGTACGTGTACGGGCCGGGCGTCGGCACCCTGGTCACCCAGAAGGCCGGGGACATCGACGTCCACATGGTCACCCACGAGCACGCCGGGCACGGGCGGCGCAACAAGATACCCGTGCGGCGGATCACCGACCTGGGCCGGACCAGGACCATCGCCGGCTGGCTGGTCGGGCTGGTCGGCCCGCCGGTGCTGGCACTGGTGCTGACCACCATCGGCGGGCTGGGCCTGTCCACCGACATGCTGCTGTTCCTGTCGCTGACGGTGTGCGCGGCACTGGTCGGCGGCCTGCTGCCGGCCATCGGCTCGGCGCTGGTCGGCTCCTCGGTGCTGAACTTCTACTTCACCCCGCCGCTGCACACCTTCTCCATCAACGAGCCGCAGAACATCATGGCGGTGGCGATATTCACCATCGTCGGCTGCTCGGTGGCCTCCGTGGTGGACCTGGCGGCCCGGCGCACCCACCAGGCGGCCCGCGCCCAGGCCGAGGCGCAGACGCTCAGCGCGCTGGCCGGCACGGTGCTGCGCGGCGCCCCCAACGGGGACGGCGTGCTGACCGCGCTGATGGAGCAGGTCCGGGAGACCTTCGGGCAGGAGAGCGCCGCGTTGCTGGAGCGCCCGGAGCCCACCGGGGGCTGGGTGCCGGTCGCCACCGCCGGGCCGCACCCGCCCGGGCGCCCCGAAGAGGCCGACGTGGACGTCCCGGTCGGGGAGAGCCTGGCCCTGGTGCTGCGCGGCCGGGTGCTGCCCGGCACCGACCGCCGCCTGCTGGGGGCGTTCGCCGCCCAGGCCGCCGTGGTGCTGGAGCGCCGCCGGCTGGCCCGGGAGGCCGCCGCGGCCCGCCGCGAGGCCGAGGGCAACCGGATCCGCACCGCCCTGCTGGCCGCCGTCTCGCACGACCTGCGCACCCCGCTGGCGGGCATCAAGGCCTCGGTGACCTCGCTGCGCTCGGCCGACGTGCAGTGGGACCCGGAGGACGAGGCCGAACTGCTGGCCGGCATCGAGGCCGGGGCCGACCGCCTCGACCACCTGATCAACAACCTGCTGGACATGAGCCGGCTCCAGACCGGCACCGTCACCCCGCTGATCCAGGAGACCGACCTGGACGAGGTGGTGCCGTACGCGCTCGGCGGCGTCCCGCCGGAGTCGGTGCGGCTGGAGGTGCCGGAGACGCTGCCGATGATCCGCGCCGACGGCGGACTGCTGGAGCGCTCGCTGGCCAACCTGGTCGAGAACGCCGTCAAGTACAGCCCGGAGGGCGTCAGAGTGCTGGTCAAGGCCGACGCCCTCCACCAGCCGGGCCGGCCGGGCCGGGTCGAGCTGCGGATCGTGGACCGCGGACCGGGCGTCCCCGAGGACGCCAAGGAGCGGATCTTCGCCCCCTTCCAGCGCTACGGGGACGCGCCGCGCGGCGCCGGGGTCGGGCTCGGCCTCGCGGTGGCGCGCGGGTTCGTCGAGGCCATGGACGGTACGGTCACCGCCGAGGACACCCCCGGCGGCGGCCTCACCATGGTCGTCAGCCTGCCCGCCGTGGAACGGCCGCCGGAGCGGCCCGGCCCGGACGCGCCGGGCGGCGAGGGCCACGACCCGCTCTCCGAACTGATCACCTGAGACCCGGCGCAACCACGCCGTACGCACAAACCACGCCGTACGCACAGCCGAGACAACAGTCCGTAAGATCCGACAGCCCGAAAGGCGGAGCCCGTAAATGACCCGGGTCCTCGTCGTGGACGACGAACCGCAGATCGTCCGCGCACTGGTGATCAACCTCAAGGCCCGCAAGTACGAGGTCGACGCGGCCCATGACGGGGCGAGCGCGCTGGAACTGGCCGCCGCCCGCCATCCCGACGTCGTCGTCCTCGACCTGGGCCTGCCCGACATGGACGGCGTCGAGGTGATCCGCGGCCTGCGCGGCTGGACCCGGGTGCCGATCATCGTGCTGTCGGCCCGGCACGCCTCCGACGAGAAGGTCGAGGCCCTGGACGCCGGCGCCGACGACTACGTGACCAAGCCCTTCGGGATGGACGAACTGCTCGCCCGGATGCGGGCCGCGGTGCGCCGGGCCGAGCCGGTCGCCGGGGAGGACGACTCGCTGGTCGTCACCGAGAGCTTCACCGTCGACCTCGCCGCCAAGAAGGTCAACCGGGACGGCACCGACGTACGCCTCACGCCCACCGAATGGCACCTGCTGGAGGTCCTGGTCCGCAACACCGGCCGGCTGGTCAGCCAGACCCAGCTGCTCCAGGAGGTGTGGGGCCCGGCCTACCGCACCGAGACCAACTACCTGCGGGTCTACCTCGCCCAGCTGCGCCGCAAGCTGGAACGCGACCCTTCGCACCCGCGCCACTTCATCACCGAACCGGGCATGGGCTACCGCTTCGAGAGCTGACCGGCGGCTCCCCGGCGGCCTCCCGGCGAGCTCCTGGCGGGCTCCCGGCGCGGGCGACGCCTGCCGCCGGGGGCGCCGAAACCGGTACCCTGCCGACATGAGTGGTGACAACAGCAGTGGCCAGCCGCCGGGGCGATTCCGCCGCATGCTCAGTCGGCTGACCACCTCGGCCGAGGAACTGGACGCCGAGGACCTGCGCCAGGAGATCGCCGCCGAGTCCGGCTGCACGCCGATCGCCGGCTGCGCCGACCGGCAGCTGGTCACCGTCGCGGGCACGCTGCGCACGGTGACGCTCCGCCCGCGGGCCGGGGTGCCGGCCCTGGAGGCGGAGCTCTTCGACGGCACCGAGGCGCTGGAGGTCGTCTGGCTGGGCCGCCGCTCGATCGCGGGCATAGAACCGGGCCGCCGGCTCGTCGCCAGCGGCCGGATCAGTCACGCACGCGGGCGCCGCGTGCTGTTCAACCCCCGCTACGAACTGCGTCCGGTCGGACACGGGAGCGAATGAGCGTGAGCAACCACCCCGGCGGAGACGCCGCCGCCCGGATCGACCTGGACGCCGCCGACGTGGCGGCCTGGCAGGACACCGCCGCCGCCGAGGCGGTGGACGGACTCGCCCGGTCGATCGAAGGCACCGCGCCGGCCGCCGAGCGGCCCCTGGACCCGGCGGCCGACGAGGCCGCTCGGAAGGCCGCCTCCAAGGAGGCCGCCGATACCGTCCTGCAGGCCTTCGGCGGCGTGCGCGGCATGATCGACATGACGCTGCCCGGCCTGGTCTTCATCGTTACCTACAACCTCACCCACCAGGTCAGCGCCGCCGCCTGGGCCGCGCTCGGGCTCAGCGCCCTGTTCGTGGTGGCGCGGCTGGCCCGGCGGGAGACCATCCAGCACGCCTTCAGCGGCGTGTTCGGCGTCGCCCTCGGCGCCTGGATCGCGATGAAGAGCGGCAAGGCCGAGGACTTCTACCTGCCCGGCCTGCTCTGGAGCGTGGGCTACTGCACCGCCCTCGCGGTCTCCGCCGTGGTGCGCTGGCCGATGATCGGGGTGATGCTCGGCCCGATCACCGGCGAGATGTTCACCTGGCGCAAGGAGAACCCGGGCCGGCTCGCCGCCTACACCAAGGCGACCTGGGCCTGGGTGGTGATCATGGGCCTCAAGCCGGTGATCCTCTTCCCGCTGTACTTCACCCACAACGTCAACCTGCTCGGCTGGTTGAAGGTCGCCCTCGGCATCCCGCCGCTGCTGCTGGCGATGTACGTCACCTGGCAGATCCTGCTCAAGGCGCCGCCGCCGATCAAGGCGCCGGTCGACGAGGACGAGGAGGAGCCGGCCAAGTAGCCGCTCCTCCCGCGCCCGGCACCGCCCCGCACTGCACTGCACCGCACTGCGCGCGCACCGTACGGCCGAGGGCCCGCACCCCCGTTCAGGGGGTGCGGGCCCTCGGCCGTACTCGCGTTCGCCGCGCGCCGCTCGGCCGGGCGCTGCCTACTGGGCGCCGGAGGTCGCCGACAGCAGCTGCTCCAGCTCCTCCTCGCGCTCCTGCGCGGCCACGAAGAGCAGCTCGTCGCCGCCCTCCAGGGTGTCGTCCTTGGCCGGCACCAGCACCCGGCCCTCGCGGATGATGCTCACCAGCGCGGTGTCCTGCGGCCAGGAGACGTCGCCCACCCGGGTGCCGACCAGCTCGGCCTCGCCGGCCAGGGTCAGCTCGACCAGGTTGGCGTTGCCCTGGCTGAACCGCATCAGGCGGACCAGGTCGCCGACGCTGACCGCCTCCTCGACCAGCGCGGACATCAGGCGCGGGGTGGAGACGGCCACGTCCACGCCCCAGGACTCGTTGAAGAGCCACTCGTTCTTCGGGTTGTTCACCCGGGCGACCACCCGCGGCACCGCGTACTCGGTCTTGGCGAGCAGCGACACGACCAGGTTGACCTTGTCGTCACCGGTCGCGGCGATCACCACGTGGCAGCGCTGCAGCGCCGCCTCGTCCAGCGAGGTGATCTCGCAGGCGTCGGCCAGCAGCCACTCCGCCATGGGCACCCGCTCCACCGAGATGGCGTTCGGGTTCTTGTCGACCAGAAGGACCTCGTGACCGTTCTCCAGCAGCTCGCCCGCGATCGAGCGACCCACGGCACCGGCTCCGGCAATGGCGACCCGCATCAGTGACCCTCCTCCTTCGGCCCCTGCGCGAACGCGGCCTCGACCGCCGTCAGGTCGGCCCGGCGCAGCATCACGTGCACCAGGTCGCCCTCCTGCACCACCATCTGCGGCGAGGGGAGCATCCCTTCACCGAGCCGGGTGACGAACGACACCCGGGCGCCGGACGCCTCCTCCAGGCGGCTGATCCGCTGGCCCACCCAGTCCGGGTGGTACGCGACCTCGGCCAGCTGCACGCTGCCGCTCGGGTCCTGCCACAGCGGCTCGGCGCCGCTCGGCAGCAGTCGGCGCAGCATCTGGTCGGCGGTCCAGCGGACCGTCGCCACGGTCGGGATGCCCAGGCGCTGGTACACCTCGGCGCGGCGGGGGTCGTAGATCCGGGCCGCGACGTTCTCGACGCCGAAGGTCTCCCGGGCGACCCGGGCGGCGATGATGTTGGAGTTGTCACCGCTGGAGACGGCGGCGAAGGCGCCGGCCTCCTCGATGCCCGCCTCGCGCAGGGTGTCCTGGTCGAAACCGACCCCGGTCACCCGGCGCCCGTTGAACCCGGCGCCCAGCCGACGGAAGGCGGTCGGGTCCTGGTCGACCACGGCCACCGAGTGGCCCTGTTTCTCCAGCGTTCTCGCGAGGGCGGAGCCCACGCGGCCGCAGCCCATGATGACGATGTGCACCGGCGCTACCTCACCCGTCCCGAAGGGGTCTTGACCTGCGCAAACACCGTTCATCTCCCTTTCCCGCCCGGGCGTTCCGGGGCGAGGGCTCTCGTGGGGCGTCGGCCGGACTCCGCTCGACAACCAGAGTGTTGCCCACCGACTCGTATCCGACACGCTAGCCGGTCCACCGAACACAGTCGCGACGAAGGGGGGGATGAACGGCGCAAGCCACGTCGGGAAACCCCTACGATTCCTTAACGTGCCTATGCCGACTGACCTTCCGAAACGCCTGCTGATCGGGCGCGCCCTGCGCAGCGACAAACTCGGGGAGACGCTCCTCCCCAAGCGGATCGCGCTGCCCGTCTTCGCCTCGGACGCGCTCTCCTCGGTCGCGTACGCCCCTGAGGAGATCCTGCTCACGCTCTCCGTCGCGGGCGTCTCGGCGATCCACTTCTCCTGGCAGATCGGCGTCGTGGTGGCGGTCGTGATGCTCGCCGTTGTCGCCTCCTACCGGCAGAACGTGCACGCCTACCCCAGCGGGGGCGGCGACTACGAGGTGGCGACCGTCAACCACGGCCCGGCGGCCGGACTGGTCGTCGCCGCGGCCCTGATGGTCGACTACGTGCTCACCGTCGCCGTGTCCACCACCTCCGGCGTCGCCAACGTGGTCTCCGCCGTCCCGGCGCTGCGCGGCCACGAGATGATCGTCTCGGTGGTCGTGGTCGTGCTGCTGATGGGCATGAACCTCCGAGGGGTGCGCGAATCCGGCTCCGCCTTCGCGGTGCCCACCTACGCCTTCATGGCCGGCGTGATCGGCATGGTCGGCTACGGCGTCTTCCGGCACTTCGTGCTCGGCCAGTCCATGCCCGCCGAGAGCTCCGGCTTCCACCTCGCCGCCACCCCGGGCAACGACTCGCTCTCCGGCTTCGCGCTGGTCTTCCTGCTGCTCAAGTCCTTCTCCTCCGGCTGCGCCGCGCTCACCGGCGTCGAGGCCATCTCCAACGGCGTGCCGGCCTTCCGCAAGCCGAAGAGCAGGAACGCGGCCACCACGCTGCTGCTGATGGCGAGCATCGCCGTGGTGATGTTCATGGGCATCATCTGGCTGGCCCGGCTCACCGGTGTGCAGATGGCCGAGAACCCGGCCGAACAGCTGGTCGGCTCCGGCCCCGGCTACCACCAGAAGACGGCGCTGGCACAGATCAGCGAGGCCGTCTTCAACAACTTCACCCCCGGCTTCTACTTCGTCGCCGCCGTCACCGGCCTGATCCTGGTGCTGGCCGCCAACACCGCCTTCAACGGCTTCCCGGTGCTCGGCTCGATCCTCGCCCAGGACCGCTACCTGCCCCGCCAGCTGCACACCCGCGGCGACCGGCTGGCCTTCTCCAACGGCATCATCCTGCTGGCCATCGCCGCGATCCTGCTGATCATCGCCTTCAACGCGGACCCGACCCGGCTGATCCAGCTCTACATCGTCGGCGTCTTCGTCTCCTTCAACATGAGCCAGTCCGGCATGATCCGGCACTGGACCCGGCTGCTGCGCACCGAGACCGATCCGGCGAAGCGGCGGCACATGCAGCGCAGCCGGGCAATCAACGGATTCGGCCTGGTGATGACGATGGCCGTGCTGATCGTCGTCCTGGTCACCAAGATCGGCCACGCCTGGATCGCGATCGCCGCGATGGCCGTGCTGTTCGTGATGATGAAGGGCATCCGGCGCCACTACGACCGGGTCTCCGCGGAGCTCATCGCGGCCGAGGAGCCGGACGACGTGGTGCTGCCCACCCGGGTGCACGCCATCGTGCTGGTCTCCAAGCTGCACAAGCCCGCGCTGCGCGCCCTCGCGTACGCCCGGCTGGCGCACGCCCACACCCTGGAGGCCGTCACCGTCAACGTCGATCCGGCGGACACGGCGGCGCTGCGGCGGGAGTGGGACGAGCGCGGCATCGAGGTGCCGCTCAAGGTGCTGGACTCGCCCTATCGCGAGATCACCGGGCCGGTCCTGGACTACGTGAAGAACCTGCGGCGCAGCAGCCCGCGGGACGTGGTCGCGGTCTACATCCCGGAGTACGTGGTCGGCCACTGGTACGAGCACCTGCTGCACAACCAGAGCGCGCTGCGGCTCAAGGGGCGGCTGCTGTTCAAACCGGGGGTGATGGTCACCTCGGTGCCGTGGCAGCTGGAGTCCTCGGAGCGGCGCAGGCCGCAGAAGGCCTGGTCGGCGCCCGGATCCGTCCGCCGTGGCGAGCCGAGGGCGCCGAAGGCCGTAAAGTCGAAGGATTCCGTCCGTGCCGGTTCCAACGCCGGTGCCACCTCCGACCGCAGCAAGGACTCCTCCCAGTGACGCGCAACACTCCGCCCCGCTCCTCGGGCTCCTCCGGCGCCTCCGGCAAGGGCAAGGGCGCCCGTCGGGGCGGCTCCCAGCCCGGGCAGGTGGCCCGGCCGCGCTGGGGCAAGCCGCACCGGCCGGAGGCCACCGACCGTGACGGGCTGACGGCGCGCACCGCGCCGGTCGTGCCGGGGGAGGCCCCGGAGGAGAAGCCGGTACGGGCCGCCAAGCCGGCCCGGGGCGAGAAGCCCGTCCGGGGCGAGAAGGCCGTTCGCGACGGGAAGGCCGTTCGCGAGGGGAAGCCCGCCCAGGACGGGAAGGGCGCGGCCGGGGCCGCCCGGAAGGCGCCGCGCAAGCAGGCGGTGCGGCCGCCGAAGGCGCTGCGCGGTGCGGCCACCGGGGCGGCGCGGCCGCGGCGGGCGGAGGCGCCGACCGGGGACCCGCTGGTCGGCGAGCGCTACGAGGTCGAGGTCGGCCCGGTCGCGCACGGCGGCGGGCACTGCGTGGCCCGGCACGAGGGGCGGGTGCTGTTCGTCCGGCACGCGCTGCCCGGCGAGAAGGTGGTCGCGCAGGTGACCGAGGGCACCACCACCTCGCGTTTCCTGCGCGCGGACGCCGTGGAGGTGCTGGAGCCCGCCAAGGACCGGATCGAGGCCCCCTGCCCGTTCGCCGGGCCGGGCAAGTGCGGCGGCTGCGACTGGCAGCACGTCACCCCGGGCGGGCAGCGCAAGCTCAAGGCCGCGGTGCTGACCGAGCAGCTGGCGAAGCTCGCCGGGCTGACCCCGGCCGAGGCCGGCTGGGACGGCAGCATCGAGCCGGTCGGCGGCAAGCTGGCGCCGGGGCAGGTGCCGGCCTGGCGCACCCGGGTGCAGTACGCGGTGGACGCGGAGACCGGCAAGGTCGGTCTGCGCAAGCACCGCTCGCACGGCGTCCAGGTGATCGACCGCTGCCTGATCGCCGCCGAGGGCGTCACCGAGCTCGGCATCGAGTCCCGCGACTGGCCGGGGGTGGCGAGCGTCGAGGTGGTCGCCGCGTCCGGCTCCTCGGACCGCCAGGTGGTGCTGACCCCGCGCGACGGTGCCCAGCTGCCGCTGGTCGAGCTGGACAAGCCGGTGTCGATCGCCCGGATCGACGACCAGGGCGACGTGCACAAGGTGCACGGGCGCGGCTTCGTCCGCGAGCGGGCCGCCGGGCGCACCTGGCGGGTCAGCAACGGCGGCTTCTGGCAGATCCACCCGGAGGCGCCGGACACCCTGGTCGACGCGGTGCTGGACGGTCTGGACCCGCAGTGGGGCGAGAGCGCGCTCGACCTGTACTGCGGCGTCGGCCTGTTCGCCGGCGCGCTGGCCGACCGGGTCGGCGAGGACGGCGCGGTGCTCGGCATCGAGTCGGCCAAGCAGGCCGTCGTCGACGCCCGGCACAACCTGGCCGCGCTGGACAACGTGCGGATCGAGTGCGACCGGGTCGAGACGCTGCTGCCGCGCACCGGCATCACCGCCACCGACCTGATCGTGCTGGACCCGCCGCGGGCCGGCGCCGGACGTGAGACCGTCGCGCACCTGGTCGGCCTGGAGGCCCGCCGGATCGCGTACGTGGCCTGCGACCCGGCGGCGCTCGCCCGGGACCTCGGGTTCTTCCGCGAGGGCGGCTACCGGCCGGTCTCGCTGCGGGCCTTCGACCTGTTCCCGATGACCCACCACTTCGAGTGCGTGGCCATCCTGGAGCCGACCGGGGTCTGACCCCGTCGGTCTTCGAACGCCCGGAACGGCCGAGGAGGCGGCACCCCGTACGTCACGGGGTGCCGCCTCCTCGGCGTTGGGCGGGGCGCGCGCTACTCGTTGCGCTCCTCTTCGTCGGCGCTGTGCGGAAGGTCGATGCCGTGCTGGGCGGCGAGCCGTAGGAGCGAGGCGACCCGGCCCTCGTACGCCTGGACGCCGTCGGCGTCCCCTTCGGCCCGGGCCGCCGCGAGGTCCTGCCGGGCCTGGGCGAGCTGCTCGCGCAGCTCCTGGTCGAACATGGCTGTCATTGCCGGCCTCCACAAAACCGGTCGGTGCCGCTCGGGGAACGCTCAGGAGAGTTCAGAGTCCCGGATGGTGCAGGACTCTTCAAGTCAGACCCGGTTGGGTCGGGGGGCCGTGCCGGATCCGTGCGGGGGCGGGGCGGGGACGGGGTCGATCGGCGGCGGGCACGGGCGGGTCCGGGTGGCGGAGGCCGTGGCGGGGTAGGGAGCGGGTGGGTGAGCGGCTCGGCAGGCGTCCGCGGGGCGGCTCGGTTTGCGGTTCGGTTGGCGGTTCGGTGACGGAGGGGTTGCGTGGGGGCGTGCGGCAGGTGTGCGGGCGGTGTGCGTGCGCCCTTGTTGTGCTAGCACTTCGGCGCTAGCTTGAACGGCATGGGCAAGAAGCAGCTGAACGTCCGAGTGGACGCCACGACCGCCGAGATGGCCCGGGAACGGGCGGAGCAGCAGGGGATCAGCATGAACCAGTACATCGAACGCCTGGTCCAGCAGGACATGGGTGAGTCGGGACGGGCCTTCATCGACGCCGCCGCACAGTTCATGAAGGAGTACGAGGCGTCGTTCCTCGCCGAGTTCGGGGACTCGGGCGAGCTCCAGGACGTGCGCCGTTGAAACTGGAGGTCGACCTCTCGTGGCTGCTCATGACCGCCGAGCAGTACACGCCCGGTGACCCGCAGGTCACCGACTACGGCTCCCTGCTCGCGGCCGTCACCCGGCACCAGGCCGAGATCTTCGACATCTCCGTCTACCCCGAACCCCAGGACCGCGCGGCCGCGTTGATGCACCAGCTGATCCGGGTGCCCGCCCTGGAGAAGACCAACGAGCTCTTCGCGACCGCCGTCGCCTACGCCTACCTCGTCGCCAGCGGCTGCACCGTCGCCACCACCGCCCGCGAGGTGCGCAGCCTCTCCCGGGCCATCCGGGAAGGGCGGCTGGGGGTGTCCGGGGTCGCCGAACGGCTGGCGGCCTGGGTGGTCGACGAGGCCGAGGGGGAGGGCGTCACGGGGGCGGAGGACGAGGACGAGGACGACGACTGAGCCGCGTCCCCGTCCGTCCGGTGGCCTTGCCCGTGCTTGCGCCTGCGCCTGCGCCTGCGCCTGCGCCTGCGCCTGTGCCTGTGCCTGTGCCGTGCGGGTCTAGGCCGGGGAGTCCGCTGCGGCGGGCTCCGCGATGAGGGCCGTGGCGAACGGGCGGAAGCCGGCCCGGCGGTAGATCCGGGCGACGTCCTCGTCGGTGGCGGACAGGAACACCGTCCGCACGCCGTTGGCGCGGGCGTGCGCCACCAGGGCCGCGGTGACCGCCAGGGCCAGCCCGCGGCGCCGGGCGGAGGGCAGCGTCCCGACCCCGACCACCTCGGTGACCGGGCCCACCGGGTTGTGCTGGCCCGCGCAGAGCACGTCGCCGCCCTCCAGCGCGGCCGCCAGCACGCTGACCCCGTCGGTGATCCGCTGCGCGATCCGCGCCACCCCGCCGTCGGACGTCAACGTCGCCGCGCTCACGGCCAGTTCGGCCGCGCCCGCGCTGCCGGTGGCGGTGCCCGGGGTGCCGAAGGCCACGTGCGGGACGGCCACCGCGTCGGCCAGCTCGGGGGCGTCCGCGGCCAGCACCCGTACCTCCACCTGCTCCGGGAGCGCCGGCGCCGGGGCCGTCGCGTCCTGCGGGCCGAGCACCAGCAGCGGGTGCTCGTGCACCGCCAGGCCGGCCGCCTCCACCGCCGCGCGCAGCTCGGGGTTCCGCTCGGCCACCCACTCGAAGGCCTCCGGCAGACCCAGCTCCCGCTGCCGCTCCAGCACCCGGCGGACGTCGTCGGCGGTGGCGGCCGGGCCGCCGTGGCCGGGGGTGGGGCGGGCGTAGTAGTGCCAGCCGGTCTCGCCGCGGCGGACGAACAGCGTCAGCGGGCCGAAGTCCTCCGCGGTGGCGGCACTGCGGGGCACGGCGTCGTAGTAACGCTCGATCCCGTCGAGCAGGGCAGGGGCCGGAGCATGATCAGCAGAAGTCACGGCGTGCATCAAAGCAGGGGCCGGGGTGGCGCGCCACCGGTTTGTGCGGCGGACCGGCGTTCGATTGTTGCCGAACGCTTACCCGCTCGCGGCGATCTTGTGCGTGTACGCCGGGCAAGCTGATGCCTTCACAGCTCTGCCGAGGGGGACGGCGGACATCCGCACTCGGCGAGGCAAGGGGGAAGTCAGGCCCATGAGGCTCTGCTTTCTGGTGGAGGAGCACTACCGGCGGGACGGCATGCCACTGGACGTCGCGCGTCAACTCACCGGCTG
The DNA here is from genome assembly GCF_044760155.1 of Kitasatospora sp. NPDC098652. Classification (NCBI taxonomy): domain Bacteria; kingdom Bacillati; phylum Actinomycetota; class Actinomycetes; order Kitasatosporales; family Streptomycetaceae; genus Kitasatospora; species Kitasatospora sp. NPDC098652. Next base: position 13,134 of record NZ_JBIWAQ010000007.1, read on the forward strand.
GGGGCACCGGGTGGACGTGCTGCGCCCCGGCGACTCGCTGCTGGCGATCTCCGAGGCGGTCCGGGCCGGCAGCCACGACGCCTGGGTGCTCAAGACCGTCTCCGGCGGACCCGGGCTCACCCTGCTGGAGGCGGCCGCCGCGGTCGGCCTCACCACCGTCAACGACGTCCGCTCGATCCGCGGCGTCCGGGACAAGGCGCTCGCCTCGGTGATCGCCCGTACCCGCGGCCTGCCCACCCCGGTCACCTACGCAGCCGCCCGCTGGGAGCGGCTCGCCGAGATCCCGGCCGCCGAGTACCCGCTGGTCGTCAAACCCGCGGACGGCAGCTCCGGGCGGGGCGTACGACTGGTGGCCGGACCCGACGACCTGATCGGCCTCGGCCCCGAACTCGCCGGGGAGGGACTGCTGATCGCGCAGCCGTACGTGCCCAACAGCGGCACCGACCTCAAGGTGTACTGCGTCGACGGCGAACTCTTCGCGACCGAACGGGAATCGCCGCTGCACCCGGGGCAGGGCGTGCGCGAGCGGCCGGTGCCGCTGCCGGCGAGCGTGGCACGGATCGCCGCGCAGGTCGGCGAGGTGTTCGGGCTCGACCTGTACGGCGTCGACGTGCTGCTCGGGCCGGACGGGCCGGTGGTGGTGGACGTCAACGACTTCCCGAGCTTCCGGCAGGTGCCCGAGGCGGTGGAGCGGGTCGCCCGGGCGGTGCTGCGGCTCGCGCGCAGCGGTACGGCCGTGTCGATGCCCGCGCTGGTTCCGGCCGGCGGCGAGGAGTACGGCCGGAGCGACCTGGTGGACGGCGGGCTGCGGTGAGGGTCGCACTGATCACGGGCAACCCCGGGCACCCGCTGCTCGCGGCGGCCGCCGGGGTGCTGGAGCGGCGCGGCTGCCGGGTGGAGGCCGTCCCGCTCGACGGCGGCCGCGTTCCTCGGGGAGCGCTCGCCGATGTCTACCTGCTCAAGGCGCGTACGCCGCAAGCACTCGCGCTGGCCCGGGAGTTGGAGCGGCGCGGGGCGGCGGTGGTCAACTCGGCCGCGGCCACCGGGCTCTGCCAGGACCGGGTGCGGATGGCCGCGCTCGCCCGGGGCGCCGGGCTGCCGTTCGCGGCGACGTTCACGGCCGGCGCGCTGGGCGAACTCACCTACCAGGACTGCCCGTTCGTGGTGAAGAGCCGGCACAGTCGGCGCCACGACCTGGTCGCGCTGGTCGACGGCGCGGCCCGGCTGCGGGAACTCGCCGAGCGTTGGCCGCAGGAGGAGGTCGTCACCCAGCGGTACTACCGGGGCAGCGGCTGGGACCAGAAGCTCTGGGTGGTCGACGGACAGGTCTTCGCCGCTCGGCGGCGGTCCGAACTCTCCGTCGGCGACGAGGGGGTGGGGGCGGCGGAGGAATGGCAGCCGTCCGCCCGGCGGGCCGCGCTCGCCCTGCGGGTGGGCGAGGTGTTCGGGCTGGAGGTGTACGGGGTCGACCTGCTGGACGGGGCCGACGAGCCGGTGATCGTCGACGTCAACGCCTTCCCCGGGGCGCGCGGGCGGCCCGGGGCGCCGGAGGCGCTCGCGGGGCTCGCCCTGCGGGTGGCGGCGGAGCGGTCGCGGGGGCGGGCTCCGGTTTAGGGCGTGCCTTGTGGACCAGGGCGGGCGGGTCCGGGCCGTGGGCCGCAGGCCGCGGTGCGTGGGCCGCGGTGCGTGGGCAGTGCTGCGCGGGCCGCGGCGCGCGGGGTCGGTGTCGGTGTCGGTCCGGCGGGGCGGCCGACCACCGGCCGGGGTGGTTAGGCTGGCTGGCGCCCCCGACCGGCCGGGGCCGAACGGCGAGAGAAGACGGAACGTTGCTGCAGGACATCGAGCCCTACCTGGCCTGCCCCCACTGCGCGCAGGACCTCACCCGGCACGAGCGCAGCCTGCGCTGCCCCGCCGGGCACAGCTTCGACCTCGCCAAGCAGGGCTACGTCAGCCTCCTCGCCGGTGACGCCCACACCGGCACCGGCGACACCGCCGACATGGTCGCCGCCCGCGCCGACTTCCTCGCCGCCGGGCACTACCGGCCGATCGCCGACGCCCTGGCCGCGGCGGCCGCCGCGGCGGTGGGTGACGGGGCGGCGAGTGACGGGGCGGTGAGTGACGCGGCCGACGGCGGAGCGGACGGCTCGCGGGGCCTGGTCGCCGACCTCGGCGCCGGCACCGGCCACTACCTCGCCCACGTCCTGGACACCCTGCCCGGCCGGGTCGGCGCCGCCCTCGACATCTCCAAGTACGCGCTGCGCCGCGCCGCCAGGGCCCACCCCCGGATCGGCGCGGTGGTCTGCGACGCCTGGCGCCCGCTGCCGCTGCGCGACGCCTCCGCCGACCTGGTCCTCAACGTCTTCGCCCCGCGCAACGGACCCGAGATCCGCCGCGTGCTGCGCCCCGGCGGCACCCTGCTGCTGGTCTCGCCCACCGCCCGCCACCTGCGCGAACTCGTCGCCGCCCTCGGCCTGCTGTCGGTGGACGAGGAGAAGCAGCGCCGGATCGACGAGAAGCTCGGCCCCTACCTCACGCCGGCCGGCCGGCAGCCGGTCGAGTTCACCCTGCGGCTCTCCGCCCAGGACGTGCGGACCGTCGTCGGCATGGGGCCGAGCGCCTGGCACACCGACCCCGACCGGCTCGCCGCCGCCCTGGACGAACTGCCCGAGCCGGTCGAGGTGACCGCCTCGGTGACGGTGGCCGCGTACCGGCGGCCGTAGCGGCGGACCGCCCTGGGTCAGCGGCGCGAGACGGGCCGCCACGTAGGGATGAATCTGGTGAGCAGGGACGTTTCGCCCCGTCGGGCTGCGGCTAACGTCCGACGGGTGAACCGCGACGCCGCCGCGCCCGCCGGGCCGGCCCAACTGCGCCCCGACGCCCCCGGCCCCGAACGGCCGCCAGTGCCACGCCCCACCGTCGAGGAACTGCGGCTCACCGCCTTCAAGTCCTACCGGCGGGCCGTCCTGCCGCTAGCGCCGCTCACCGTGCTGCACGGGCCGGCCGGGGTCGGCAAGTCCAACGCCCTCGACGCGCTCGCCGTGCTGTCCCGGCTCGCCCTCGGCGAGGAGATCCCCGACTCCCTGGACGGGCTGCCCGACCGCACCGGCCCGCTCGCCACGCCCGTACGCGGCGGACTCGCTGGGTGCGTGCCGCACGGGCGCGACGCCGTCATCCTCGGCTGCACCGTCCGCTCGCCGCGCGGCCGGATCCGGCTCGACCTGGTGATCCGCACCGACGGCGCGGTCCGGATCGCCCGGGAGTCGCTCACCCTCGACGGGCGGACCCTGGTGGACACCGGCGAACAGGACGTCCGCAACGGGCGCGTCAACGTCTGCTGGCACAACGACACCCGGCAGGGGGACATCCGGGCGCCGTTCCCCAGCAGCACCATGATCACCGCCCAACTGCCGCTCCGGGTCGCCGGCTCCTCCACCGGCGAACGGCTCGTCCTCGCCGCCGCCGAGGACCTGCTCACCGCACTGCGCGAGGTCTTCCCGCTGCACCCCGTCCCGGCCCTGATGCGGGGCTGGGCCAGAGCCGACCCGCAGGCCCGGCTGCGCAGCAACGCCGCCAACATCTCGGCCCTGATCAACCGGCTCGCCCACGAGTGCCCGCGCCGGTACGGGCAACTGCTGCGGGCCGTCCAGGAGGCGGCGCCCCACCCGCTGCTCGGCCTCACCCTCGCCGAGCGCGAGAGCCGGACGGGGCGCCGGGTGCTGGCCGTCTTCGACGAGGGCGTGCTCGGGCGCACCGGCGCCGACCAGGCCTCCGACGGGATGCTGCGCCACCTCGCCTTCGCGGCGGTGCTGCTGACCGGGGCGGGGGTGCTCGACCTCGACGTGGCCGCCGAGGTGCCGTGGGCGCACCGGCAGCTCACCGTGCTCGCCGAGGACCTCGGGGCCGGGCTCGCCACCGAGCAGACCGCCTCGCTGCTGCGGCTCGCGCGGGACATGGCGGGGCGCAACCAGCTGCGGGTGGTGGCCGCGCTCCAGGAGCCGGCGGCGGCGCGGGACGCGTTCGGGGCGGGCGGGGAGCGGACGGGGGCGGTGGCGTTGGTCGAGTGCCGGCGGGACCCGGCGACGGGGTCGACGGTGCTGCGGCCGGAGACGGCCCGGGTGCCGGTGCAGTACGCGCGCGGGGAGGAGGGCCCGGTGGACGCGGGGGGTGGGGGAGGCTCCGCTGCGGCTGGGGGAGCGGATGGGGTAGACCTGGGGGCGTGAACGAGCGAGTGACGAGGTCGGGGGAGTCGGCGGCGGACCGGGCGGCTGGGGCGGCTGGGTCGGCCGGGGTGTCCGGGGCAGCCGGGGTGCCTGGGGTGTCCGGGTCGGCCGGGTCGGTCGGGTCGGTCGGGGAGCCGACGCTGGAGGAGCTTCGGCAGCGGCTGGTGGACTTCGCGGCGGCCCGGCGGTGGGAGCCGTACCACACGCCGAAGAACCTGGCGGCGGCGCTGAGCGTGGAGGCCGGGGAACTGCTGGAGATCTTCCAGTGGCTCACACCGGAGCAGGCCGCCGCGGTGATGACGGACCCGGAACGGGCCCACCGGGTGCGCGACGAGGTCGCGGACGTGCTGGCGTACCTGATGCAGTTCTGCACGGCGGTCGGGGTGGACCCGCTGGAGGCGCTCGCGGCCAAGATCGAGCGCAACGAGCACCGCTTCCCGGTGCCGGGCGAAGCGGCTGACGTCAATCCTGACAAGGGCTGATCATCCTTGTGAGGGACAGAAGTTATCCACAGCCCCCGGGTTTTCCACAGCTTTAGAAAGGGTGGATGCGTCCCACCCCGCCCTCCCCGCACGCTCTCCCCGTGACCACCCCACCGCCCCGGCGGAGGTGCTGGTCGACGGCGACGACGAGCGGAAGGAGCGGGGGCCATGGAGGCACTGCGACTGATCAAGACGGCCCGGCACGCCCTGGCCGAGGCCAGGCACGTACCGGACGTGCTGGCCGAGGCGCGGCAGGCCGCGCTGCTCACCGAGGCGGTGGGCGCCCGGCTGGCGGAGTCCGAGAGCGACGAGCTGACGGGCCTCGGCCAGCAGCTCTCCGAGGCGGGCGCCCATGCGGCGGTCTGCCTGGAGCGGTCCGTCGCCACGAACGCCCTGGTGAGCGGCGGTAGGGCCGGTCGGCTCACCGAACTCGGCGAAACGGCGGCGACCTTGGGGGCGCTGGAGGAGCTCCTGCGGGAGGTCGGGGAGACGCTCGTGGTGCTGGCCTGTGGCGCGGACACCGAGAGCCTGTACTGGACGTGCATCGACGGGGTCGATGCGGTGTCGGAGTGCAAGGACGTGGCCGCGCGATTGCGCGAGGCGACCGGGCGGGGCGAAGCGGCGGAGCGCTCGGTGCTCGGCGGCGCGGAACCGGAGCCGGAACCGGACGGTCAGGGCGCGCCGTTACTGGTGGTCCGGCTCGGCCCGCCGGGTGCGGGCGGGCCGACGGAGGAGGAGCGGGCGCCGGACTACCGGGTGCCGGACGCGGAGTCGGAGGTGTCGTTGACGGCGGGATAGGCGGCGGCCGGGGCGATGTCCCGGGTGTTGGACTGGAGTGCGGCGAGGTCCGCGGTCACCGAGGCGAGCAGTTCCTGCATCTGCTCGAGCAGGGTCTTGGGGGTCGCGGGTCCGGCCGAGTCGCCGGTGGCCGAGCCGGTCGGGCTGCTCGGGAACGGCGGCGTGGCAGAGGGTTCGGACATGACAGGGACCTCTTCGGATCGGCGGTGCGGTGTGCCGCACCGACCAACGAACCGTTCCGGCAACCGGTCACCGCGCACCACCCGATGCGGTCCAACTCCGTTACGCCGTAAGCCTCTCGAGTGATCCGGGGTTGCCGCTGCAACACGGCCTCGGCTAGGGGCGTGGGCCGCCGGCTGGGAGTGCATGGGTGCGGATCCGGTGCCGTTTCGTGCTGCGGATCCGTAGTGCTGCAGCGAAGGCGGCGACGAAGATCATGGCGATGCCTGTGCCGGTCAGCACTTGGCGGGCCCCAAGGGCGGTGGTGAGAGGGCCGCCCAGTGCCGCGCCGACGGGCGACGCTGTCAGTAGGACGGATGCGCGCAGGGCGAGGACGGTGGTGAGGAGGGTTGTCGGGGTGTGGTCCTGGAACAGTTTGAAGGCCAGGGCGTTGTAGGGGCCGTAGATCACACCGGCCAGGGCGAAGCCCCCGAGGGAAAGCACTGCTGGTGCGTGGAGTCCGAAGGGCAGCATGGCCAGGCCGTGACCGGCGATGATGCACAGCAGGACCGGCCACAGCGGCAGGTTCCGCAGAGTGCCGACGGCCAGGGTGCCGATGACCGCTCCGATGCCGAATGCGGCCCAGTACAGGCCGAGGGCCCCCGCGCCGGCGTGGAGGTCTTGGGCGACGAACAGGGGCAGGGCAACTTCGACGGGTCCGTAGAACAGGTTGAACAGCCAGGTCACCGCGAGCAGGCCGAGCAGTTCGGGCCGGGCGCGTAGGAGGCGCAGGCCTCCGCCCGGTCGGGTGTCGGGGGCAGGTCCGGCGGGCGCCGGAGGGTCCGGCTCGCCCAGGCGCGCGCTCTGGAAGGCCAGTGCGGCGAAGGACAGGGCGTCCAGGCCGATGATCCAGGCCGGGGCGATTGCCGCCGCGAGGACTCCGGCGAGTGCTGGGCCGACGATCGTGGACGCACAGGTGCTGGCGCTGAGCAGTGCGTTGGCCGCCAGGTGCTGCTCGGCAGGGAGGACTTGGGCGGCCAAAGCGTACTTGGCACTGCCGCCCCAGGCGTGCAGGAGGGATGAGCCGGCGAGCAGCGTGAGGTAGAGAGCAGGGTGGAGTATGCCGAGCGCCCACGAGAGGGGGATGCAGCCGAGGAAGAGAGCGCGGGTCCAGGCGTTCGCGCGGATCAACCGCTGTGCGGGAAGGGAGCGCAGCCATCGGCCCAGCAGCAGTGCGCCGATGGCGCCCGGCAGGATGTAGGCGGCGACTGCGGCTCCGATCAGCGGGCCGCCCGCGCCGGGCGGGGAGATCTGTACCGCCAGCCATGCCACCGCGACCACGCTCATCCCGTCGCCGAGGTCGGATATCGCTACTGCGGGCAGCAGGCGCCGGAACGGGCGGTGGGCGAAGAGTGGTCGGTAGCCTCGGGGCAGCCGACGGAGCAGGTGTGCTGGGCTCATGTGGCCAGGCAAGCGGTTCAAGCGCGCTTGAAGTCAAACGGCCGGCGATGCGCTGCGACACGTGGGCACAGGGGAGTTGGATCGCGCTGATCCGGATGGCGCAGCGGGCGGTGCTCACCGTGACTGTGGTCCGCCGGCTGCTGGACAGTCAGGAGGACGGATTCCCTCCCGCTGCCTGGGTAGCGTGATCAGCAATCGACGGCCTGCGTATGTTTCATGACTATTCGTGCGGGAGGCGGGAGGCGGGAGGCGGGAGGCGGGAGGAGGGCGGAGGGGGAGGGGGGAGGGGGGAGGGCCCCAGAGAACCGGTGAGGAACAAGAGCGGGGCGCCCGGCGCGGCGCCGACGCCGCGCCGGGCGCCCGAAGAGCAGGAGAGAGGCCCGATGCGAGAGCCCAGAGAAGGGAGAAAGGGGGAGAACCCACCCCTTGCCACTCTCAACATATAGCGCACCGGGGGTCTTGCGGCAAGGCCCCCGGGATGGCGCACAATCGCAGGCCTCAGATCGGAGCTGATGCCATGAACCCCCTGACCACCAGCGCTTTCGACCTCCCCGAGCGGCTGTCCGCCAAGGCCGACCCCGCGCTCGTCGCGGCCGACGAGCGGCACTTCGCGGCGATCGCGGAGAGCCTGGCCCGGGCGATCGCCGAGCTCTCCGACCAGCTCGACGCCGTGCGCCGCGCCCCCGGGGGTGCCGGGCAGGCGGCGATGGACCGCGACCTCGAGGTGTACCGGCTGAGCGGCCGGCTGCGCGCCCTGCGCCGCTACGGCCTGGACCTGTGCCTGGGGCGCATCGTCGCCGAGGACGGCGCCGAGCCGCTGTACATCGGCCGGCTCGGGCTGACCGACAGCGAGGGTCGGCGGCTGCTGGTCGACTGGCGCTCGCCCGCCGCCGAGCCGTTCTTCGCGGCTACTCACGCGGACCCGATGGGCCTGGCCAGCCGCCGTCGCTACCGCTGGACCCGAGGCCGGATCTCCGACTACTGGGACGAGGTGTTCACCGCGGAGGGCCTCGCCGGGCATGCCGCGCTGGACGACCAGTCCGCGTTCATCGCCAGCCTGGGCGGCAACCGCTCGGCCCGGATGCGGGACGTGCTGGCCACCATCCAGGCCGACCAGGACGCGATCATCCGGGCCGGCTCGCGCGGGGCCCTGGTGGTCGACGGCGGCCCCGGCACCGGCAAGACAGTGGTGGCCCTGCACCGCTCCGCCTACCTGCTGTACGCCGACCCCCGCCTCGGCCACCGCCGTGGCGGGGTGCTGTTCGTCGGCCCGCACCAGCCCTACCTGAACTACGTCGCCGACGTCCTGCCCGGCCTCGGCGAGGAGGGCGTGCGCACCTGCACCCTGCGGGACTTGGTACCCGAGGGCGCGGATGCGCCGGAGGAGGCGGACCGGGAGGTGGCGCGGCTGAAGTCCTCGGTGGAGCTGGTGCGGGCGATCGAGAAGGCCGTCCGGTTCTACGAGGAGCCGCCGACCGAGGAGTTGCTGGTCAGCACCCCCTGGGCGGACCTGCGGCTGAGTGCCCAGGACTGGGCCGAGGCCTTCGACGCCCCGGATCCGGGCACCCCGCACAACGAGGCGCGCGAGCAGATCTGGGACGAGCTGGTGGCGATCCTGCTGGACCGGCTGGAGCAGGACGACGAGGAGGAGGTCTCTCCCGAGCTGTTCCGTCGTGCGCTGCGGCAGGACCGGGAGCTGGTCGGCACGCTCAACCGGGCGTGGCCGCTGCTGGAGGCGGCGGACCTGGTCGGTGACCTCTGGTCGGTGCCCGCCTACCTGCGGATGTGCGCGCAGCACCTCACCCCGGAGCAGGTCCGCGCGCTCCAGCGCAAGCACGCCCCGCAGGCGTGGACGGTCTCCGACCTGCCGCTGCTGGACGCGGCCCGGCAGCGGCTCGGGGACCGCGAGGCGACCCTGCGCCGACAGCGCCGGCGTGCCTCGGCGGCCGCCGAGCGCGAGCGGATGGCGGACGTGATCGGCGACTTGATCCAGGCCGACGACGACGGCGAGGGCGTGGTCACGATGCTGCGCGGCCGGGACCTCCAGGACACCCTGCTCGACGAGGACGCGCTGCCCGCCGCCGACGCGGAGCCGCTGGCGGGCCCGTTCGCCCACATCGTGGTGGACGAGGCCCAGGAGCTGACCGACGCCGAGTGGCAGATGCTGCTGCGGCGCTGCCCGTCCCGGAGCTTCACCATCGTCGGGGACCGGGCCCAGGCCAGGCACGGCTTCGCCGAGTCGTGGCAGGAGCGGCTCGACCGGGTCGGCCTCGACCGCACCACGATGGCCTCGCTGAGCATCAACTACCGCACGCCGGCCGAGGTGATGGCGGAGGCCGAACCGGTCGTCCGGGCGGCGCTGCCGGACGCCAACGTGCCGACCTCGGTGCGCAGTAGCGGCCTGCCGGTGCGGCACGGTGCGGTGGCGGAGCTGCCGGCGGTCCTGGACTCCTGGCTCGCCGAGCACGACGAGGGCGTCGCCTGCGTCATCGGCGATCCGGGGTTCCGGGAGCGGCCGCGGGTCCGTTCGCTCACCCCGGATTTGGCCAAGGGGTTGGAGTTCGACCTGGTGGTCCTGGTCGATCCGGAGGCGTTCGGTGACGGTGTCGAGGGCGCGGTCGACCGCTACGTCGCGATGACCAGGGCGACCCGTCAACTCGTCGTCCTGCACAGCCACTGACAGCTACTGAAAGCCACTGACGGCCGCTGACGAGCGTGGGGGCGACCGGTGTCCGTACGGGCCGGAGGTCCCCCGGTCGGGTGACGGGGCTGTCGGTGGTCGGCGTACGCGGGCCAGACTGGGGCGATGGACGAGGACGAACCGCTGGCGGCGTGGGCCGAGCGGCGGGAGCAACGGCTGCGGCCGGTGGGACAGTTGAGGGCGGTGCCGCTTGGCGGTGGGGGGCCGCGAGGTGCCCATGTGGGGCGGGACGGGCCACGGCTGATCGTGCGCTGGGACGGTTTCCAGTGGCTGCCGGAGGCGGTGGCCGAGGACTACGCGGTCGCCCAGCGGATCCTGCACGGGATCGAGGGCGACGGCGTACGGCGGCCTCCGTACGCAGCGCCGCGGCCACGGAAGGCGCCGGGGCGCCACCGCCGCCCGTAGTCACCGTGGCCGCACAAGCCGCCCGGGCCACCGGGGCCACCGGGGCCGCACGAGCCGAAGGGGCCGCACAAGCCGAGGGGCCCGGCGCACCCGCGCCGGGCCCCTCGACCCAACAGCCTTGCCCCACAGGTCAGTTGTGGTCGTGCAGGTCCGCGTTCAGGCCGCCCCAGGAGCCGGAGCGGGCGATGACCTCGACCGCGCCGGTCTGCGAGTTGCGGCGGAACAGCAGGTTGTCCTGGCCGGACAGCTCGACGGCCTTGGCCACCGTGCCGTCCGGGGTGGTGACCCGGGTGCCGGCGGTGACGTAGAGGCCGGCCTCGACGACGCAGTCGCTGCCGAGCGAGATGCCGATGCCCGCGTTGGCGCCGAGCAGGCAGCGCTCGCCGACGGAGACGACCTGCTTGCCGCCACCGGACAGGGTGCCCATGATCGAGGCGCCGCCGCCGATGTCGCTGTGGTCGCCGACGACGACGCCCGCGCTGATCCGGCCCTCGACCATCGAGGTGCCGAGGGTGCCGGCGTTGAAGTTGACGAAGCCCTCGTGCATCACGGTGGTGCCGGCGGCGAGGTGGGCGCCGAGCCGGACGCGGTCGGCGTGGGCGATGCGCACACCACTGGGGGCGACGTAGTCGGTCATCCGCGGGAACTTGTCGATCCCGTAGACGGCCAGCTGGCCGCCCTGGGCGCGGACGGCGAGGCGGGCCTGCTCGACCCGGTCGACCGGGACGGGGCCGATGCTGGTCCAGGCGACGTTGGCGAGCAGGCCGAAGATGCCGTCCAGGTTCAGGCCGTGCGGCCGGACCAGCCGGTGGCTGAGCAGGTGCAGACGCAGGTACACGTCGTGGGTGTCGAGCGGCTTCTCGTCGAGCGAGGCGATGGTGGTGCGCACGGCGACCACCTCGACGCCGCGGCGGGCGTCGGCACGCAGCGCTTCGGCGGCGCCGGTGCCGAGCTCGGCCTCGGCCTGCTCGGCGGTCAGGCGCACGGTGCCGGCCGGGCCGGGTTCGGCGGCCGGCGCGGGGGCGGGGTACCAGGTGTCGAGGACGGTGCCGTCGGCGGCGATGGTGGCCAGGCCGGCGGCCACGGCGCCCTTGGTGAGGGAGGTGGATTCAGCAGTCACACCGTGCACGTTAACCAATGGGGGGCCCGGCCGCCGAACACGCCCATCGTCCGGACAGGCGGGTCGGACCCGCAGGCCGGCGCCGCGCGGGGCGGGAAAACCCGGTGCTCGGACGTCTCCCGCTGGGCAATACTCGGCCGGGTGTTCATGTCGATTTCCACTACCGGCAGCGCCGAGAGCCCGGCGACGGATCTCGGGTTCCTGCTGCACAAGCATCCCGGCAAGGTCCAGCGGTTCACGACGTCGCACGGTGAGGCTCACGTTTTCTACCCCCGGGCGGAGGACGAGGCCTGCACCGCGGCGCTGCTGCTGGACATCGACCCGATCGCGCTGGTCCGCAAGGGCCGGGGCGACGGCAGGGGGCGCGGCGGCTCGCCCGACTTCGCGCTCTCCCAGTACGTCAACGACCGCCCGTACGCCGCGTCCTCGCTGCTCGCGGTGGCGTTGCGGACGGTGTTCCGCTCGGCGATGAAGGGCGCCTGCCCGGCTCGTCCGGAGCTGCCGGGGCTGGTCCGCCCGCTGCGGATCGAGCTGCCCGCGGTGCCCGCGAACGGCGCGGGCGAGGGCGGCGGTCCGGCGATGGTGGCCCGACTGTTCGAGCCGCTGGGCTGGCGGGTAGAGGCGACGGCGGTCCCGCTGGACGAGGCCTTCCCGGAGTGGGGCGAGTCCCGCTACGTGCGGGTCGTGCTCGCCTCGGAGTCGGTGCGGCTGGCCGACGCGCTCCAGCAGCTGTACGTGCTGCTGCCGGTGCTGGACGGTGCGAAGCACTACTGGGTCGCCCCGGACGAGGTGGACAAGCTGCTCGCCGCCGGTGAGGGCTGGTTGGCGGCGCACCCGGAGCGCGCCCTGATCACCCGCCGCTACCTGGCCCGGCGCTGGTCGCTGACCAGGGCCGCGATGGAGCGCCTGGAGCTGGCCCGGCTGGCCGAGGCGGACGACCGCGAGGTCGAGGAGATCGACAACGCGGTCGACGACCGGCCCGAGGAGGAGGGGCAGGGGGCTGCCGGTCCCGTCCCGGACGGGCCGGACGGCCGGCAGGAGCCCCGGCCGCCGTCCCTCGCGGAGCAGCGCCGCGCCGCGATCCTGGCCGCCCTGCGCGACGGCGGCGCGGCCCGGGTCGCCGATCTGGGCTGCGGCCAGGGCGAGTTGATCGGTGAGCTGATGAAGGACGCGCGGTTCACCGAGATCCTCGGGGTGGACGTGTCGGCGCGGGCGTTGCAGGCGGCGAAGCGCCGGCTGCACCTGGAGCGGCTGCCCGAGCGGCTGGCGGCACGGGTGACGCTGGTGCAGGGTGCGCTGACGTACACCGATGCCCGCTTGAAGGGGTACGACGCGGCGGTGCTGTGCGAGGTGATCGAGCACCTGGACCTGCCGCGGCTGCCGGCCCTGGAGTACGCGGTGTTCGGCGCGGCCCGCCCGAGGACGGTGGTCGTCACCACGCCCAACGTCGAGTACAACGTCCGTTGGGAGAGCCTGCCGGCGGGCCGGACCCGGCATGCCGACCACCGCTTCGAGTGGTCGCGCGCCGAGTTCGGTGCCTGGGCGGGGAAGGTCGCGGCGGCGTACGGCTACACGGTGGAGCTGCGCCCGGTCGGCCCGGAGGACCCGGAGCTCGGCCCGCCGACCCAGCTCGCCCTGTTCCGCACCGCCACCGACACCGCAACCACGACCGACACCCACGCCGTAACCGCCCCCGCCACCACCACCGACCCCGCAACCACCACCACGCCCGAAGGAGGCGAGACCCGATGACCGAGGACGCGACCCACACCCCCGACCAGGCCCCCGCCCCCGACCGGACCCCCGACCACACCCCCGACCAGGCCCCCGCCCCCCGCCGCCTCCCCGTCACCGACGTCTCCCTCGTCGTCCTGATCGGCACCAGCGGCGCGGGCAAGTCCAGCTTCGCCCGCCGCCACTTCCTGCCCACCCAGGTGGTCTCCTCCGACTTCTGCCGCGGCCTGGTGGCCGACGACGAGAACGACCAGTCGGCGTCCGCCGAGGCCTTCGACCTCCTGCACTACATCGTCGGCAAGCGCCTGGCCGCCGGCCGCCTCACCGTGGTGGACGCGACCAACGTGCAGCCGGAGGCCCGCCGCCAGCTGGTGGCGATCGCCCGGGCGCACGACGTGCTGCCGATCGCGATCGTGCTGGACGTCCCGCCGGGGGTGTGCGCCGAGCGCAACCGCTCCCGCCCGGACCGCCAGCTGCCCGCGCACGTCGTCCCGCGCCAGCACCGCGAGCTGCGCAGGTCCCTCAAGGGCCTGGAGCGCGAGGGTTTCCGCAAGGTGCACGTGCTGCGCGGCGAGGCCGAGGTGGCGGCCGCCGTGATCGAGCTGGAGAAGCGCTACAACGACCTGCGCCACCTCACCGGCCCGTTCGACATCGTCGGTGACGTCCACGGCTGCCGCTCCGAGCTGGAGACCCTGCTGACCCGCCTCGGCTACACCCTGGCCCGGGACGCCGAGGGCCGCCCGGTGGACGCCGTCCACCCGGCGGGCCGCACGGCCGTGTTCGTCGGCGACCTGGTCGACCGCGGCCCGGACACCCCGGGTGTGCTGCGCCTGGTGATGGGCATGGTGGCGGCCGGTCACGCGATCTGCGTGCCGGGCAACCACGAGAACAAGCTGGGCCGGGCGATGGACGGCAAGAAGGTCACCGTCTCGCACGGCCTCCAGGAGTCGCTGGACCAACTGGCCGGGGAGAGCGAGGAGTTCCGGGCCGAGGTGCGCGCCTTCATGCGCGGCCTGGTCAGCCACTACCTGCTGGACGGCGGCGCCCTGGTGGTCTGCCACGCCGGCCTGCCGGAGCGCTACCACGGCCGGGCCTCCGGCCGGGTGCGCTCGCACGCGCTGTACGGGGAGACCACCGGCGAGACCGACGAGTACGGCCTGCCGGTGCGCTACCCGTGGGCGGAGGAGTACCGGGGCCGGGCGTTGGTGGTCTACGGCCATACCCCGGTGCCGAGCGCGAGCTTCCTCAACAACACCATCTGCCTGGACACCGGCTGCGTCTTCGGCGGCAGCCTCACCGCGCTGCGCTACCCGGAGCGCGAGCTGGTGAGCGTCGACGCGGAGCGGGAGTGGTACGCCCCGGTGCGTCCGCTGCTGACCGACGCGCCGGGCGCCCGGGAGGGCCGTCCGCTGGACCTCGCCGACGTGGCGGGGCGCCGGGTGGTGGAGACCGCGCTGCACGGCCGGGTGGCGGTGCGGGAGGAGAACGCGGCGGCCGCGCTGGAGGTGATGAGCCGCTTCGCGCTGGACCCGCGGCTGCTCGCCTACCTGCCGCCGACCATGGCGCCGAGCCCGACCTCCCGCCGGGAGGGCTACCTGGAGCACCCGGAGGAGGCCTTCGCCGCGTACCGCGCGGACGGGGTCCGGCACCTGGTGTGCGAGGAGAAGCACATGGGCTCGCGCGCGGTGCTGCTGGTCGCCCGGGACGCCGCCGCGCTGGAGCGGCGCTTCGGGGTGGCCGGCCCGGGGGCGATCTGGACCAGGACCGGGCGGGCCTTCCTCGACGACGACGAGCTGACCGACGCGGTCCTCGGCAGGGTCCGGGCGGCGGCCGAACGGTCGGGCCTGTTCGAGGAGTTGGGCAGCGACTGGCTGCTGCTGGACGCCGAGCTGATGCCGTGGTCGTTGAAGGCGGTGGAGCTGCTGCGCCGCCAGTACGCCGCGGTCGGCGCGGCGGCCGGCGCCGCCCTGCCGGAGGTGCTGTCGGCGCTGGAGCAGGCGGTCGCGCGCGGGCTGGAGCTCGGCGAGCTGACTGCCCGCCAGCGCCGCCGCGCCGCCGACGCCCGGGCGTTCACCGAGGCGTACCGGCGCTACTGCTGGCCGACCGAGGGCCTGTCGGGCATCCGGCTGGCGCCGTTCCAGCTGCTGGCGGCGGAGGGGGTGAACCTGGCGGTGCGCCCGCACGACGAGCACCTGGCCCTGATCGACCGCCTGGTCGCGGCCGACGACGGGGCGTCGCCGGTGCTGCACCGCACCGGCCGGGTCCTGGTGGACACCGGGGACGAGGCCTCGGTGGCGGCCGCCACCGCCTGGTGGGAGGAGCTGACGATGGCGGGCGGCGAGGGCATGGTGGTCAAGCCGCTGGCCTCGGTGGTGCGGACGGTGCGGGGCGAGGGCCGCCCGGGCGGCCTGGTGCAGCCGGGTGTGAAGGTCCGCGGGCGGGAGTACCTGCGGATCGTCTACGGCCCGGACTACACCGAGCACCTGGAGCGGCTGCGGATGCGCTCGCTGGGCCACAAGCGGTCGCTGGCGTTGCGCGAGTACGCGCTGGGCCTGGAGGCGCTGGACCGGCTGGCGGCGGGGGAGCCGCTGTGGCGGGTGCACGAGCCGGTGTTCGCGGTGCTCGCCCTGGAGTCGGAGCCGGTCGACCCCCGGTTGTAGGCACGCCCCGGCTGTAGCCGCGCCCCAGCCGTGGGCGAAGGAGGGGAAGTCCCACCCGGGGCTTCCCCTCCTTCACCCCCATTCCGTATAGAAATTCCGAGCGTCGTATACACTTGCCACTTTCCCCCCAGCCCCGTCACCCCAGGAGCCCGGCATGGCCTTCAACCTCCGGAACAGGCACTTCCTCAAGGAGCTCGATTTCACTCCCCAGGAGTTCCGCTTCCTGGTGGACCTCGCGGCCGGGCTCAAGGCCGCCAAGTATGCGGGCACCGAGCAGCCCCGGCTGCGCGGGAAGAACCTCGCGCTGATCTTCGAGAAGACCTCCACCCGCACCCGCTGCGCCTTCGAGGTGGCCGCGCACGACCAGGGCGCCACCACCACCTACCTGGACCCGTCCGGTTCGCAGATGGGCCACAAGGAGTCCGTCAAGGACACCGCCCGGGTGCTCGGCCGGATGTTCGACGGGATCGAGTACCGCGGCCACGGCCAGGAGATCGTCGAGGAGCTGGCCGAGCACGCCGGCGTCCCGGTCTGGAACGGCCTGACCGACGAGTGGCACCCCACCCAGATGCTGGCCGACGTGCTCACCGTCACCGAGCACACCGCGAAGCCGCTCACCGAGGTCGCCCTCGCCTACCTCGGCGACGCCCGTTCCAACATGGGCAACTCGCTGCTGGTCACCGGCGCCCTGCTGGGCATGGACATCCGGATCGTCGCCCCGCGCGCCCTGTGGCCCGCCGAGGACGTGCAGAAGGCGGCGCAGGAGCTGGCCGGGCGCACCGGCGCCCGGATCACGCTGACCGAGGAGGTGGCCGAGGGCGTGGCCGGCGCCGACTTCCTCTACACCGACGTCTGGGTCTCGATGGGTGAGCCCAAGGAGGTGTGGGCGGAGCGGATCGCGCTGCTCGAGCCGTACCAGGTGTCCATGGACACCGTCCGGGCCACCGGCAACCCGAACGTGAAGTTCCTGCACTGCCTGCCCGCCTTCCACGACCTCGGCACCGTGGTCGGGCGGCAGATGTACGAGGCGACCGGGATGACCGAGCTGGAGTGCACCGACGAGCTGTTCGAGTCGGCGCACTCCATCGTGTTCGACCAGGCCGAGAACCGCCTGCACACCATCAAGGCGGTCCTGGTCGCCACCCTCGGTTCGTGAGGGGCCGGCGCTACCGGTCCAGCTTGACGCAGCCCACCCGGTCGCCCGCCGCGTGCGGGCCGGCCGGGGTGCCCGCGTGCAGCACCAGCGAGCGCGCCTCGCCGGGCCGCGGCTGCCAGTCCACCGCGGTGGTGGCGGTGCCCTCGCCCCCGGCGTCGGTGCGCAGCACCAGCCGCAGCTCGTTGCGGTCGTTGGCGTACGCCGGGTCGGTGGACGGCTGCACCGGGTCGACCGCGTCCTGGTAGTGCGGCCCGGAGGCGGCCGGGTCGGCCCCGCAGGTGCCGGTGTGCAGGTGCACCGGGAATTCGTGGTCGGGGGCGAGCCCGGTGACCGTCAGGGTGAGCACCGTCCGCCCGGGCTCCGAGCGGTCGGTGACGATCCGGGCGTGCGAGCCGTACGGGACGAGGTCCTCGGCGTAGCTGACCGCGGCCGGCGGGACGAAGGCGGTCGCCGGGTCGAAGGCCGCCTCCACGATCGAGACCGGTGGGGCGGCGGGGACGAGCAGGGCCAGCGGCAGCAGGGCGGCGGCGAGCGGAGCGGGCATCGGTCGGGCCTTCCACGGGCAGGGCGACGGTCACCCTGCTAACGCGGCCGGACCGCCCGGGACACTCCCGGGGCGAAGGTCAGCCGCCGAGCAGCAGCCCGGCGAGCAGGGAGGTGGCGTTGGCGGTGCCGGAGGCGATCCAGGGCAGCGGGTCGCGCGGGCGCAGCCCGGCGAGGGGGCACAGCAGCAGGGCCTCGGCGGCGCAGACCGCGATCTCGCTGAGTGCGAAGCCGGTCCAGTACGCTGCGGCGGGCCCGTCGGTCCAGTGCCGGAGGGTCCACCAGAGCAGCGGGTGGGTCACCAGGTTGACGAGCACGCCGGCGGCCGCCGCCCGCCGGGGGCGCACGGGCCCGATCCGGGTGAGGGCGGCGGTGTAGACGGGTGTCTCGGTCAGCAGGGTGAGGGCGAGGGCGACCGGGTAGCGCACGGCGGGGATCGTGCCACGGGGAGGGGGAGCATGGCGAGCACGGGGGTACGGGCGGGCGCCACGGCGGGGCCCTGGCCCGCGCCCGGTCCGGCGGTACGGCTGGGCGGAGCGCCGTTCGCGGGTTTCGCGCTGGCGGCGGTGGTGGCGCTGGTGCTGGCGCTGCGCGCGCCGACGGGTCTGGCGGTGCTGGGGCTGGCGGTGTTCGGCCTGCTGCACAACGTGCTGGAGCTGCGCTACGTGGCGGGCCGGTTCGCGGCGGTTCTGGCCGGTCCGCTGGTGCGGCTGCTGCTGGTGCTGGTGACCGGGATCGTGGTGTGCCGGCTGCTGCCGGCGTCGTGGCTGTCCCGGTCGGCGGAGATCCTGCTGGCGTACGGGCTGCTGGCGGCGGCCTGCCGGTACGGGCTGCGCGGCCGTCCGGTGCTGCTGGCGGTGGCGGGCGCGGGGCTGGTGGGTGCGGCTTCGGCCTCGCTGGCCTTCCCGGCGTACCACTTCGTGGTGCTGGCGCACCTGCACAACGTGGTGCCGCTGCTGTTCCTGGCGGAGTGGTCGCGCAGGCTGGCGCGGGGGCGTGCGGCGTTCCTGGTGCTGCAGTGCGGCTGGGTGCTGCTGGTGCCGGCGCTGCTGCTGAGCGGGTGGCTGGACGGCTGGCTGTCCCAGCGCCCGGGCGGCTGGACGGACCGGCTGGCGGCGGTCTACACCCCGCCGGGCTGGCTGACGCCGCAGGTGGGGCTGCGTTTCCTGGCGGTGTTCGCCTTCCTGCAGTCGATGCACTACGTGGTGTGGGTGTGGTTCCTGCCGCGGTACGCGCCGGAGGCGGCGGAGCGCTTCGACGCCCGGGTGCCGGGTCTGCGGGGCGGCCGGGCGTGGGCGCTGGGGGTGGCGGCGGGCGCGCTGCTGGCCGTGTTGTTCGCCGTGGATTACGCCCAGGGCCGCTCGGTGTACGCGGCGTTGGCGAGTTACCACGCGTATCTGGAGTTCCCGGTGCTGCTGGTGCTGCTGCTCGGCCTGGGCGAGGGCCGAGGCCTGGGCGAAAGTCGGGGCCTGGGCGAAAGTCGGGGCCGCTTCCGGGCCCGACCCCCGGACCCGGAGGCGGACCGGGTGCGGACCGGAGGAAAGGAGGTGAAGGTATGAGGACGACGACCCTGCTGGCCGACGTCGCTCCCGAGCCGATCAGCGGTTCCGGCGGTGAGCTGGTGGCGGTGCTGCTGGTGGCTGCCGCGATCGTGGCGGGGGCGGTCTGGCTGATCCGGCTGGAGCGCAAGCGCCGCGGCCCGGACGGCCGCTGACCTGCACCGAAACGCGTCGGGGCATGCCTGCGGTGGTGATCACGGCGGCATGCACTAAGGTTTATCTCGACATCGAGATAACTGCCCCTTACGATATATCTCGACATCAAGATACTTGCCGAGAGGCGCTCACCGGCGATGCGGCAAGGTAAGCCTAAGTAAGGCTGACCTTACCAGCGTGGCGGCCGGATATCGCACGAAGCACCCAGAAGGAGTCAGTCGTGTCCGCGAACAGCTTCGACGCCCGCAGCTCGCTGCAGGTGGGCGACGAGTCGTACGAGATCTTCAAGCTCTCCGCCGTCGAGGGTTCCGAGCGGCTGCCCTACAGCCTCAAGGTGCTGCTGGAGAACCTGCTCCGCACGGAGGACGGCGCGAACATCACCGCCGACCACATCCGCGCGCTCGGCAGCTGGGACGAGAACGCCCAGCCGAGCCAGGAGATCCAGTTCACGCCCGCCCGCGTGATCATGCAGGACTTCACCGGCGTCCCCTGCGTGGTGGACCTCGCCACCATGCGCGAGGCCGTCAAGGAGCTGGGCGGCGACCCGGCCAAGATCAACCCGCTGGCCCCGGCCGAGCTGGTCATCGACCACTCGGTCATCGCCGACAAGTTCGGCACCAAGGACGCGTTCACCCAGAACGTCGAGATCGAGTACGGCCGCAACAAGGAGCGCTACCAGTTCCTGCGCTGGGGCCAGACCGCCTTCGACGAGTTCAAGGTCGTCCCGCCGGGCACCGGCATCGTCCACCAGGTGAACATCGAGCACCTGGCCCGCACCGTCATGGTCCGGGGCGGCCAGGCCTACCCGGACACCTGCGTCGGCACCGACTCGCACACCACCATGGTCAACGGCCTGGGCGTGCTGGGCTGGGGCGTCGGCGGCATCGAGGCCGAGGCCGCGATGCTCGGCCAGCCGGTCTCCATGCTGATCCCGCGCGTCGTCGGCTTCAAGCTGACCGGCGAGCTGCCGGCCGGCACCACCGCCACCGACCTGGTGCTCACCATCACCGAGATGCTGCGCAAGCACGGTGTGGTCGGCAAGTTCGTCGAGTTCTACGGCGACGGCATCGGCGCCATCCCGCTGGCCAACCGCGCCACCATCGGCAACATGTCGCCGGAGTTCGGCTCGACCTGTGCGATCTTCCCGATCGACGCCGAGACCATCAACTACCTCAAGCTCACCGGCCGCGACGAGCAGCAGCTCGCCCTGGTCGAGGCGTACGCCAAGGAGCAGGGCCTCTGGCACAACCCGGCGCACGAGCCGGTCTACTCGGAGTACCTGGAGCTGGACGTCTCCACCGTCGTCCCGTCGATCTCCGGCCCGAAGCGCCCGCAGGACCGCGTGATCCTGGCCGAGGCCGCCGAGCGGTTCGCCGAGGCGCTGCCGACCTACTCCGCCGAGGCCTCGAAGCCGACCGCCGTCACCGCCCCCGACGGCTCGACCTACGAGATCGACAACGGCGCGGTCGTGATCGCCTCGATCACCTCCTGCACCAACACCTCCAACCCCTCCGTCATGCTGGGCGCCGCCCTGCTGGCGAAGAAGGCCGTGGAGAAGGGCCTGACGGTCAAGCCCTGGGTCAAGACCACCCTGGCGCCCGGCTCCAAGGTCGTCATGGACTACTACGAGAAGGCCGGCCTGCTCCCGTACATGGAGAAGCTGGGCTTCAACCTGGTCGGCTACGGCTGCGTCACCTGCATCGGCAACTCGGGCCCGCTGCCCGAGGAGGTCTCGGCCGCCGTCAACGAGGCCGACCTCGCGGTCGTCTCGGTGCTCTCCGGCAACCGCAACTTCGAGGGTCGGATCAACCCCGACGTCAAGATGAACTACCTGGCCTCCCCGCCGCTGGTGGTCGCCTACGCCCTCGCCGGCAACATGAACGTCGACATCACCAAGGACGCCCTGGGCCAGGACGCCGACGGCAACGACGTCTTCCTCGCCGACATCTGGCCGACCGAGCAGGAGGTCGCCGACACCGTCGCCGGCTCCATCGACGAGGCCATGTTCGACAAGGGCTACCAGGACGTCTTCGCCGGTGACCACCGCTGGCAGTCGCTCCCGGTCCCGACCGGCAACACCTTCGAGTGGGACGCCGAGTCCACCTACGTCCGCAAGCCCCCGTACTTCGAGGGCATGGCCAAGACCCCGAGCCCGGTGACCGACATCGCCGGCGCCCGCGTCCTGGCCAAGCTGGGCGACTCGGTCACCACCGACCACATCTCCCCGGCCGGCAACATCAAGCCGGGCACCCCGGCGGCGCAGTACCTGACCGCCAACGGCGTCGAGAAGCGTGACTTCAACTCCTACGGCTCGCGCCGTGGCAACCACGAGGTCATGATCCGCGGCACCTTCGCCAACATCCGTCTGCGCAACCAGATCGCGCCGGGCACCGAGGGCGGCTACACCCGCGACTTCACCCAGGCCGACGCCCCGGTGTCGTTCATCTACGACGCCTCGCAGAACTACCAGGCCGCCGGCATCCCGCTGGTCGTCCTGGCGGGCAAGGAGTACGGCTCCGGCTCGTCCCGCGACTGGGCCGCCAAGGGCACCGCGCTGCTCGGCGTCAAGGCCGTCATCGCCGAGTCCTACGAGCGCATCCACCGCTCGAACCTGATCGGCATGGGCGTCCTGCCGCTGCAGTTCCCGGAGGGCGAGAACGCCGAGTCCCTCGGCCTGACCGGCGAGGAGACCTTCTCCATCACCGGCGTGACCGAGCTCAACGAGGGCCGCACCCCGAAGACCGTCAAGGTCAAGGCCGGTGACAAGGAGTTCGACGCGGTCGTCCGCATCGACACCCCCGGTGAGGCGGACTACTACCGCAACGGCGGCATCCTGCAGTACGTGCTGCGCTCGCTGATCGGCTGAGCTCCGCGCTAGCACCCGAAGGGGCCGGACCGCACCACGCGGTCCGGCCCTTTTGCATGCTGCACCGGAAGCGGACGTCCCCTTGTGCGGTCGGCCGTCGATGGACTAAACCTCTGTGCCATCTGGTCCAGACCATTTGACGCCGCCTCAGAGAACGGGTCCGGTATGCCCACTCGCGCCTCAGCCCTGCTCGCCGCCACCACCGTCGCCGCCCTGCTCGTCGCCCCGCTCGTCGCCCCCACCGCCGCGAACGCCGCGAACGCCGCGCAGAGCGGCCACCACGGGCCCGGACCGAAGGGCCAGCGGGTCGGCTACTTCACCCAGTGGGGCGCCGACAGCTCCGCCAAGCGCGTCCAGGACTCCGGCCAAGCCGCCAGGCTGACCGTGATCAACTACGCCTTCGGCAACGTCTCCGCGGACGGCACCTGCTTCGAGAGCAACGACTCCGGCCAGGGCGACGCCCACGACGACTACCAACGCGCCTTCTCCGCCGCCGAATCGGTGGACGGCGTCGCCGACGCCCCCGGCCAGCGGCTCAAGGGCCACCTCAACCAGCTGCGCAAGCTCAAGGCGAAGAACCCGCAGCTGCGCACGGTCATCTCGCTGGGCGGCTGGAGCTGGTCCAAGTACTTCTCGGACGCGGCCGCCACCGACGCCGCCCGCAAGAAGTTCGTCTCCTCCTGCATCGACCTCTACCTCAAGGGCGACCTCCCGGTCCTGCCCGGCTCCCCGGAGGGCGGCGCGGGCGCGGCCGCCGGCGTCTTCGACGGCATCGACATCGACTGGGAGTACCCGGGCGGCGGCGGGGACGCCGGCAACGTGGTCCGCCCCGAGGACGGCCGCAACTACACCCTGCTGATGGCCGAGTTCCGCCGCCAACTCGACGCGCTGAGCGGCCGGAAGGGCAGGCACTACCTGCTCACCGCCGCCGTCGCCGCCAACGAGACGGTCGCCGACCGGCTCGAACTGCCCGAGCTGAGCCGGTCGGTGGACTGGCTCAACCTGATGACCTACGACCTGCACGGCCCCTGGGAGGGCAAGGGCCCGACCGACCACCAGGCCAACCTCTACTCGGACCCGGCCGACCCGGACGCCCGGCAGCGCAGCGCGGACGCCGCCGTCACCCACTACCAGGAGCGCGGCCTGCCCTCCCGCCAGCTCGTCCTCGGCGCCCCGCTGTACGGCCACGGCTGGACGGGCGTCGCCCCCGGCGGGCGCGGCGGCCTCCACCAGGGCGCCACCGCCGCCGCCCCCGACCACTCCTACGCCGAGCTCAACGCGCTGCCCGGCACGGTGTACGTGGACCGTGACCACGGCGCGTCCTGGAAGTACGACGGCTCCACCTTCTACAGCTACGACACCGCCGAGGTGCTCACCCAGAAGGCCCGCTACGCGCGCTGGAACGATCTGGCCGGGGTGATGGTCTGGTCCCTGGACGGCGACGACGCCAAGGGCAGTGCGATCGCCGCCCTCGACCGCGGCCTGCGCCGGGACTGACCCGGCCTGCGCCGGGACTGACCCCGGCCGCAGCCTCGACCCGGCACCGGCCCGGCCCCGACCGGAATGCCGGAGGGGCCCGCCGACACGTGGTCGGCGGGCCCCTCCGGGTGGTGTCAGGCCCGGTCGCAGGCCTGGGCGCGCAGCGCGCGGGCCAGGTCGTCCCGGCGCTCCAGCACCAGCCGGCGCAGCGCCGGCGCGGCCTGCGGGTGCCCGTCCAGCCAGGCGTCCGCCTCGGCCAGGGTGTGCTCGTCGGTCTGGGCGATCGGGAAGAAGCCGCCGACGATCCGCATCGCGATCTCGATGGTCCGCTCCGCCCAGACCTTCTCCAGCAGCTTGAAGTACGGCGCCGCGTAGAGGGCGGTCAGGTCGCGCTGGGCGGGGATCGCGAAGCCCGCGCTGTTGGCCTCGACCAGGGCGCTCGGCAGCTCGTCCGAGTCGATCACGGCCGACCAGGCGGCGGCCTTGGCCTCCGGGGTGGGCCGGGCGGCCAGGCACTGGGTGTACTGGCGCTTGCCGCCGGCGGTGTTGTCGGCGGCCAGCTCCCCGGCGAGCTCCTCGTCACCGGCCTGTCCGGCGGCGGCCAGGGCCAGCCACAGCGCCCAGCGCAGCTCCTGGTCGACCTCCAGGCCGTCGATCCGGGCGCTGCCGGCCAGCAGCCCGCGGACCAGGCCGAGGTGCTCGGCGCCGCCGGCGGTCTGGGCCAGGAAGCGGGCCCAGGCGAGCTGGTGGTCGCTGCCGGGGACGGCCCCGCGCAGCTCGCGCAGGGCGCCGTCGGCGAGCCGGCGGGCGCCCTCGGCGCGCCACTCGGGGGCGGCGTACAGGTCGACGGCGGTCTTGGCCTGGGCGTGCAGCGACTGCAGCACGCCGATGTTGCCCTCCTGGCCGGCGAAGCGCAGCACCAGGGCGACGTAGTCGCGGGCCGGCATCAGGCCGTCCCGGGTGAGGTTCCAGACCGCGGACCAGGCGAGCGCCCGGGCCAGCTCGTCGCGGATGTCGCCGAGGCCGGTGCGCAGGGTCTCCAGCGAGTCGGCGTCGAAGCGGATCTTGCAGTAGGTGAGGTCCTCGTCGTTGAGCAGGACCAGGGCCGGGCGCGGGCGGCCGACGGCCTCGGGGACGACGGTGCGGGCGCCGGTGACGTCCAGCTCGATCCGCTCGGTGCGCACCAGGGCCCCGTCCGGGTCCCGGTCGTACAGGCCGATCGCGATCCGGTGCGGGCGGAGGCCACGCGGCGGAGTCGCGGAATCGTCCGCGGTGCCGTCCTGGAGGACGGCGAGTTCGGTGATCCGGCCCTCGGCGTCGGTGGTGACCTGCGGGGTGAGCGCGTTGACGCCGGCGGTCTGCAGCCAGGCGGCGGCCCAGCTCTTGAGGTCGCGGCCGCTGGTCTCCTCCAGGACGCCCAGCAGGTCGCCGAGTTCGGTGTTGCCGAAGGCGTGCCGCTTGAAGTAGCGGCGGGCGCCCTCGAAGAAGGCCTCCGAACCGACGTAGGCGACCAGTTGCTTGAGGACGGAGGCGCCCTTGGCGTAGGTGATGCCGTCGAAGTTGAGCTTGGCGTCCTCGAGGTCGCGGATGTCGGCGGTGATCGGGTGGGTGGTGGGGAACTGGTCCTGCCGGTAGGCCCAGGCCTTGCGCTGGTGGGCGAAGGTGACCCAGGCGGAGGAGTAGCGGGTGCGGGCGCCGATCAGGCCGTAGGAGCCCATGAAGTCGGCGAAGGACTCCTTGAGCCACAGGTCGTCCCACCAGCGCGGGGTGACCAGGTCGCCGAACCACATGTGCGCCATCTCGTGCAGGACGACGTTGGCGCGGGACTCGTAGGCGGCGTCGGTGACCTTCGAGCGGAAGACGAACTCCTCCTTGAAGGTCACGCAGCCCGGGTTCTCCATCGCGCCGATGTTGTACTCGGGGACGAAGGCCTGGTCGTACTTGCCGAAGGGGTACGGGTAGTCGAACTCCTCGTGGAAGAAGTCGAGTCCGAGCTTGGTGACGCCGAGGATCTCCTCCGCGTCGAAGTGCGGGGCGAGGGACTTTCGGCACATCGCGGAGAGCGGGATCTCCAGGGTGGTGCCGTCGGCGAGTTCGCGGCTGTAGTGGTCGGTGGCCACGTGGTACGGGCCGGCCACCACGGCGGTGAGGTAGGTGGAGATCGGCCTGGTCGGCGCGAACTCCCAGGTGCGGGCGTCGCCCTGGGTGGTGACGTGCTCGTGCACGGCGTTGGAGCGCACGTCCCAGGCGGCCGGGGCGGTCACCGTGAAGGTGAACGGGGCCTTGAGGTCGGGCTGTTCGAAGGTCGCGAACACCCGGCGGGCGTCGGCCGGCTCGTAGTGGGTGTAGAGGTAGGTCTCGCCGTCGGCGGGGTCGACGAAGCGGTGCAGGCCCTCGCCGGTGCGGCTGTAGGCGCAGTCGGCCTCGACGGTGAGGACGTTCTCGGCGGCCAGTCCGTCGATGTGCACCCGGGCGCCGTCGTAGGCGGTGGCCGGGTCCAGGGCGCGGCCGTTGAGGGTGACCGAGCGGACGGCGGGGGCCAGCAGGTCGAGGAAGGTGGCGGCGCCGGGCCGGCTGCAGCGGAAGGCGATGGTGGTGGTGGAGCGGAAGGTGGCGGCCGCCGGGTCGGGGGCCGAGGTCACGTCCAGCCGGACCGTGTAGCCGTCGACGGCCAGGACGCCGGCTCGCTGCTGTGCTTCCTCGCGGCTCAGGTTCTTGCCCGGCACGGCGGTACTCCTTTGTCCGGCCCGCACGGTGGTGCGTGCGTGGATGCTGCGGTTCCGTGCGCGGTCGGTGGGTCGCGCACGCAGGGGCATCCTTTCACGCCCGCCCCGGCCGGTACCATTGCACAGGCCGCCGCGCCGGGGCCGGAATCAGCGGCGGCGGGCGGGTGTTGGGGTTCTGGTGGGGCGACGCCCCGCTGCCTCGGAACACCTCACGAAGGACGAGACCCAGTGACGACTGCCGCTGAGCGCAAGACCGCCGACTTCTGGTTCGACCCGGCCTGCCCGTGGGCGTGGATGACGTCCCGCTGGCTGATCGAGGTCCAGCAGCTGCGTCCGGTCGACGTGCGCTGGCACGTGATGAGCCTGTCGGTGCTCAACGAGCACCGCGACCTGCCGCAGAGCTACCGCGAGCTGCTGGACAACGCCTGGGGCGCGGTGCGGGTCTGCATCGCGGCCGCCGAGCAGCACGGCGACGAGGTGCTGGGCCGGCTCTACACCGAGCTGGGCCTGCGCTTCCACAACCAGGGCCTGCCGCAGAACCGGGAGACCATCGAGGCCGCCCTGGTGGCCGCGGGCCTGCCCGCCGAGCTGGCGGACGCGGCCGGCACCGACGCGTACGACGAGGCCCTGCGCGCCTCCCACAAGGAGGGCATCACCCTGGTCGGCGAGGACGTCGGCACCCCGGTGATCGCGGTCGAGGGCGCGGACGGCGAGCGGGTCGCCTTCTTCGGCCCGGTGGTCACCCCGGCCCCCAAGGGCGAGGCCGCGGCCCGGCTGTGGGACGGCACCCTGCTGGTGGCCTCCACCCCGGGCTTCTACGAGATCAAGCGCACCCGGACGGCCGGCCCGTCCTTCGAGTAGGCCCCGGCACGCACGGCGAAGGCCCGGTACCGGGCCTTCGCCGTGCGTGCCGTCAGCGTCCCGCGGCCGCGTCCCGGCGCTGCTTGAGCAGCCCGGCCGCGCTCAGCAGGGCGACCAGCACCCCGGCCGCGTACAGCTGCTGGCGGTTGCCCTCGGTGGTGGTCATCAGGGCGAGGATGCCGGCCACGGCGGCCATCGCGACCCAGGTCAGGTACGGGTAGCCCCACATCTTCACGGTGAGCAGCTCGGGCGCCTCGCGCTCCAGCCGGCGGCGCATCCGCAGCTGGACGATGCAGATGAACAGCCAGACCACCAGGATGGCGACGCCGGTGGTGTTCATCAGCCAGGTGAACACGGTGTCCGGCCAGAACTTGGCGGCCAGCACGGCGCCGAAGCCGAACAGGCAGGAGGCCAGCACGGCCCGGCGCGGCACCCCGCCGGACACCTTGGTCAGCGCCTTGGGGCCCTGGCCGCGGCCGACCAGCGAGTACGCCATCCGGGAGGCGCCGTAGATGTTGGCGTTCATCGCGGACAGCAGCGCGATCAGCACCACCACCTCCATGATCGTCCCGGCCCCGGGCACCCCGAGGTGGCGCAGCACCGTGACGTACGGGCCGTCGGCGACGACCGACGGGTCCTTCCAGGAGACCAGGGTGACCACCAGGGCCATCGAGCCGATGTAGAAGATCGCGATCCGCCACACGGCGGTGCGCACCGCGTTGGCGACGTTCCTCTTGGGGTCGTCGGACTCGGCCGCGGCGATGGTGACCGTCTCCAGGCCGCCGTACGCGAAGACCGAGGCGAGCAGGCCGACGATCAGTCCGCTGACGCCGGTGGGCAGGAAGCCGCCCTGGCCGGTGAGGTTGGTGCTGCCGGGGGCGCCGGGGCCGATCACGCCGGCGACGCCGAGCCCGCCGATGACCAGGAAGGCGATGATCGCGGCGACCTTGACGGTGGCGAACCAGAACTCGAACTCGCCGAAGTTCTTCACCGCGGTGAGGTTGCTGGCGCAGAAGAAGACCATGAACAGAGCGACCCAGACCCAGGCGGAGACCCCGGGTATCCAGCCGTTGACGATCTTCCCGGCGGCGGTGGCCTCGGCGGCGACGCCGCAGCAGAGCATCACCCAGTACATCCAGCCGGCCGTGATCCCGGCCCAGGGGCCGATCTCCTTCTCGGCGTGCACCGAGAAGGAGCCGGAGGCCGGGCGGGCGGCGGACATCTCGCCGAGCATCCGCATGATCAGCATGACCAGCAGGCCGGAGAGGGTGAAGGCCAGGATGATGGCCGGCCCGGCGGCCGCGATGCCGGCGCCGGAGCCCACGAACAGGCCGGCGCCGATGACACCGCCGAGGGCGATCATCGACAGGTGGCGCTGCTTGAGTCCGTGGCTGAGCTGCTGGCCACCGGACGGCGGGGGAGCGTCGGTGGTCCCGCGCGCCGGGGGCGCGGAGGTGGGGGCCATAGAGGTGGATCCAGACTGTGCGGAATGCGGCATGAGCTGTCCAATATCCGGGGCCCCCGCTGCTCATGCCAACGATGTCCGCCACGGGACCACCATGCGGACCGGGCGGTGACCATGAGTGTCGTTATGGTCGCCGAGAGTCGCCAGGAGTCGGATCCGACAAGCTTCGTGGGCGGTGCTTTGTCCGAAACCGTGGGGCCGGCGCAGTGGATCACCGCGTAGGTTCACAGGTGTTCACTCACCTGGACCCCACGGAGGAGCCCCGATGGCCACTGCCACCACCCCGATAGCGCGCCGCGCCGTCCTCGCCGACCTGCTGCCCGTCGCCTCGACCCGCCTCGGCACCCAGGTCCGCGACCTGGCCCTGGTGGTCGGCGGCGCCGCGCTGACCGGCGTGGCCGCTCAGCTGTCGGTCAACGTGCCCGGCTCGCCGGTGCCGGTCACCGGCCAGACCTTCGCCGCCCTGCTGGTCGGCACCGCGCTCGGCGCCCGCCGCGGCGTCGCCTCGCTCGCGCTCTACCTGCTGGCCGGCGCGGCCGGGCTGCCCTGGTTCGCCGAGGGCACCTCCGGTTGGGCCATGCCGTCCTTCGGCTACGTGCTCGGCTTTGTCCTCGCCGCCGCCCTGACCGGCGCGCTGGCCCGTCGCGGCGCCGACCGGTCCCCGCTGAACACCGCGGTGACCATGGGGCTGGGCAGCCTGGCCATCTACGCGGTCGGCGTCCCGTACCTGGCGTTCAGCCTGCACGTCCCGCTGGCCCGCGCCGCCGAACTGGGCCTCTACCCGTACCTGGTCGGCGACGCGCTCAAGGCCGCCTTCGCCGCCGGCGCGCTGCCGCTCGCCTGGAAGCTGCTCGGCCGCCGCTGAGACCCGGGCCCCGTTGTCGGGCCCGGGCGCACCCGCATGCCACACTCATGGCATGCGCGTGTACCTGGGCTCCGACCATGCCGGATACGAACTGAAGAACCACCTCGTGGAGTGGCTCAAGGGGGCCGGCCACGAGCCGGTCGACTGCGGGCCGCACATCTACGACGCCGAGGACGACTACCCGCCGTTCTGCCTGCGCGCCGCCGAGCGCACCGCCGCCGACGCGGACGCCCTCGGCATCGTGATCGGCGGCTCGGGCAACGGCGAGGCGATCGCCGCCAACAAGGTCAAGGGCGTCCGTGCGGCGCTGGCCTGGAGCGTGCAGACCGCCGAGCTCGGCCGTCAGCACAACAACGCCAACGTCATCTCCATCGGCGGGCGGATGCACACCGTCGAGGAGGCCACCGAGTTCGTCGAGGTCTTCCTCAAGACCCCCTACAGCGGCGAGGCCCGGCACACCCGCCGGATCGAGATGCTGAGCGAGTACGAGACCACCGGCGAGCTCCCGCCGATCCCGGCCCACCACCCCCAGGGCTGATCCACCCGCCACCGACGGCCGGCCGCACCCTCCCGTGCGGCCGGCCGTCGCCGTCCGTACGTCGCCCGGCGCCTGTGTCGTCGGCCACAGGCGACCGCGCACCCGCGGTCGCGCACGCGGGGCGCACGCGCTGCCCGCGGGCTCCCTGCGCCCAACCGGCGCACGCCTCCTGACGGCACGCCCGCCACCGGCCCGATCGGCCGAAACCCGCTGAGCGGCCCGCGCGCCGGGGCCACCGCCCGCCCCCGGGCCGTCGACGCCGGGCCGTACCCGTGGATAGGGTCGGACCCCATGGCTGGCAGACCGCCGGGCGCACCGCCCCAGACGACTGCGACGAGGCCCGGCGCCGCCCCGGCGTCCGAGCCCGTGACGGCCCGGCTGCGCAAGACGCTCCGCCGGGCCCGTCGAAGGCTGCGCACGGCCGGTGTGGACTACTTCCGCGGCGGCGCCGCCGACTGGCCGGTGCTCTGCGCGCTGGCCCTGCTCGTCCCGCTGATGATCCTGCTCAACATCTGGATCCCGGACTGGGCCCCGCCCACCACCCTGGTCCTGCCGATCCTGGCGGGAGCGCTGCTGCTGCGCCCCGGCTCCCTGGTGGTGCTGTACGCGCTGGCCGCGCTCGGGCTGTCCGCCGAGTCCGTGATCCACACCGGCCAGCGGGTCGCCAGCGACAACCCGGAGGCCTACGTCTACGGCGTCACCCCCGGCGCGGCCCTGGTGGTCGGCGCCGCCGGGGTGGGCGGCCTGCTGCTGGCCCAGTTCCGGGCCCGGGTCGGCGTCCCCTGGTGGGGCGGCTCCACCATGCTGTTCGACCTGCGCGAGCGGCTGCGGGTGCAGAGCCGGGTACCCGAGCTGCCGGCCGGCTGGCACGCCGACATGGCGCTGCGCCCGGCCGGCGGCCAGTCCTTCTCCGGCGACTTCGTGGTGGCCGCCCGCACCGGCCCCGGCCAGCGGCTGCTGGAGGTGGTCCTCGCGGACGTCTCCGGCAAGGGCATGGACGCGGGCTCGCGGGCGCTGCTGCTGTCCGGCGCCTTCGGCGGCCTGGTCGGCTCGCTGCCCGCGCACGACTTCCTGCCCGCCGCCAACGGCTACCTGCTGCGCCAGTCCTGGGAGGAGGGCTTCGCCACCGCCGTCCACCTGGTGCTGGACCTGGACAGCGGCGAGTACGAACTGCTCTCGGCCGGGCACCTGCCGGGCATGCAGCGGCTGGCCGGCGAGGGGCGCTGGGAGGTCAAGGAGGCCGAGGGCCCGCTGCTCGGGATCTACGACGGCGCCAAGTTCGACGGTGTGCGCGGCCGGCTGAACCGGGGCGACGTGCTGATGCTGTGCACCGACGGCATGGTCGAGGCGCCCGGCCGGGACCTCGCCGAGGGCATGGACCGGCTGATGGGCGAGGCCGACCGGCTGGTCCCCGGCGGCGCCCCGGGCAGCGGAGCGGGCGCGGCGGGCGCGCTGATCGAGACGGTCGCCCGGGACATCAACGACGACCGAGCCGTGCTGCTGCTCTGGCGCGATTGATATTCGCCCGCTCGCTGTTACTCGCCCGCTCGCCTCCGGGGCGCTCGGATCCGGTGCCGACGGTCGTCGCTCCAATGCCCTCGTTCCTCGGGCCTCCTCGCTCCTCGCTTTCGGCACCGGCGCGCCCCTTCGGCTCGGGGCGGGGACTCGCCCGCTCGCTGCTACTCACCCGCTCGCCTCCGGGGCGCTCGGATCCGGTGCCGACGGTCGTCGCTCCGATGCCCTCGTTCCTCGGGCCTCCTCGCTCGCCCTCCTTGCCCGCCGACGGGCAGGAGGGGCCCACCCTTTCGGCACCGGCGCGCCCCTTCGGCTCGGGGCGGGCACTCGCGCGCGGGCCCGCGTCATGTGCCACCGGCAGTGCCGTCGTGTCAAGCCTGGCAGCTGATCTTCGGCCATATCGGACGGCCCGTCGGCTGAGCGGATCCGCGACCTCCGCTCCGCGCCCCCGGGCGTTTCCCGGCCGCTCAGCAGCGCCCCGCCGACGATTCGTCAGAACGGCTCCGCTATCGTCCCGGTCGGCGGAAACTCGTCCCGCATCGCAGGATGTCGGCGTTGGGCTGACTGTCAGACCTTTACGCAATCGGCACGGTCGACCACACTGAGTCCGGGCGGGACTGTTCAGGATTCGGGGGATGGGGGGCGACACGTGCGGCACACCAGACAGCGGGCCGGTGCGTGCACCTCCGCCGGCGCTGCGCCGGACGGTCCGCGATTCCGCCTCGGGACCGTCGGACAGGCCGGGGTCCGGCTTCGCAGGTGCCGCCGGGCGGCGGCGCCACGCTATGAAACGAGGAAGTGAGTCCGGGTGGCACTCTCCGTCTCCGCGCTGGTCCTGTTCGCGATCCTGTGCATCATCTTCATCCGGAACAAGCAGCTGAAGATCCCGCACGCGATCGTCGCCGCCCTGTTCGGCTTCATGCTGCACGAGACCACGATGGCGACCTCCATCAACTCCCTGCTGGCCAACCTGGCGCACAGCATCTCCAGCATCACGGGGGGCTGACCGGCAGGGCCGGACGCCCTCCGCCAGGGGCCTACCGGCCGGCCCTCCGGGCTTCCCGCCAGCGGGCGAACAGACCCCGGGCGCGCGCCGCCGCCGGGGCCGGGGCACGCACCGGCACGGGTGCCGGGGCGCCCGTCGGCGTGGCCGCGGCCGCCGCCCGTTCCGCCGTCAGCAGCACGAACAGCCGCGCCCAGCACAGCCGTTCGCCGCGCGGCCAGTCCAGCGCGCGCAGCGCCGCGGAGGCCGCCTCCGACACCTCGCCGCCCACCCGGACCTCGGCGACGTCGTCGCCCGCCTTCCCGCCCAGGAAGAGCTTCACCCCGACCGGCCCCGGCCCGCTCAGTTCCCGCTCCAGGGCGGGCGCGAGCGCGGACAGCACCCGGTGCTCGGCGAGCCAGGCCGCCAGGTGCTCGTTGCCGAAGCCGAACACCGCCGCCGGCCCCTGCACCGCCCGCCAGCCCGGGAGTTCGGGCAGGTTCGGGCGGTCGGCGTGGATCCCGCGCCCGTCGGCCAGCTCGACCAGTACCGAGGCGGTGGTGGTCGCCCACAGCTTCACCGCGTTCGCGAGCTTCTCCTCCTCGGTCTTGCCGAGGCCGGGCGCGCAGTCCCACACCACCGGGGCGTCCGCCCGGCCCAGGTGGAGCACGAAGCCGAGGTCCACGTGCCCGGCGCCGCCGTCCTCCCCCGGGTGCTCGCGCACCGCCACCGCGGTGGTCCCGGGGCCGCGCACCACCTCGCCGTCCGGGTGGAAGTCCTGGCCCAGTCGTGCCATCTCCCGGATCACACAGCGCTGTATGACGGCCAGTCGCTCCTGCGGACCCACGGGACTCCTCCACTTCGGGAGCGCGGCGCCACGGGTCGCGCTCGAACTGCGCTCGAACGCCGCCGAGGCTATCGGCCCGACCGCCGTGCGGGAAACCGTGCGGACGCCTTCTCCCTGCGGTCGCGGATTTGTCTGGTATGCCCCACTTTGGGGAGCGGAACCGACAGCCGCCCGCCCTGGAGAGCCCGCATGGCCCGCACCGCCCCGACGCCCCCCGCGCCCCACCCGGCCGCCCTGGCGGACCTGCTCGCCGGCCCGGACGGCTCCGGCCTGGTCGCCGAGGTGGAGGCCTACCTCGCCTCGCTGCCCGCCCCCGCGCGCACCCCCGGGCCGTACGTCTGCCGCTACGGGAGCACCCTGCGCCCCTGGCACGCCGGCCACCCGGAGCCCCGGGCCACCCTGCTCGACCGGGCGCTGCGCCGCCCCGCCCGGCCCGTCCCGGTCACCGCCGCCGACCACCTGCGGCTCGCCTCCCGCTACATCGGCGCCCACGGCTGGCTGCAGGGCGCGATGTGGGACACCGCCGGGCGGGTCTGCCTGCTCGGCGCCCAGGCCGCCGTCCTGGCGTACGGCTACGGCACCCCGGCGACCGTGCGGGCCGGCCGGGTCCAGCTGATGGAGGTGCTGCACGCCACCGGCCGCCCGGCGCGCTCCCCGGACGAGTACAACGACCGCCCCACCACCCGGGAGGGCGACGTCCACCTGCTGCTCGACCGGGCCGCCGCCCGGGCCGCCCGGCTGGGGCTCTGAGGCGCCGCCCGGGCCCGGGAACGCCGACGGCCCCGGTGCGCTGGGCGCACCGGGGCCGGGCCGGAAGAGCGGGTGACGAGAATCGAACTCGCGTGACTAGTTTGGAAGACTAGGGCTCTACCATTGAGCTACACCCGCGCGAAGCCGCCGACCGTTCCCGGCCGGAAGTTCGGGAGACAGCGTACCCGCTCCGGTCCCTCCCGTGCACACCGCATTCCGCGCACGCCCCCTTCCGCGCCGCTCCCGCCGTGCCCCGAATAAGTCGACGAGCCGTACAGGCCCGGCGTGTACGCTTCCTCTCGGCACCACGGGGTGTGGCGCAGTTTGGTAGCGCGTCCGCTTTGGGAGCGGAAGGCCGTCGGTTCGAATCCGGTCACCCCGACAGTGCGGCAGGGTCTCGCCCACCGGGGCGGGGCCCTGTTCTGTTCGGGCGGTACGGTGGCGCCTGGCGTCCGCCTTTCGTGGTACCGGTAGGATGGGGCGCTGGCGGTAGTCCCTGTGGCGTCAACCCAGGTCAACCGCCCGAGGGCGAGGAGTCAAGCTCACCGTCCACCCACACGGGAGATGCAGCTCCAACCGCCCATCGCCCGTCTCGTCCGACCCACCCGTACCGGCTCCGGCCGGGCGTGCGGGACGGGCGGAGACAACCTGACCGCAAGCCCCTAGGAGACCTAACCGTGAAGAGCGCCGTCGAGACTCTGAACCCGACCCGGGTTCGACTCACCGTCGAGGTGCCCTTCGAGGAGCTCAAGCCCAGCCTCGACGCGGCGTACAAGAAGATCAACCAGCAGGTCACGGTTCCGGGCTTCCGTAAGGGCAAGATCCCGGCTCGCGTCATCGACCAGCGCTTCGGCCGTGGTGCCGTGCTGGAGGAGGCCGTCAACGACGCCCTGCCGCGCTTCTACACGCAGGCCGTCGACGAGGGCAAGATCGAGGTCCTCGGCCAGCCCGACATCACCAACATCGAGGGTGTCGAGAAGATCGCCGACGGCGGTGACCTGAAGTTCACCGCCGAGGTGGACATCCGTCCGGAGATCACCCTGCCGGAGTTCTCCTCCATCGAGGTGACCGTCGACCCGATCGCCGTCTCCGACGAGGACATCGAGAAGTCCCTCGAGCAGCTGCGCGAGCGCTTCTCCTCGGTCAAGGACGTCGAGCGCGCCGCCGCCGAGGGCGACATCGTGGTCGTCGACCTGATCGCCAAGGTCGACGGCGAGGTGCCGGACGACGGCACCGCCACGGGCGTCAGCTACGAGATCGGCTCGGGCCGCCTCATCGACGGCATCGACGAGGCCGTGCTCGGCCTGTCGGCCGGCGAGGAGAAGACCTTCGAGACCGAGCTCAAGGGTGGCACCCAGGCGGGCAAGACCTCCGAGGTCACCGTCACCGTCACGGCCGTCCAGGAGAAGGAGCTGCCGGAGCTGGACGACGAGTTCGCCCAGCTGGCCAGCGAGTTCGACACCCTGGAGGACCTGCGTGCCGACTCCCGCAAGCGCCTGGAGCGCATGAAGGAGTACGACCAGGCCACCCAGGCCCAGGAGAAGGTCCTCGACGCCCTGCTCGCGCTGGTTGAGATCGAGTACCCCGAGAAGCTCCTGAAGGACGAGATCGAGACCCGCAAGCACAACCTCGAGCACCACCAGCTCGAGCCGATGGGCCTGAACCTCGACACCTACCTGGAGACCCAGGGCAAGACCCGCGAGGAGTGGGAGGCGGAGATCGAGGAGCAGGCGAAGAAGGGCATCAAGACCCAGTTCGTCCTGGACCAGATCGTCGCCAACGAGGAGCTGGGTGTTAACCAGGAGGAGCTCACCGAGCACCTCATCCGCCGTGCGGCCGGCTCCGGCCTCACCCCGGACCAGTTCGCCCAGCAGGTCGTCCAGGGCGGCCAGGTTCCGCTGCTGGTCGGCGAGGTCGCCCGCGGCAAGGCGCTGGCCACCGTGGTCGAGGCCGCCAAGGTCGTCGACACCGAGGGCAACGAGATCAACTTCGACGACGAGGACGAGACGGCCGAGACCGTCGAGGCCGCCGCCGAGGAGAAGACCGAGGAGAGCACCGAGGCCTGAGTGCCCCGGTAGCCCCCTGAGGCGCTGCAACGGGCCCGGACGCCGTACGGTGTCCGGGCCCGTCGTCGTCCCACCGGGCACCCGGGTGCCCCCGCGACCCTGCGCTCACAGCGAACAGTTCTGCGTGAGGGATTCTGCGGCCGGGCCTGCGCGTTAGGGTCCTTGGACAGCAACAATCACGACGTGATACCCGGAAGCTGTGCGACACCGTGACGGCCGCCCGGCGGCCGTCCAAATCGACTGAGCAGGTGGCTAAGTGACGTTCCCGCAGATGCAGATGGGCCCGATGGCGCCGCACGCCGCCTCTGGTGACGTGCTCGGCGGCCTGGGCGACCAGGTCTACAACCGGCTGCTCAACGAGCGGATCATCTTCCTCGGCCAGCAGGTCGACGACGACATCGCCAACAAGATCACCGCGCAGCTGCTGCTGCTGGCCGCGGACCCCGAGAAGGACATCTTCCTCTACATCAACTCCCCGGGCGGCTCGATCTCGGCGGGCATGGCGATCTACGACACCATGCAGTACATCAAGAACGACGTCGTCACCATCGCGATGGGCATGGCCGCCTCGATGGGCCAGTTCCTGCTGACCGCCGGCGCCAAGGGCAAGCGCTTCTCGCTGCCGAACGCCAACATCCTGATGCACCAGCCCTCCGCGGGCCTCGGCGGTTCCGCCACGGACATCCGCATCCAGGCCGAGCAGCTGCTCCGCACCAAGAAGCGGATGTCCGAGCTGATCGCCTTCCACAGCGGCCAGTCCTTCGAGCAGATCACCCGGGACTCCGACCGCGACCGCTGGTTCACCCCCGAGGAGGCCCTGGAGTACGGCCTCATCGACGCGATCATGCACAGCGCCGCGGACGTCCCCGGCGGCGGCGGCACGGGCGCCTGAGCCTCGGCCCGGCCCACGAGACCACAGCCACAACGCCCCGGAGGACAAGAACCCCCATGAACATCCCCAGCCTGTCGGCCGCCCAGGCCCGCGTCGAGGACATGCGCGCCGAGGGTCGCTACATCGTCCCGCGCTTCGTCGAGCGCACCACGCAGGGCATCCGCGAGTACGACCCGTACGCCAAGCTGTTCGAGGAGCGCATCATCTTCCTCGGCTCGCAGGTCGACGACGTGTCGGCGAACGACATCATGGCGCAGCTGCTGTGCCTGGAGTCGATGGACCCGGACCGCGAGATCCAGATGTACATCAACTCGCCCGGCGGCTCGTTCACGGCCCTGACGGCCATCTACGACACCATGCAGTACGTCAAGCCGGACATCACCACGGTCTGCATGGGCCAGGCGGCCTCCGCCGCGGCCGTGCTGCTCGCCGCCGGCACCCCCGGCAAGCGGATGGCGCTGCCGAACGCCCGCATCCTGATCCACCAGCCGTACACCGAGACCGGCCGCGGCCAGGTGTCCGACCTGGAGATCCAGGCCAAGGAGATCTTCCGGATGCGCGAGCAGCTGGAGCAGATGCTCTCCAAGCACTCCAACAGGTCGGTGGAGCAGGTGCGCGACGACATCGAGCGCGACAAGATCCTGACCGCCGAGGAGGCCGCCGAGTACGGCCTGGTGGACCAGATCATCTCCACCCGCAAGACCTCGCTGACCTCCTGAGGCCGGCACCGTCGGGGCGGGGTGCGCACCCGGTTGCGCGCCCCGCCCCGACCCGTCGGCGGGCGCTGTCACGGCATCTGTTCGGTATCAATTCGCCCAGGGCGTAGGGCAGACCCGGCGAAGAGGACGGAATCACGGGCCCGGCAGAGTACCGTCGGATAGCGAGACCGAGCGCCGTCGGCGCGGACGGTCCACAGCACCAGGCCCCGGAACCCCCGCGGGGCCCCTGGCGAAGGGGAAGCACCTCGTGGCACGCATCGGAGACGGTGGCGACCTGCTCAAGTGCTCGTTCTGCGGCAAGTCGCAGAAGCAGGTGAAGAAGCTGATCGCCGGCCCAGGCGTGTACATCTGCGACGAGTGCATCGACCTGTGCAACGAGATCATCGAGGAGGAACTCGCCGAGACCTCCGAGGTCCGCTTCGAGGAGCTCCCGAAGCCGCGCGAGATCTACGAGTTCCTGGACCAGTACGTGGTCGGCCAGGACCTCGCCAAGAAGGCGCTGTCGGTCGCGGTCTACAACCACTACAAGCGGGTTCAGGCGGGCGAGGCCGGCCGTAGCGGCGGCAACGGCCGCGAGGACGCGATCGAGCTGGCCAAGTCGAACATCCTGCTGCTGGGCCCCACCGG
The DNA here is from genome assembly GCF_044760155.1 of Kitasatospora sp. NPDC098652. Lineage (NCBI taxonomy): Bacteria > Bacillati > Actinomycetota > Actinomycetes > Kitasatosporales > Streptomycetaceae > Kitasatospora > Kitasatospora sp. NPDC098652. The sequence goes on from NZ_JBIWAQ010000007.1 coordinate 51,486, forward strand.
CTCCGGCAAGACCCTGCTGGCGCAGACCCTGGCCCGGATGCTGAACGTCCCCTTCGCGATCGCGGACGCCACCGCGCTGACCGAGGCCGGCTACGTCGGCGAGGACGTCGAGAACATCCTGCTCAAGCTGATCCAGGCGGCCGACTACGACGTCAAGAAGGCCGAGACCGGGATCATCTACATCGACGAGATCGACAAGGTCGCGCGCAAGAGCGAGAACCCGTCGATCACCCGCGACGTCTCCGGCGAGGGCGTGCAGCAGGCGCTGTTGAAGATCCTGGAGGGCACCACCGCCTCGGTGCCGCCGCAGGGCGGGCGCAAGCACCCGCACCAGGAGTTCATCCAGATCGACACCACCAACGTGCTGTTCATCGTCGGCGGTGCCTTCGCCGGCCTGGAGCGGATCATCGAGGGCCGCGCGGGTGCCAAGGGCATCGGCTTCGGCGCCAACATCCGCTCCAAGCGCGAGTCGGACGCCAGCGACCACTTCCGCCAGGTGATGCCCGAGGACCTGGTGAAGTTCGGCATGATCCCCGAGTTCATCGGCCGTCTGCCGGTGATCACCAGCGTGCACAACCTGGACCGCGAGGCGCTGCTGCAGATCCTCACCGAGCCGAAGAACGCGCTGGTCAAGCAGTACCGCAAGCTCTTCGAACTGGACGGCGTGGAGCTGGAGTTCTCCCGGGACGCGCTGGAGGCGATCGCCGACCAGGCGATCCTGCGCGGCACCGGCGCGCGCGGTCTGCGGGCCATCATGGAGGAGGTGCTGATGTCCGTGATGTACGAGGTCCCCTCGCGCCAGGACGTCGCCCGCGTGGTGGTCACCGGGGACGTCGTCTCCAAGCACGCCATCCCCACCCTCGTCCCGCGCGACATGATTAAGCGCGAGCGCCGCGACAAGAGCGCCTGAGTCCGAGTCCGAGCCCGGGCCGACGGCCTGCGGCCCGCGGCAGCGAAGGGGCCCCGCACCGGAATCCGGTGCGGGGCCCCTTCGCTACTGCCGTCCGGCCGGGCCTACTTGGGCACCTCGGCGACCGCGCGCAGGTCGCGGGTGTCGGCGGCGAGCTTGTCGATGTCGGGCTGGGTGCCGTCGTCGGAGCCCTTGAGCACCATGACGACGGTGCTCTTGTCGGCCCAGGCGCAGAGCGACAGCTTCGTCTCGCCGTTCTGCGAGGTGGCGCAGTCCATCTGGCCGCCCTTGGGGCCCGGGTCCACCGAGTGCCGGCCGCTGATCGTGCCGCCCGCGCCGGAGAAGCCGGCGAACATCTGGTCCAGCTCCTGCTTGGGCAGCAGCACCTTGCCGTAGACGCCGACCGCGATCAGCTGCGGGGTGGAGTCCGAGTCCTGGTACACCCCGGCGACGCCGGTGGGCTTCCAGTTGCCGTCGCCCTGGCCGATCTTGGAGGTCAGCTCGTCCTGCAGCTTCCCGGTCACCGCCGGGTCGTCGTTGGCCTTGAGGTCCTTGAAGGTCGCCGGCATCACGAGCTTCTGGGTGCCCGTGCCGCTGGTCACGTTCCAGGCGAGGTAGCCGAACACGCCGATCAGGACGACCAGCACGGCGCCGACGGTGCCGAGCACGATCCACAGCGTGCGGCGCGACTTGCGCGGCGGCACCGGCGCGTACCCGCCGTAACCGGGGTAGGCCCCGGGCGCGCCCTCCGGGTAGCCCGGGTAACCCGGGTAGCCGCCGGCCTCCGGCCCGCCGGGTGCGGGGTAGCCGGGCGGCGGGGCCTGCGGCGGGACGCCGCCGTAGCCGGGGGCGGCCGGCGGCGGCGTCGCCGGGTACCCGGGCTGCGGCGGGGGCCCGTACGGGTTCTGGTCGGACATGCGGGGCCCTTTCTGGGACGTCGCGCGGGGAGACCGCCGGGGGTGCCGGCGGTGCGGTGCTGCTGCGGTGGTGCTGCTGCTGTGCTGCTGCTACGGGGAGGCCGGGCGGGGGTTCAGGGTCAGCGGGCGACCTTCATGGCGTCGCGGATGGTGCGGGTCTTGGCCGCGGCCTGGTCGGCGGTGAGGCCCGAGTCGCTGCCGCCCGTGCTGCCGGTGGTGCTCAGGCTGAGGTGGCTGAAGGTGACCCGGCCGTAGGTGGACTTGTCCGCCCAGACGCAGACCGTCGGGCCGGGCTTGCCCATGATGCTGGCGACGCCGCAGCTGAGCTTGCCGTCGGAGGCGTGGCCGTCCTTGGCGGGGAAGTCGGTCATCGGGGTGGACCAGGTCAGGCCGCCGCTCTCCTTCTTGGAGTCGGCGATGATCTGCGCGGGGTCGTTGAGGGAGCCGTAGATGCCGAGGATCGACAGCGAGTCCATGTTCTTGACGTCGGCGCCCTTGCTGTAGCTGGCCCCCAGCCCGTGCAGGTCGGTGCCGATCTTGGCGACCTCGGGCTTGCTCATGTCGGCGGCCTCCTCCTTCGCCGACTTCTGGACGTAGCCGTCCAGCAGCGTCTGCGGCGCGCTGAGCTTGTACTGGCCGCCCGAGTCGCTGCCGGCGCCGAGGAACTTCCAGGCGGCGAAGCCGCCGCCGCCGAGCACCAGGGCGCCGATGACGAGGCCGACCACCAGGCCGCCCTTGCCCTTGCGCGGCGGCGCCGGGTAGCCCGGCTGGCCGTACGGGCCCTGCGGGGGCACGCCGTACTGCGGCTGGGGGGCGCCGTAGGGCTGCTGCGGCGGGTACCCGTACTGGGGCTGCGGGGCGCCGTAGGGCTGCTGTGGCGGCGGCGCGCCGTAGGGCTGGCCGCCGTAGGGCTGGCCCTGCGGCGGCGGATACTGCTGTCCCTGTCCCTGGCCGTACATGTGTCCTCGTGCTCCCCCGCCGCACCCGCGGCCGATCCTCGTATGGGTATGTCCGTGCACGCCCGGTCACCCGGACGAGTGCCCGGGCACGCTACCGCACGGCACCGGCGGCGGGAGCGCCCGGACCGGCCGAGTCCGCGGACCGAAAGCGGTTCGTAACCAGCGCCCCCGGTTACGTAAACTGTGCGTCGTGACCGACACGACGAACCAGCGCCCCGTGAGCACCACCGGGGACGATGCGGCAACCCTCCCGACGACCTACACCCCCGCGGACGTAGAGGGCGAGCTGTACGAGCGCTGGGTGGAGCGTGGCTACTTCACCGCGGACGCGAAGAGCGACAAGCCCGCGTACACGATCGTCATCCCCCCGCCGAACGTCACCGGCGTCCTGCACCTGGGTCACGCCTTCCAGCACACGCTGATGGACGCGCTGACCCGCCGCAAGCGGATGCAGGGCTTCGAGACGCTCTGGCTGCCCGGCATGGACCACGCGGGCATCGCGACCCAGAACAAGGTCGAGCAGCAGCTCGCCGAGGCCGGCCTCTCCCGCCACGACCTGGGCCGCGAGGCCTTCGTCGAGAAGGTCTGGGAGTGGAAGAAGAGCTACGGCGGCCGCATCCTCGGCCAGATGCGCCGCCTCGGCGACGGCGTGGACTGGTCGCGCGAGCGCTTCACCATGGACGAGGGCCTGTCCCAGGCCGTCCAGACCATCTTCAAGCGCCTGTTCGACGACGGTCTGATCTACCGCGCCGAGCGCATCATCAACTGGTGCCCGCGCTGCCTCACCGCGCTGTCCGACATCGAGGTGGAGCACGAGGACACGCCGGGCGAGCTGGTCTCGATCCGCTACGGCGACGGTGACGACTCGATCATCGTCGCCACCACCCGGGCCGAGACGATGCTGGGCGACACCGCGGTGGCCGTCCACCCGGACGACGAGCGCTACAAGCACCTGATCGGCCGGACCATCAAGCTGCCGCTGACCGACCGGGAGATCCCGGTCGTCGCCGACGAGCACGTCGACCCGGAGTTCGGCACCGGCGCCGTCAAGGTGACGCCCGCGCACGACCCGAACGACTTCGCCATCGGCCAGCGCCACGACCTGCCGAACCTGACGGTGATGGACGAGCGCGGTGCGATCACCGTGCACGGCCCCTTCCTCGGCCTGGACCGGATGGAGGCCCGCTCGGCCGTCGTCGGCGCGCTGCGCGAGCAGGGCCGGATCGTCGCCGAGAAGCGCCCGTACATGCACGCCGTCGGCCACTGCTCGCGCTGCCACACCGTGGTCGAGCCGCGGCTGTCGCTGCAGTGGTGGGTCAAGGTCGAGCCGCTGGCCAAGGCCGCCGGCGACGCCGTCCGCGACGGCAAGGTGGAGATCCACCCGAAGGAGCTGGAGCGCCGCTACTTCGACTGGGTCGACAACATGTACGACTGGTGCATCTCGCGCCAGCTCTGGTGGGGCCACCGGATCCCGGTCTGGTACGGCCCCGAGGGCGAGGTCGTCTGCGTCGGACCGGACGAGCAGCCGCCGACCGGCGAGGGCTGGCACCAGGACCCGGACGTCCTGGACACCTGGTTCTCCTCCGGCCTGTGGCCGTTCTCCACGCTGGGCTGGCCGGAGAAGACCGCCGACCTGGAGAAGTTCTACCCGACCGACGTCCTGGTGACGGGCCACGACATCATCTTCTTCTGGGTCGCCCGGATGATGATGTTCGGCCTGTACGCGATGGACGGCGAGGCGCCGTTCAAGACCGTCGCGCTGACCGGTCTGGTCCGCGACGAGTTCGGCAAGAAGATGTCGAAGTCCTCCGGCACCGCGGTGGACCCGCTGGACTGGATGGACGCCTACGGCGCCGACGCCGTCCGCTTCACCCTGGCCGGCGGCGCCAACCCGGGCGCCGACGTGCCGATCGGCGAGGACTGGGTCAAGGGCTCGCGCAACTTCTGCAACAAGATCTGGAACGCGACCCGCTTCGCGCTGATGAACGGCGCCACCACCGAGGGCCCGCTGCCGGCGCCCGAGGAGATGACCGCGGTCGACCGCTGGATCCTGTCGCGGCTGAACGCCACCGTCGCCAAGGTGGACGGGCTGTACGAGGACTACCAGTTCGCCAAGCTCTCGGACGCGCTGTACCACTTCGCCTGGGACGAGGTCTTCGACTGGTACGTCGAGCTCTCCAAGACCACCCTGGCCAAGGGCGGCCCGCAGGCGGACGCCTCGCGCCGGGTCCTGGGCGAGGTCCTGGACGTCACCCTGCGGCTGCTGCACCCGGTCGTCCCGTTCGTCACCGAGGCGCTGTGGACCACGCTCACCGGCGCCGAGTCGCTGGTCGTCGCCGAGTGGCCGAAGGACAGCGGCTACCGCGACGCGGCCGCCGAGTCGGAGGTCGCCACGCTGCAGCAGGTGGTCACCGAGGTCCGCCGGTTCCGCTCGGACCAGGGCCTGCAGCCCGCGCAGCGCGTCCCGGCCCAGCTGGAGCTGGCCGGCACCGTGCTGGCCGTCCACGAGGACGCGATCCGCTCGCTGCTGCGGCTGACCGTCCCCGAGGAGGGCTTCGCGGCCACCGCCTCGCTGCCGGTGGCCGGTGCCACCGTCGCGCTGGACCTCTCCGGCACCATCGACGTCGCGGCGGAGCGCAAGCGCCTCGCCAAGGACCTCGCGGCCGCCGAGAAGGAGAAGACCCAGACCACCGCCAAGCTCGGCAACGAGGCCTTCCTGGCCAAGGCGCCGGACGAGGTGGTCGCCAAGATCCGGGGCCGCCAGGAGGCCGCCGAGGCCGACATCGCCCGGATCACCGCCCAGCTCGCGGCGCTGCCGCAGGGCTGAGCCCGCACCGCCCCTCGGGGGCCGCATCCCGCGACGCGCGGGGTGCGGCCCCTCGGCGTTTTCCGCGGCGCCCGTTTCCGGCGGGTCCGCTTCCGGCGCGCTCGTGACGGCGCGCGTTCGTTTGTGGCGCGCCGTTTCGCCGGGTCCGCCGAAACGGCCGCTACGCCTAATAGAGCAGCAACATTGCTCCCTTCCGGCGAATATTCATCCTGGACCGGGTGAGGTCCTATTCCGAGCGAATTGATTCCGGTCTTGCCCGCGCGCGTTCGCAGAAGTTTCCAGGTCGGATGTGTACGGTGTGCTCGAAGTTTCCGAAGGTGTTTCTGCTGAGCGTTCCTGCTGAGCGACGGACGGGAGGCATGGCGTGGTGGTGGTGACCGAGGAGTTGGCCCAGGAACTGCCTGCCGAGGCGGTCGAGGAGGCCAAGGCCAGGGCGGCGACCCTGCTGCTCGCCTTCCGCCACGGCAACCAGCTCGCGTTCGACCACGAGTTGGACCTGCTGATGACGGAGAACGCCGAGCGGGAGGTGACCACCCTGCTCACCTGGATCGCCGCCGAGGCCGTCCGCAAGGCGTACGCCCCCGAGGTCGGCGACCGGGTGCTGCGGGCGATGGCCCGTCGGGCCCCGCAGGACAGCGCCGCCGTCCAGGTGGACGAGGAGAGCGCGAACGCGGCCCAGCTGATCGAGGCGGTCGCGGACGGCCGGGTGGCCGAGGTCCGCGGCCTGGTCGCGGCGACGGCGGACACCACCTTCCTGCTCGGCGGTCTGCTGCAGGGCGTCGCGATGATGCTGCCGCTGCTGCCCGAGGGTGAACTGGCCGAGATCACGGCCGAGTTGCGCCGTCGGCACGGCGGCTCCGCGCACGTCCCGGAGGCCCGGGCCGGGGTCTGACCCACCAGTCCGGCTGTCAGGAGTCCCTATGCGGCCAGCGGGGCCGCCTGGACGGTGGCGCGGTCGGCGGCCCCGGCGTCCTCGGCCAGGGCGTCCCCGGCCCCGGCGTCCTCGGCCAGGGCGGCGGTCAGTGCGGCGATCCGGGCCGAGGCGCGGCCGTCGCCGTACGGGCTCGGGGTGGCGGCCAGCCGGGCCAGCCGCTCGGGGGTGTCGGACAGCCAGCCGCGGGCCAGCTCGCCGAGCTCCTCGCCGGGCCGCACCAGCGCGGCGAAGCCGGCGTCGACGGCCTCCGGGCGCTCGGTGGAGCGGCGCACCACCAGCAGCGGACGGCCGAGCACGGTGCACTCCTCCTGTACGCCGCCGGAGTCGGAGACCAGCAGCGCCGCGTGGCTCGCCAGGCCCAGGAAGTCGCCGTAGCCGACCGGTTCGGTGACGGCCAGGCGCTCCAGCAGGGCGCCCAGGGCGAAGCGCTCGACGGCGGCCCGGGTGCGCGGGTGCATCGGGAACAGCACCGGGGTGCCGGCCCGGGCGATCCGGTCCAGCTCGGCGAGCACGGCGCCGAGCGCCTCGGCGGTGTCGGTGTTCTCCGGGCGGTGCACGGTGGCCAGCACGTACCCGTCCGGGCGCAGCCCGTGCGCGGCGAGCAGCGCGGCGCGGGCGTCGGCGTCGGGCAGTTGACGGCGGACCACCTCGACGACGGTGTTGCCGGTGAGCGCGATCCGCCCCCGGTCGAGGGACTCGGCGCGCAGGTTGGCGACGTTGTCCTCGGTGGCGGCGCAGAGCAGGTCGGAGACGTGGTCGACCATCACCCGGTTGTGCTCCTCGGGCATCGCGCGGTCGTAGCTGCGCAGCCCGGCCTCGACGTGCACCAGCGGGATCTCCCGGGCGTTGGCGGCCAGCGCCCCGGCGAGGGTGGCGTTGGTGTCGCCCTGGACGACGACGGCGGCGGGGCGGTCCTCGGCGAAGGCGGCGTCCAGCTGGCCGAGGGACTGGGCGATCTGCCCGGCCCGGGGCCGGCCGCCGACGCCGGTGAGCAGCTCGGGCGCGGGCAGGTCGAGGTCGCGCAGGAAGCGGCCGGACATCGCCTCGTCCCAGTGCTGGCCGGTGTGCACCAGCCGGGTGGCCTCGCCGAGTTCGTGGATCAGCGGGGCGAGTTTGACCAGCTCGGGGCGGGTGCCGAGGACGACGGCGACGCTGTTCGGGGGCAGGCACATGCTCATGCGGGGGCTCCGGGAGGACGGCGCGGGGGTGGGGAGGCGGCGCGGGGCGGGGAGTGGGGGTTCAGGATTCGAGCGCGGTGGGGGCGCCGACGGCGACCTTCTCGGCGTTGCGCCGGGTCTTGGCCCAGCCGTTGCGGCCGAGCAGCAGTCGGACGGCGGCCCGGGCGGCGACCACGAAGAGGTGGTAGGCGTAGAGCCAGACCAGGACGCCCCAGAGCAGTCCGGTGAGCCGACTGCGGTCCGGGTGGACGGCCCTGCGGTAGGCGAGGCCCCAGAACACCATCGGCAGGGTGGCGAGCACGAAGGCGAGCAGCATCCACGGGCCGAACCGGAGCTGGAACTCGATGGTCTCGGCGGGGAAGAGCACCAGCCCGGCGGCGGTGATGGCGAGCGAGAGCGGAAACAGCAGCACCAGCAGGACGCAGACCACCGGCTGGAGGAAGGTGTAGAGCACCTCGGCCTTGCCGCAGGCCCGGTAGTGCGGGGAGCGCAGCACCCGGCCGGTGTAGCGCAGGCACTGCATGTTGCCCTGGGCCCAGCGGGTGCGCTGGGTGAGGAAGCGGCGCAGGGAGATCAGGCCCTCCTGGGAGACCTGGGCCTCGGTGACGTGGGTGAGCCGCCAGCCGGCCAGGCGCAGCTCGAGGCCGGACTCGTAGTCCTCCAGGAGGGCGCGCTCGGGCCAGGGGCGGCCGGCCCGGCCCTCCTCGGTGGTGAGCGAGTCGAGGGCGGTGAGCCGGACGAACTGGCCGTTGCCGCCGAGGCCGACGCTGCCGGTGCGGCGGCGCAGCAGCTGCATGCCGGCGTTGTTGGCCTGGAACTCGACGTCCTGCATCCGGACCAGGGTGCGGGCGAGGGCGTTGGCGGTGCGGCCGCGGCCGGGCAGCGGGCGTTCGTCGTCGGCGTTGCGCATCCGGACGCCGATCTGGACGGCGCCGGTGTCGGGGCGGCCGAGGGCCTCGGGGTTGCAGACCTGGCCGAGGGTGCCGGGGTCGAGCTGTCCGTCGGCGTCGACCACGCCGATGACCACCTCGGAGCGGTCGGTGGACTCGGGGAGCCAGGCGGAGATCTCGCGGTAGGCGGCGTTGAGCGCGGCGCCCTTGCCGATCCGGGCGTGCGGGCGGCGGCGCTGGACGAGGTGGATCCGCGGGTCGCGGGCCGCGGCGGCGAGGACGAGTTCGCGGGTGGCGTCCTCGCTGTCGTCGTCGATCACCCAGAGGTGGGCCTCGGGCGCGCTGGCCCGCAGGCCGTCCAGGGTCTGGGTGACCACGGCCTCCTCGTCGCGGCAGGGGATGACCAGGTGCCACTGGAGGGTGGCGGGGTCGCCGGGCGGGGAGGGGCGGTTGTGCCGGAAGGCGTGGCGGGAGCCGGCCCAGTACACGAGGAAGCGTCCGAAGACGAGGGCCAGGTAGCCGACGAGGGCCAGGGAGATCAGTCCGGCGAACCAGACGACGGCGTCCTGGCGGAGCACGATCCAGTCGTGCAGGGCGTCGGGCATGGCGCAGTGCTCCTCATGATCAAAGGCTGTTGGCTCCTATGGCTTGCGAATCGATGCTCCATTGCCGTCAAAACTCGCCAAATCGATAGTAAAGGGAGCAAACTCAAGAAGTAAGGCAAAGACGGGGCAAAGTGGCCGTTCTCACCCGTCGCCCGCCGCGCCGCCGTCCCGTCGGCGCCGTACCCCTCGCCCTGTGGGGCCGGGCCGCCGCCGCTCCGTAGACTGTGGTCGTGAGCGACAAGGCCGACCCGAATCCGTACACCCTCCGCCCCTCCGACGACAGCACCGGCGACGCCCTGCGCGACGTCGAACTGGAGCTCTCCAAGCGCTGGCCGGAGAACAAGCTGGAGCCCTCGCTCGACCGGATCGAGGCGCTGATGGACATCCTGGGCCAGCCCCAGCGGTCCTTCCCCTCCATCCACATCACCGGCACCAACGGCAAGACCTCCACCGCCCGGATGATCGAGCAGCTGCTCAACACCTTCGAGCTGCGCACCGGCCGCTACACCAGCCCGCACGTGGAGAGCGTCACCGAGCGGATCACCCTGGACGGCCTCCCGATCAGCCCGGAGCGCTTCGTCGAGGTCTACCGCGACATCGAGCCCTACGTGCAGATGGTCGACGCCGCCCAGCCCGTCCCGATGTCCTTCTTCGAGGTGCTCACCGGCATGGCCTACGCGGCCTTCGCCGACGCGCCGGTGGACGTCGGGGTGGTCGAGGTCGGCATGGGCGGCTCCTGGGACGCCACCAACGTCATCGACTCCGCCGTGGCCGTGATCACCCCGATCGGGCTGGACCACACCGACAAGCTCGGCAACACCACCGGCGAGATCGCGGTCGAGAAGTCCGGGATCATCAAGTCCGGTGCCGTCGCCGTGGTCGCCCAGCAGCAGCTGGACGCCGCCCAGGTCATCCTGCGCCGGGCCGTCGAGGTGGACGCCACGGTCGCCCGCGAGGGCCTGGAGTTCGGCGTGATCCGCCGTGAGCTCGCCGTCGGCGGCCAGCTGGTGACGCTGCGCGGGCTCGGCGGCGAGGAGTACGAGGACGTCTTCCTCCCGCTGCACGGCGAGTACCAGGCGCACAACGCGGCGCTGGCGCTGGCCGCGGTCGAGGCCTTCTTCGGCGTCGGCGGCGCCCGCGGCGGTCAGCTGGACGTGGACAAGGTCCGCCAGGGCTTCTCCGGCGTGTCCTCGCCGGGCCGCCTGGAGATCGTCCGCCGCAGCCCCACGATCATCCTGGACGCCGCGCACAACCCGCACGGCGCCCGGGCCACCGTCGCCGCGATCTCCGAGTCCTTCGGCTTCACCCGCCTGGTCGGCGTGATCGGGACCTCGGGGGACAAGGACGTGGCCGGCGTGCTGGAGGCCTTCGAGCCGATCCTGGCCGAGGTCGTCATCACCCAGAACTCCACCCACCGCGCCATGGACGTGGACGCCCTCGCGGCCCTGGCCGTGGAGATCTTCGGCGACGACCGCGTCCAGGTCGAGCCCCGCCTCGACGACGCCATCGCCGCGGCCGTCACCCTGGCCGAGGAGGAGGGCGACCTCGGCGGCGCCGGGGTGCTGGTCACCGGTTCGGTCATCACGGTGGGCGAGGCCCGCCTGCTGCTCGGGAGGAAGTGACATGAGGACGCTCTGCTCCTCGACGCTGATCGGCGAAGCGCTCCTGATCATGTTCGCGGCGCTGGTCGCGATGCAGCTCTCCAGCGTCTCGACGGCCACCGTGTGGATCGTCAGCGGCATCGCGATGGCGCTGTGCATCGCGCTCTGCGGCATGATCAACCGCCCCGGCGCGGTGCAGATCGGCTGGGCGCTGCAGATCGGCCTGATCGCCAGCGGCTTCGTCCTGCCGACCATGTTCGGCCTCGGCGTGGTCTTCGCCGGCCTGTGGTGGTGCTCGGTGCACTACGGCCGCAAGGTCGACGAGTTCAAGGCCGCCCGCGCCGCCGAGGCCCAGGCCGCCTGACCCCGGTCGGGGGTCCAGGCCGTGTGGCCCCGGTCGGGGGCCCAGGCCGCCTGACCCCGGTCGGGGGCGCGACCGACCGGTCGTTCACGCAAGGTAACCTCTGCCCCATACCGCATGTCGTACCAGATCACCAGGAGACGCACCGTGTCCCAGCGCACTCTCGTCCTGCTCAAGCCCGACGCCGTCCGCCGCGGCCTGGCGGGCGAGATCATCAGCCGCATCGAGCGCAAGGCCGGCTGGCAGCTGACCGCGGTCGAGCTGCGCACCTTCGACCGGGAGACCCTGGAGACGCACTACGCCGAGCACGTCGGCCGCCCGTTCTACGAGCCGCTGCTGGAGTTCATGACCTCCGGCCCGTCGATCGCGATGATCGTCGAGGGCGAGGAGGTCGTGAAGGGCATCCGGATGCTGGCCGGCGCCACCAACCCGCTGGAGGCCGGCTCCGGCACCATCCGCGGCGACTACGCGACGATCACCCGCGAGAACCTGATCCACGCCTCCGACTCCCCGGAGTCCGCCGAGCGCGAGATCAAGATCTTCTTCCCCGCGCACGCCTGATCCGGCGGGCGGCACGCCCGGCAGGACCTTCGCACCGCCCCGGTCGGGACCATTGGCCCGGCCGGGGCATTCTTATCGTGAAATAGGGAACTGGGAACGCCGACACGGCGTCCCAATGCTCGGAGAAGCGATCACGCTCCGGACAATGGACGGTATGCCCCGCGTCGATGTCCGTGCCGTGCGGCGTGACTACGATGGACGCGACTCAAGGGCCCGGTACGGCAGCTCAGCTGGTCTCCGCCCAAGCGTGGGCGCGCATCCGTCCACCCTCAAGAACTCCGAGCCCGGGAAGGCACCCACACCCCATGGCGAGCAACCTGTCGTTCATCGGCCGCGACTTGGCGATCGACCTCGGAACAGCCAACACGCTGGTGTACGTCAGGGGCAAGGGGATCGTCCTCAACGAGCCGTCCGTCGTCGCGGTCAACACCAACACCGGCGGCATCCTGGCGGTCGGCGCCGAGGCCAAGAAGATGATCGGCCGCACGCCCGGCAACATCGTCGCCATCCGCCCGCTCAAGGACGGCGTGATCGCCGACTTCGAGATCACCGAGCGGATGCTGCGCTACTTCATCCTCAAGATCCACCGCCGCCGCTACCTGGCCCGCCCGCGGGTCGTGGTCTGCGTGCCCTCCGGCATCACCGGCGTCGAGCGCCGCGCCGTCATCGAGGCCTCCTCGCAGGCCGGCGCCCGCCAGGTCCACATCATCGAGGAGCCGATGGCCGCCGCGATCGGCGCCGGCCTGCCCGTCCACGAGGCCACCGGCAACATGGTCGTCGACATCGGCGGCGGCACCACCGAGGTCGCCGTCATCTCCCTCGGCGGCATCGTCACCGCCCAGTCCATCCGGGTGGCCGGCGACGAGCTGGACAACGCGATCGTCCAGCACATCAAGAAGGAGTACTCGCTCCTCCTCGGCGAGCGCAGCGCCGAACAGATCAAGATGAGCATCGGCAGCGCCTTCGGCCTGGAGGGCGAGAAGGACGAGCACGCCGAGATCCGCGGCCGCGACCTGGTCAGCGGCCTGCCCAAGACCGTCGTCATCTCCGCCGCCGAGGTCCGCGCCGCCATCGACGAGCCGGTCAACTCGATCATCGACGCGGTCAAGACCACCCTCGACCAGTGCCCGCCCGAACTGGCCGGCGACGTCATGGACCGCGGCATCGTGCTCACCGGCGGCGGCGCCCTGCTGCGCGGCCTGGACGAGCGGCTGCGCCGCGAGACCGGCATGCCGATCCACATCGCCGAGAACCCGCTCGACTCCGTCGCGCTCGGCTCCGGCAAGTGCGTCGAGGAGTTCGAGGCGCTCCAGCAGGTACTGGACGCCTCTCCGCGCCGTTAGCACCACGACGACCATTCCGAGACTCAACTGAACGGGCCGCCGCCCGGGCCCCACAGCCCCGGGCGGCCGCCAGGTACGAAGGGGCAGTACCAGCACCGTGAGGGACACACGAGAGAGCCGGCTGCTGCTCATCCTGCTGGTGGCCGTCGCCTTCGCGCTCATCACCGTGGACATCAAGGGCGGTGAGGACTCCCCGCTCGGCCCGGCCCGGCACGCCGCCGCGAAGGTTCTCGGCCCGGTCGAGCGCGGCGCCGCCACCGTCGTGGACCCGGTCGCGAACACCGTCCGCGCCTTCCGCGACGCCGCCACCGACAGCGGCCGCACCGACCAGCTCGCCCGCGAGAACACCGAACTGCGGCAGAAGCTCGCCTCCTCCGACATGGCCACCGGGCGCACCAAGCAGCTGGACGACCTGCTGCGCACCGCCGGCGCCGGCGGCTACACCGTCAAGGCCGCCCAGGTCATCGCGATCGGCCCGGCCCAGGGCTTCTCCTGGACCATCACCGTCGACGCCGGCAGCGACGACGGCCTCACCCGCGACATGACCGTCATCAACGGCCAGGGCCTGGTCGGCCGGATCACCACCGTCGGCCCGACCACCGCCACCGTGCTGCTCGCCTCCGACCCCGGCTTCTCGGCCGGCACCCGGCTGGAGGGCAGCGGCGAGATCGGCTTCGCCTCCGGCGGCGGCGACAGCCCGATGAAGGTCTCCCTGCTCAACGGGAAGGCCCAGGTCAAGACCGGCGACCGGCTGGTCACCTTCGGCTCGCAGAGCGGCCGCCCGTTCGTGCCCGGCGTCCCGGTCGGCAAGGTCGTCGAGGTCCAGGCCAACGCCGGCCAGCTGACCAAGACCGTCCTGGTCGAGCCCTTCGTCCAGTTCACCCGGCTGGACCTGGTCGGCGTGGTTGTCGTGCCCCCGCGCACCGACCCGCGCGACGCCGTGCTGCCGCCCGCCCCCACCCCGGGGCAGAGCCAGGCCCCGGCCGCGCCCGCCCAGCCGCAGGCCTCCGCGCCCGCCGCCCCGCCCGCCAAGCCCACTGGGGGGAACTGAGCCATGCGCCTCGCCCGCATCCCCGTCTCCGCCGTCCTGATCCTGCTCGGCCTGATCCTCCAGGTCAGCGTCCTCGGCCGGCTCCAGCTCCCGGGAGCCACCCCGGACATACTGCTGCTCGTCGTGGTCGGCCTGGCCATGGTCTACGGGCCGACCGGCGGCTGCCTGGTCGGCTTCTCGGCCGGCCTGCTGGCCGACCTCGCACCGCCCTCCGACCACGCGATCGGCCGCTACGCCCTGGTGCTCTGCCTGATGGGCTACGCCGCCGGGCTGCTGCGCCCCGAGCACGGCCGCCAGCGCTCCGTCTCCAGCGCGCTGCTGGTGGTCGGCGCCGCGGCGATCGCCTCCACCCTGCTGTACGCGATGGTCGGCGCCCTGGTCGGCGACACCGCGGCCCGGCACGTCGGCCTCGGCGGCCTGGTGATCAGCGCCCTGCTGTACGACCTGCTGCTGGCCCCGTTCGTGGTGCCGCTGGTGATGCTGTTCGGCCGCCGTTTCGGCCGCGACCCGGTGTCCGCCGCCAGCGACGACGACGAGGGCGGCCCGGGTCTGGGCACGCTGGCCCGCTACCGCACCACCCGCGAGGTCTCCAGCGGCCCGTCGTACAAGAAGCGGCGCGTGCCCGGCTTCGCCCGACGCCCGTAGCCGGCCGGTCCAGGCCCGCCCCCAGACCTCCTGACCCTCCCGCACCCCTGGAGCGCACGAGACGTGAGCAACATCCCCGAGACCGGCCGTACCCGGCGGGTGACGATCCGTCTGGTGGTGCTGCAGATCCTGGTGCTGTCGCTGCTCGCCACCCTGGGCGGACGGCTCTGGTACCTGCAGATCCGCAACGCCAAGGAGTACACCGCCAAGGCGACCGGCAACCACATCCGCGAGGTGGTCGAACCGGCCGTCCGCGGCGAGATCCTGGACGCCTCCGGGCGGATCCTGGCCGGCAACGAGACCCGGCTGGTGGTCTCCGTCAGCCGCACCTCGCTGCTCCAGCAGAAGGACGGCGGCAAGGGGGTGCTCGGCCGGCTCGCCGACGTGCTCGGGATGCCTGCCAAGGACGTCCAGGAGAAGGTCCGGCTCTGCGACGCCAAGACCCCGCAGCCCTGCTGGAACGGTTCTCCCTACCAGCCGATCCCGGTCACCAAGGAGGCGACCACCCAGCAGGCGATGCAGATAATGGAGCGCCGCGAGGACTTCCCCGGGGTCACCGCGCAGCCCACCGCCGTACGCCGCTACACCGGCGCCGAGGGCGCCAACATGGCCCAGGTGCTCGGCTACCTCTCGCCGGTCACCGACGACGAGGTCAGCAAGACCGCCGACAAGAGCGGCCTGGACCGCTACCTGCCGGCCGACCAGATCGGCCGGGCCGGCCTGGAGTCGGTGTACGACCGCGACCTGCGCGGCACCGCCGGCATCACCAAGCTGGAGGTCGACAACCTCGGCCGGGTGATCGGCACCGCCGGCACCGTCGCCCCGCAGACCGGCAACAACCTGGTCACCAGCATCGACGCCCGGGTGCAGAAGGTCGTCGAGGACAACCTGGCGCAGGCCATGACCGACGCCCGGAACACCTTCGACAAGGTCACCAACCGCAACTACGAGGCCGACTCCGGCGCCGCCGTCGTGATGGACGTGCACACCGGCCGGATCGTCGCGATGGCCAGCGCCCCGACCTACGACCCCAACCTCTGGGTGGGCGGCATCAGCGGCAAGGACTACCAGTCGCTGACCAGCAAGGACTCCAACTTCCCGCTGCTGAACCGGGCCATACAGGGTCAGTCCGCCCCCGGCTCGACCTTCAAGGTCGTCTCCACCACCGCCGCCGTGCAGGCCGGCTACTCGCTGGACGGCAGCTACCCGTGCCCCAAGAGCCTCACCATCGGCGGGCGCGAGTTCAAGAACTTCGAGAGCGAGAACTTCGGCTCCATCTCCCTGGAGAAGGCGCTGGAGGTCTCCTGCGACACCGTCTTCTACGGCCTGGCGTACGACCAGTGGATGAAGGACGGCGGCATCAAGCCGAAGAACCCGGGCGACTGGTTCTTCAAGACCGCCCACGAGTTCGGCCTCGGCGCCAAGACCGGCATCGACCTGCCGGCCGAGGTCCCCGGCCGGGTGCCGGACCGGCAGTGGAAGCAGTCCTTCTACGACAACAACAAGGACGCCTGGTGCGCCCAGGCGCAGAAGGGCGGCAACAGCTTCTCGGACCAGATCGCCCGGGAGAACTGCGTCGACGGCTACCAGATGCGCGCCGGTGACGCCGTCAACTTCGCGATCGGCCAGGGCGACACCCTCGTCACCCCGGTCCAGATGGCCCGGATCTACTCGGCGCTGGCCAACGGCGGCACCTTCTACCGGCCGACCATCGCCAAGGCGGTGATAAGCCCGGGCGGGGACCTCGTCCGTGACATCGCCCCGCACGAGGACGCCAAGTTCCCCGGCGACCAGAAGCTGCTCAGCTACATCGACCAGGCCACCGCCGGCGTCATCACCAGCGGCACCGCCGCCTGGAAGTTCGCCGGGGCCGGCTGGCCGCAGAACAAGATCGAGCTGCACGCCAAGACCGGCACCGCCGAGGTCGAGGGCAAGCAGACCACCTCCTGGCTGACCACGTACAGCAAGGACTACGCCGTCGTCATGACGATCAGCCAGGGCGGCACCGGCTCCGGCGGCTCCGGCGACGCCGTGCGCCGGATCTACCAGGCGCTGTACGGGGTGGACGACAAGGGCAACATCGACAACAGCAAGGCGCTGCTGCCCACGCCGCAGGGCCAGCTGCCGAAGTTCAACCCGGACGGCACCGCGATCATCAAGCCGGCCTCGTACGACGCCGGTGCGGCCCAGGGGGCCTCCAGCGCGCAGCTCGCGCCGCTCGCCCCGGCCGTAGCGGCTGTAGCGGCCGGTCACGCCGCCCCGGCGCAGGCGGACGCCGCCCCGGCGGCGGCCTTCCTCGACCCGGCACCCCCGGCCGACAGCCCGGCGTCGTACACCGCGGCCGCCGCGGCCCTCGAACCGAACCGCCCGGGAAGGGGACGGGCATGACCTCCTACGGCTCGTACCGGCAGCTGCGGCTGACCCCGCAGCGCAGCGGGGTCTCCAAGGCCCTGGCCAAGGACTCCCCGCTCTGGCGGCTGGACTGGATACTGCTGTTGGCGGGCCTCGCCCTCTCGCTCGTCGGCTCACTGCTGGTCTGGTCGGCCACCCGCGGGCGCGACAACCTCACCCACGGGGACCCGCAGTACTTCCTCTACCGGCACCTGACGAACTTCGTGATCGGCCTGGTGCTGTGCGCCGTGGTGATAGCGATAGGAGCCCGGCGGGTCCGCACCCTGGTGCCCTTCGTCTACGTCGGCGTGATCCTGCTGCTGCTGGCGACGCTCAGCCCGATCGGCTCGACCGTCAACGGCGCCCACTCGTGGATCCAGCTCGGCGGCGGCTTCTCCGTCCAGCCGGCCGAGTTCGCGAAGGTCGCCATCCTGCTGGCGATGGCCGTCGTGCTGTCGGACCAGGTCGACGCGGGGGAGCGGGAGTTCCCCTCGCACCGGGCGGTGTTCCGAGGCCTGATCTGGGCCTGCCTGCCGATGGGCCTGGTGCTGCTGATGCCGGACGCCGGGTCCGTCATGGTGATGTCCGCGATCGTGCTCGGCATCCTGCTCGGCTCCGGCGCCGCCAACCGCTGGGTGCTCGGCATCCTGGCGCTCGGCGTCAGCGGGAGCATCGCGATCTGGAAGCTCGGGCTGCTCAGCCAGTACCAGATCGACCGCTTCGCCGCCTTCGCCAACCCGCAGCTCGACCCCAACGGCGTCGGCTACAACACCGCCCAGGCCCGGATCGCGATCGGCTCGGGCGGGCTGACCGGCAAGGGGCTGTTCCACGGCACCCAGACCATCGGGCAGTTCGTGCCGGAGCAGCAGACCGACTTCGTGTTCACCGTCGCCGGTGAGGAGCTGGGCTTCGTCGGGGCGCTGGCGATCATCGCGCTGGTCGGCGTGATCCTCTGGCGGGCCTGCCGGATCGCCCGCCAGGCCACCGACCTGTACGGGACGATCGTGGCGGCGGGGATCATCGCTTGGTTCTCCTTCCAGGCCTTCGAGAACATCGGGATGTGCCTGGGCATCATGCCGGTCGCGGGCATCCCGCTGCCCTTCGTCTCCTACGGCGGCTCCTCGATGTTCGCGGTCTGGATCGGCATCGGGCTGCTCCAGGCGGTGCGCAGCCAGCGGCCGATAGCGGCCTGAGCCGTCGGCTCGCTGGGGCTGTCGGCTCCCCAGGGCCGTCAGTCGAGGGCCGTCAGTCCAGGGCCGTCAGTCCAGGGCGTCAGTCCAGGGCCGGTCCGGATCCTTCCGGGCCGGCCCTTCGCCTTGCCAGGAGCGGGAGTTGACGCTGCGTCAGGTGACTTGCAGCAGGCAGTCGGCGGCGGCCAGGACCGCCCGGGTCTGGTGGGCCAGCTGCTCCTGGACCGGCACCCAACGGGCACCGAAGCGGTGCCGCAGCCGGTCCAGGCTGTCCGCGACGACGGCGCGGGCGCGCTCCCGGGTGGCCTCGGCGGCCGGGCCGCGGGCGTCGGCGAGCAGCCGCAGCAGGACCGAGGCGACCCGCAGCGGCAGCCGGGCGGCGACCAGCCCGGCGGTGGTCGCCCGGGCGGCGCTCAGCGGGCCGGGGCACCACAGCTCCAGCCACTCGGCGGCCATCCGAGGGGCCACCGCCAGGTTGAACTCGGCGGTGCGCACCAGCGGGCCGTACGCCTCCCGGGCCTGGCCCGGGACACGGGCGAGCAGCGCGTCCAACTGCTCGGTGCGCAGGGTGAGCTCGTGGGCCGCCTCGCCGACGGCCCGCGGCCCGGCCGGATGGATCCGGGCGTCGCCGACCGCGTCCACGGCCCACATCGGGACCTCGAGGACGGCGGTCACCCCGCCGTACCGGGCCGCGTACGACCAGGTGGACAGCTCGGGCTCGTCCGGCAGCGCCCGGGGGGTGCCGGCGCTGCCGGGCGGCGGCATCAGATAGGTGCCGGGAGCGGGGCTGGACCAGCCGACCGCGTCGTAGGAGTCCACGTCGAGCGGGATGCCGGCCCGGTCCGCGGAGCGCGCGAAGCGCTCGGCCAGGCCGGGCACCGGGCCGGTCAGCTGGACGAAGGCGCCGCCGAAGTCCACCCCGTGCAGCGAGCACTGCAGGAACGGGCGCAGCTCGTCGATCAGCCCGGTCAGGGCCAGGCTCTCCGGCATCGGCGGGCGGCCGGAGTCGGGGGCGGGCAGCAGTTCCGGCTGCTCCTCGAAGGCGGGGCGGAAGAAGTGCTCGTAGTGGCGGCGCATGGTGAGCGGGCCGTCCAGCCAGCCGGCGTTGAGGGCGGCGCCGTCCGGGTCCAGGCAGAGCAGCAGGTGCCAGGACAGGCCGGGCCGGGCGGGGTGCTCCAGCAGCACCTCGGCCAGCCGGACGGCGGCGGCGGTGCCGATCGGCTCGTTCGGGTGCGGGCCGCCGACCACCAGGGCGGCGCGCGGCCCGCGGTCCACCGAGAGCAGCAGCAGCGGGCGCCCGGCCCGGGAGCGGCCCACCTCGCGCAGCCGGCAGCGGTCGGGGTGGCGCAGGGCGAGGCGGCGGGCCGCGCTCTCGGCCTGGGCCGCGGTCGGGTAGCGGGCCGGCCGGGCGTCGGGGGCGCGCAGGGCCAGGGGCCGGACCCGCCGACCGGTGTCGGTCATGGTTCTCCTTGCGACCGGTCGCACGGCCGCCGGGGCGCGCGGGCGTGCCGCGCCGCCGGACGCGGCCTGCGGGCCGGGGGGACGGGCTCCGCGGGGCCTGGGGAGGGGGCCGCGCGGGGACGGGGGAGGGCGTGCTGGGGCGAGCGGGCCGCCGGGGAGTCGGCGTTGGCCGAGCGTACGACCCAACTCCCGTCTCCGGAAGGGGTACAGGGCCTTGGGCAGGGCCCTGTCAGTACCGCACGGGCGTTCCGGGCGTGTCAACGGCGGACCGGGCCGGGCGGCGGGCGCGCACCGCGCGTGCCGGGGCGGTCACCGGCGGGCGCCGACCGCGCCGGGGCGCACCGGCGGGCGACCGCCCCGGGCGGGTCGTTCCCCGGATTGGGCTACCCTTGAGGGTCACCCCTCCCGTGCCGACTCGCGGCACCGAATCACGTCGTAAGGGTTCCTAGTACATGACTGTCGAATCGGTCTTCCCACGCCTGGAGGCCCTCCTCCCGCACGTCCAGAAGCCGATCCAGTACGTCGGCGGCGAGCTCAACTCGACCGTCAAGGACTGGGACGCCTGCGACGTCCGCTGGGCGCTGATGTACCCCGACGCCTACGAGGTCGGGCTGCCCAACCAGGGCGTCATGATCCTCTACGAGGTGCTGAACGAGCGCGAGGGCGTGCTGGCCGAGCGCACCTACAGCGTCTGGCCGGACCTCGAGGCGCTGATGCGTGAGCACCAGGTGCCGCAGTTCACGGTGGACGCCCACCGCCCGGTCAAGGCCTTCGACGTGTTCGGGCTGTCGTTCTCCACCGAGCTCGGCTACACCAACATGCTGACCGCGCTCGACCTGGCCGGCATCCCGCTGGAGGCCAAGGACCGCACCGACGAGGACCCGATCGTCCTGGCCGGCGGCCACGCGGCGTTCAACCCGGAGCCGATCGCGGACTTCCTGGACTGCGCGGTGATCGGCGACGGCGAGCAGGCCGTCCTCGACATCACGGAGATCATCCGCGCCTGGAAGGCCGAGGGCCGCCCGGGCGGGCGCGACGAGCTGCTGCTGCGCCTGGCGCGCACCGGCGGGGTGTACGTGCCGAAGTTCTACGACGTGGAGTACCTGGCCGACGGCCGGATCGCCCGTGTCGTGCCGAACGCCCCGGGCGTGCCGTGGCGGGTGTCCAAGCACACCGTGATGGACCTGGACGAGTGGCCGTACCCCAAGCAGCCGCTGGTCCCGCTCGCGGAGACGGTGCACGAGCGGATGTCCGTGGAGATCTTCCGCGGCTGCACCCGCGGCTGCCGCTTCTGCCAGGCCGGCATGATCACGCGCCCCGTGCGGGAGCGAAGCATCACCGGCATCGGCGAGATGGTCGAACGCGGGCTCAAGGCGACCGGCTTCGAGGAGGTCGGCCTGCTGTCGCTGTCCAGCGCCGACCACACCGAGATCGGTGACATCGCCAAGGGGCTGGCCGACCGCTACACCGAGGACAAGATCGGCCTGTCGCTGCCGTCCACCCGCGTCGACGCCTTCAACATCGACCTCGCCAACGAGCTGTCCCGCAACGGGCGCCGCTCGGGCCTCACCTTCGCCCCCGAGGGCGGCAGCGAGCGCATGCGCAAGGTGATCAACAAGATGGTGTCGGAGGAGGACCTGATCCGCACCGTCGCCACCGCGTACGGCAACGGCTGGCGCCAGGTGAAGCTGTACTTCATGTGCGGCCTGCCCACCGAGACCGACGAGGACGTGCTCCAGATCGGCGAGATGGCGAAGAACGTCATCCAGAAGGGCCGCGAGGTCACCGGCCAGAACGACATCCGCTGCACCGTCTCCATCGGCGGGTTCGTGCCCAAGCCGCACACCCCGTTCCAGTGGGCCCCGCAGCTGTCCGCCGAGGCCACCGACGCCCGCCTGGCCAAGCTGCGCGACTCCATCCGCGGTGACCGCAAGTACGGCAAGAACATCGGCTACCGCTACCACGACGGCAAGCCCGGCATCGTCGAGGGCCTGCTCTCCCGCGGCGACCGCCGGATCGGCGCGGTCATCCGCGCGGTCTACGAGGACGGCGGCCGCTTCGACGGCTGGCGCGAGTACTTCTCGTACGACCGCTGGATGCTCGCCGCCGAGAAGGGCCTGGCCGGCACCGGCGTCGACGTCGACTGGTACACCACCCGCGAGCGCTCCTACGAGGAGGTGCTGCCCTGGGACCACCTGGACAGCGGCCTCGACAAGGACTGGCTGTGGGAGGACTGGCAGGACGCCCTGGAGGAGGTCGAGGTCGACGACTGCCGCTGGACGCCGTGCTTCGACTGCGGCGTGTGCCCCCAGCTCGGCCTCGACATCCAGATCGGCCCGACGGGCAAGAAGCTGCTCCCCCTGACGGTCGTCAACAAGTAGCGCCGCGCCCGTTCCGTCGGCCCCGCCCCGATGCGGGGCCGACGGCGTCGACGGGACCGTCCGCGAACGCGTCCCGCTTGACGATCAGGCCCTCCTCCGCGTCCGGCGGGACGGCCAACTCCAACCCCACCTCGGGCGCTCGCTGCCCGGAAACCTTCGTTCGACGGACACGACAGACGACCCGCGCCCGACGAAGGTCGTCCGCCATCGTCGCGGTTCCCTCCCGGTGCCACCGGTCGCGGAAGGTCTCGCCGCTCGATGACAGTGTCCAGCAGGGTCGCGTGGGCCCGTCATCCCCGCCCGTCCCGGTCTGGTACTCCCGAACGTGGACGGGAAGATCCCCCAGCCTGGTCATGACGTCGGCGAAGAGTCTTTCGTACACGGCGCCCGGTTGCGGAGCTCCCAGACCTCCGCTCGGACAGGTGCGGCAGCGCAGATAGGCGTACGTGCGTTGATTTGTCCGCGTTCGCTGGACCGTCATGTTGGTGTCGCAGTCGGCACACACCAGGACTCCCAGGAACTCGGTCGCGCCGCCAGGGCTCCGGCGCGGCTGAGGGGTGGCCCTGCTGGCGAGGGCCGCCTGCAGCGCCTGCCACTCCGGCTCGCTGAAGATCGGTTCTGCCACCCGGACAGGGTCGCCGTTTCGGTCGCGCACGATTCTCGACCGGCGGGTGCGTGCCTCCGTGTCCATCTCGACCCGCCACCCGCGCAGCGCCGGGTTCCGCAACCGCCGCAAGAGCGTTGCGGCAGTCCACCGTCCTCCGCCGCCGGTGGGGATCCCGGCTCGGAGGAGCACCGCGGCCATCCGGCGTGCCGAGACCCCGCGCAGAGCCGCGCCGTAGCACCAGCGCAGCACGCGGTGGGCTGCGGCCTCCACGACGAGCTTCCCGGCGGCGTTCGTCGTGTAGCCGTAGGGGGGTTTGCCGACAAGCCAGTCGGACTGGGTCTTCGCGTACGCCCAGAGACTGGTGATGCGCGTGCTGGTGCCTCCTGCCTCGAGCTCCGCAACACTGCCGATCACCTTGGCGAGTTCTTTGCCCGCGGCCGTGGACAGATCGATGACCTCGTGCTTCGAGACAAGGTTCTTCCCGTGGTCCGCGCACCACGCGATCATGACGTCGAGGTCGGTCAGACGGCGGACGAAGCGGTCCAGCTTCCAGAAGAGCAGGACGTCGAAGTCGGGGGCCCGGTCATTCAGCCAGCGGCCGAGCTGCCGACGCTTCCACGGCGGGACCCGGGTCGCGGAGGCGTTCAGGTCACTGGCGACCCCGACGACGCGGAAACCGCGCTCCCGGGCCAGTAGCCGTAGATCGAGTTCCTGGCGTACCGGCGATGTGGTGTCGGTGGTGAAGGCCGAGAGCCTCACCGACAGGAGAGCGCGAGGTGCATTTCGAGGCAGTCGCTCTTCCTCCTTCAGCAATTCGTCGCGGAGTGCGAGGTCGTTCTCGCGCCAGTGCGCCTGCGGTGCGGGCCGCATCGATTCCGTGTTCACAGCCCGACCAACGAGGCAGCCGGGCGCCGGATGTGGCCCTGTCGGTTTTTGTCCCCAGATGGACACCCAGATCCAGATCGGCCCCACCGGCAAGAAGCTGCTGCCGCTGTCGGTCGTCAACAAGTAGTCGGGGCAGGGCGCTCGGCCCCCGGCCGGAGTGGTCCGGGCGGGGGTCGGTGGTGGGCGGCTGACCAGGGGCGGAGCGAGTGGGGCGGCGGGGCGCGTACCCTTTGGGGTGACAGAGTCCGGACAGTGGCGGGTTTGCGCCGCGCCGGACGGGGAGAACTGACTAAGGACTGAGCGACCCTGGCACGCCGTACGCCCGACGGTCCGCCGCCCGCGCCGACGGTGCAGCGGATTCGTCTCCGCTACACCAAGCGCGGCCGGCTCCGCTTCACCAGCCACCGTGACTTCCAGCGCGCCTTCGAGCGCGCCCTGCGCCGGTCCGCCGTTCCGATGGCCTACTCGGCGGGCTTCACCCCGCACCCGAAGGTGTCCTACGCCAACGCCGCCCCGACCGGGGTGGCGAGCGAGGCGGAGTACCTGGAGATCGGCCTGGCCGCCGTGCGCGACCCGGAGCAGCTGCGGGCGCAGCTGGACGAGTCGCTGCCGGACGGACTGGACGTGACCGACGCGGTCGAGGTGCGCACGCCCAACTTCGTGGAGCGCCTGGAGGCCTCCGAGTGGCTGGTGCGCCTGGACGGCGTCGAGCCGGCCGAGGCCGCCGAGGCGGTCCGCGTGTTCCTGGCCGAGGAGAAGGTCGAGGTCGAGCGCCGGACCAAGAACGGCGTGCGGGTTTTCGACGCGCGCGGTGCGGTGGCGGCGCTCGAAGCCGTCGAGCCGCAGGTCGACGGCGGTGCGGACACGGCGGTCGGAACCGGCCGCGATGTTCGGACGGGCCGTCCCTGTGCGATACTGCGCCTGGTAGTACGACACGCCACACCCGCCGTACGACCCGACGACGTATTGTCCGGTCTCCGTGCGACGGCCGACCTGGCGCCGCCGGTCCCCGCAGAGGTGACCAGGCTGGCGCAGGGGCCGCTCGACGAGGAGTCCGGCACGGTGACCGACCCGCTGGCGCTCGACCGCGCCGCGGCCCCGGCCGGCTGAGAAACGGCCGGCGGGCCGCGCGCTACCGCGTCCGCCTAGGGGGCGGAGGCCGGGTCCAGTGCCTCACTGGCCCCGACGGTCCTCCAGGGTTGCCGCGGCTCCCCAGGGGAGCGAGCGTCGTCGCAGCACAGGCTGGCCACTCGGGGCCCGCCGACCAGGACGGTCGGTGGGCTCGGGACCCCGTCCGGGAGCCACCCGGGGTTGGGGGACGGCTCAGCTTGGGAAAAACTCAGAAGACTGGTCAGACCAGAAGACTTTCGACACCCCGCGCAACGCGGGGCGCCGAGCGAGACTACGAGCCCCTGTGCGGCCTCGCGTCCGCACGGCGGCACCGTCAAAGGGTCCGGCCCGAGCATCCTCGCGATGCCGGCCGCCCACTGGTGCCGTGCCGTGCCCGGATGCGGAGCCCGGGGGCCTGACGGGAGATCCACCCGCATGCTCGATAACACCGACCCGCAGCAGGCTGCGGCCACGGAACAGAACGAAACCGCCGCGACCGGTGGTGAGGGCGCGTCCGCCGCGCCGCCGCGCCGTCGTCGCCGCGCGGTGTCCCGCCCGGCGGGCACCCCGCAGGGTGCGGCCGCCGAGACGGCCGAGACGGTCGTCCCGGCCGAGCCGACGGTCGTCCCGGCCGCAGCGGCCGAGGCGCCCGTCGAGGCGGCCCCGGTGGCCGAGAAGCCGGTCCGGGCCCGCCGGACCCGCAAGCGTGCCGAGGCCCCGGCCGGCGCTCCGGAGGAGACCGCGATCGTGGTCACCGCACCGGAGGCCGAGGGGACGAAGGCCCAGGAGAAGGCCGCCGAGCCGGTGGCCGAGGAGAAGGCGGAGAAGCCCGTTCGGGCCCGTCGGACCCGCAAGAAGGCCGAGGCCCCGGTCGAGGAGCCGGTGGCCGAGGCCGCCGCCCCCGCCCCGGTGGCCGAGCCGGTGGCCGAGCCGGTCGCCGAGCCGGTGGTCGAGGAGGCCCCGGCCGCTCCGGCCCGCCGCCCGCGCCGCCGTCGTGTGGTCGAGGCCGCGCCGGTGGTCGAGGCCCCGGTGGAGGAGCCGGTGGCCGAGGAGCCCGCCGTCGAGGAGGAGCCCGCCGAGGAGGAGGCCGTCGAGGCCGTCGCCGAGGCCCCGGCCGCCGCCGAGCCGGTCGCCGCCCCGGCCGCCGAGGCCGAGCCGCACCACCGGGTGCGCCGCCGCGCCGTCCGCCCGGCCACCGCGGTCTTCCAGGCTCCGGTGTTCCAGGAGCCCGCCCCCTACGTCGCGCCCGCCGCGCAGCAGCAGCCGCAGCAGACCGCCGCCGCCCCGGCGCCGGTCGAGGCCCCGGCCGTCGAGGCCGAGCGCCAGGACGAGGACGAGTACGAGTACAGCGGTGTCGGCCGCCGCCGCCGGGTCCGCACCCGGGTCGAGCCGAACCGCCGCAAGCCGGCCGCCGAGGCGCCGGCCAAGGCCGCGCAGGCCAAGGCTGCCCCGGCCAAGGCCGCCCAGGTGAAGGCCGCCCCCGTGAAGGCAGCTCCGGTCGAGGTTCCGGCCGTCGAGGAGCCCGTCGTGGAGGCCCCCGTCGCCGGTCCGGAGGCCGAGGACGAGTGGGAGGACGGCCGTCCGTCCCGCCGCCGCCGTCGGGGCGGCCGTCGCCGCCGCCGTGGCGAGGCCGAGGACTTCGAGGCCGCCGAGGCCGTCGAGACCGAGCAGCCCGCCGTCGAGGAGCCGGCCCGGGCCGTCGCCGACGAGGACGAGGAGGACGAGGACGACCTGGCCGCCGGCCTGTCCTCGTCGCGTCGCCGTCGCCGCCGTCGCCGCCGCAGCGGTGAGACCGGCGCCGTCGAGACCGCCGAGACCACCGAGGACGGCGTCCGCACGGTGGTGAAGGTGCGCGAGCCGCGCCGCCGCTCCACCGAGCCGTCGTTCGACCCGGACGAGGTGCAGTCCATCAAGGGCTCCACCCGTCTGGAGGCGAAGAAGCAGCGCCGCCGCGAGGGCCGCGAGCTGGGCCGCCGCCGGGTGCCGATCATCACCGAGGCCGAGTTCCTGGCCCGCCGGGAGTCGGTCGAGCGCGTCATGGTGGTGCGCCAGAACGGCCTGCGCACCCAGATCGGCGTGCTGGAGGACGGCGTGCTGGTCGAGCACTACGTCAACAAGGAGCAGGCCACCTCGTACGTCGGCAACGTCTACCTGGGCAAGGTCCAGAACGTGCTGCCGTCCATGGAGGCCGCGTTCGTCGACATCGGCAAGGGCCGCAACGCGGTGCTGTACGCCGGTGAGGTCAACTTCGGTGCGCTGGGCCACGGCGGCCCGCGCCGGATCGAGTCGGTGCTCAAGTCCGGCCAGTCCGTGCTGGTGCAGGTCTCCAAGGACCCGATCGGCCACAAGGGCGCCCGCCTGACCAGCCAGATCTCGCTGCCCGGCCGCTACCTGGTGTACGTGCCCGAGGGCTCGATGACCGGCATCTCGCGCAAGCTGCCCGAGAACGAGCGGGCCCGCCTCAAGCAGATCCTCAAGAAGATCGTCCCGGACGACGCGGGCGTGATCGTGCGCACCGCCGCCGAGGGCGCCTCCGAGGACGAGCTGACCCGCGACGTCCAGCGCCTCCAGCAGCAGTGGGAGGACATCCAGAAGAAGGCCGCGACCGGCAACGCCCCGGCGCTGCTGTACGGCGAGCCGGACATGACCGTCCGGGTCGTCCGCGACATCTTCAACGAGGACTTCACCAAGGTCATCGTCTCCGGCGACGAGGCGTGGCAGACCATCCACGAGTACGTCTCCAACGTGGCCCCGGACCTCGCCGAGCGGCTCCAGCGGTGGACCTCCGAGGTGGACGTGTTCGCCACCTACCGGATCGACGAGCAGCTGATGAAGGCGCTGGACCGCAAGGTCTGGCTGCCCAGCGGCGGTTCGCTGGTGATCGACCGCACCGAGGCGATGGTCGTCATCGACGTCAACACCGGGAAGTTCGTCGGCCAGGGCGGCAACCTGGAGGAGACGGTCACCCGGAACAACATCGAGGCGGCCGAGGAGATCGTGCGCCAGCTGCGGCTGCGCGACCTCGGCGGCATCATCGTGATCGACTTCATCGACATGGTCCTGGAGTCCAACCGCGACCTGGTGCTGCGCCGACTGCTGGAGTGCCTGGGCCGCGACCGGACCAAGCACCAGGTGGCCGAGGTCACCTCGCTGGGTCTGGTCCAGATGACCCGCAAGCGGGTCGGCCAGGGCCTGCTGGAGTCCTTCTCCGAGGCCTGCGTGCACTGCAACGGCCGCGGCGTGATCGTGCACATGGAGCAGCCGAGCGCCCACGTCCACGCCCCGGCGGCCGCCGTCGAGGCGGGCTCGGGCAGCGGCAAGCGCCGTCGCCGGGGCAAGGGCGGCGCGGGCCACGAGGAGCCGCAGGCCGTCGAGGCCGGGTCGGTGGCCGAGGCCGTCGCCGAGGCGGTCGAGGAGCCGGCCGAGCCGGTGCGCGAGGAGATCGAGGGCCAGCTGGCCCTGGAGGTCCCGGGCGTCGAGGCGCCGGCCGTCGAGGCCCCGGCCGTCGGGACCGTGGTGGTCGAGACGCCGAAGGCCGTGGAGGCGCCGGTGGCCGAGGCTCCCGCCCCCGCCGCCGCTCCGGCCGGCCGTCCGCGCCGCCGCGCGGTGCGCAAGGCGACGGCTCCGGCCGGTGCCCCGCAGGCCGCCGAGATCGTCGTGCTGCAGGCGAAGGCCGACGCGGCCCTGGAGGCGGCCCTGGCCGCCGCCGCCCCGGCCGCCGAGCCGGTGGCCGAGGCCGCGGCCGAGCCTGTCGCGGAGGTGGCCCCGGAGGCCGCCGCCGGGACCGTCGTCGTGGAGGCCGAGGTCGTCGAGGCCCCGGCCGCGGAGGCCGCCGAGGCTCCCGCCGCGGAGGAGGCCCCTGTGGCGGAGGCCCCCGCCGAGGAGGCTCCGGCGCCGAAGAAGCGGGCCGCCCGCAAGACCGCCGCGAAGAAGACCGCCGCCAAGAAGACCACCACGGCGGCCAAGAAGACCACCGCCCGCAAGACCGCGACCAAGCGGACGAGCGCGGCGGCCAAGAAGGCCGCGGCCGCCGAGGGTGATACGGCGGCCGAGTAGTGCCCACGCCGGGGGCGGGAGTCCTTCCCGCCCCCCGGCCGTACCGGCCGGTTTGCCCCCTGGGCGGCCGGTCCGTATTCTTGACCATCGGCGTGTCTACGCCGCGCTCCCGAGCACATCACCTCTCCGAGAGCACCGCGCCCTGTGCGCGCGCGTTCGGAGGGAGGCCCCTGTGTCCGTACCCAGGTGGCTGGCGTCGGGAGTTCCGACCGAGTTGGGAAAGTAGGTACCGCATGTACGCGATCGTTCGCGCAGGCGGCCGCCAGCACAAGGTCGCCGTCGGCGACGTGCTGGAGATCGACCGTATCGAGGCCAAGCCGGGTGACTCGGTGGAGCTCTCGACCATCCTGGTCGTCGACGGTGACGCCGTCACCTCCGACCCGTGGGTCCTGGCCGGCGTGAAGGCTCACGCCGAGGTGGTCGACCAGACCAAGGGCGACAAGATCGTCATCCTGCGCTACAAGAACAAGACCGGCTACCGCCGTCGTCAGGGTCACCGTCAGAAGCACACCGCGGTGCGCATCACCAGCATCGACTCGGTCAGCAAGTAAGGGGATAGCGAAAAATGGCACACAAGAAGGGCGCAAGCTCTACTCGTAACGGCCGTGACTCGAACGCCCAGCGCCTCGGCGTGAAGCGCTTCGGTGGCCAGGTCGTGTCGGCCGGCGAGATCCTCGTCCGCCAGCGTGGCACCCACTTCCACCCGGGTGCCGGTGTCGGCCGTGGTGGCGACGACACCCTGTTCGCGCTGACCGCCGGTGCGGTGCAGTTCGGCAACCGTCGCGGCCGCAAGGTCGTCAACATCGTGGCCGTCGAGGCCTGAGTCCGAACGGACTCCCGAGTCTGCTGAGGACTCACACTGAAGGGTGGGCCGGAATTCTCCGGTCCACCCTTCGCGCTTCACGTAGAAGAACCCTTCCCCGTACTGGAGGCACAACCATGACCACCTTCGTGGACCGCGTCGAACTGCACGTCGCCGCGGGTAACGGAGGCCACGGCTGCGCCTCCGTCCACCGTGAGAAGTTCAAGCCGCTCGGCGGACCGGACGGCGGGAACGGCGGTGAGGGCGGCAGTGTCATCCTGACCGTCGACGCCCAGGTCACCACCCTGCTGGAGTACCACCACTCGCCCAAGCGCAAGGCCACCAACGGCAAGCCGGGCGCGGGCGGCAACCGCACCGGCGCGGAGGGCGACGACCTCGTCCTGCTGGTGCCGGACGGCACCGTGGTGCTGGACCGCAAGGGCAACGTGCTCGCCGACCTGGTCGGCCACGGCACCAGCTTCGTCGCCGCCCAGGGCGGCCGCGGCGGCCTTGGCAACGCCGCGCTCGCCTCGGCCCGCCGCAAGGCCCCCGGCTTCGCGCTGCTCGGCGAGCCCGGCGAGTCCCGCGACATCGTGATGGAGCTCAAGTCCGTCGCCGACGTGGCCCTGGTCGGCTACCCGAGCGCCGGCAAGTCCTCGCTGATCTCGGTGCTCTCCGCCGCCAAGCCGAAGATCGCGGACTACCCGTTCACCACCCTCGTCCCCAACCTCGGCGTGGTCACCGCGGGTGACACCGTCTACACCATCGCCGACGTGCCCGGCCTGATCCCGGGCGCCAGCCAGGGCCGGGGCCTGGGCCTGGAGTTCCTGCGGCACGTCGAGCGCTGCTCGGTGCTGGTGCACGTGCTGGACTGCGCCACCCTGGAGCCCGGCCGCGACCCGCTGACCGACCTGGAGACCATCGAGGCCGAGCTCGCCGAGTACGGCGGTCTGGAGGACCGCCCGCGCCTGGTCGCGCTCAACAAGGTGGACGTCCCGGACGGCCAGGACATCGCCGACCTGACCCGCGCCTCGCTGGAGGAGCGCGGCTACCAGGTGTTCGAGGTCTCCGCCGCCTCCCGCAAGGGTCTGCGCGAGCTGAGCTTCGCGGTGGCGAAGATCGTCGCCGAGGCGCGCGCCGCCAAGCCGGTCGAGGAGTCCACCCGGATCGTGCTGCGGCCCACCGCCGTCGACGACGCGGGCTTCACCATCGAGGAGGAGGACGGCGCCTACCGCATCCGCGGCGTCAAGCCGGAGCGCTGGGTCCGCCAGACCGACTTCAGCAACGACGAGGCCGTCGGCTACCTGGCCGACCGGCTGGCCCGCCTCGGGGTCGAGGACCGGCTGTGGAAGGTCGGCGCGCACGAGGGCGACACCGTCATCATCGGCCCGGACGAGAACGCCGTCGTCTTCGACTGGGAGCCGACCATGGCCGCCGGCGCCGAGATGCTCGGCCGTCGCGGTGAGGACCACCGGATGGAGACCCAGCGCCCGGCGGTCGACCGCCGCCGCGAGAAGCAGAAGGGCCGGGACGCGGCCGAGGCCGAGTTCCTCGCCTTCGAGGCGCTCTCCAGCGGCCGGCAGGCCGCGATCGAGGACGACGAGGACCACTGAGTCGGCCCGCGACGAGGACCACTGAGTCCACCCGCGACGAGGACGACTGAGTCGGCCCCGCCGCGCAGCGGACGGCCCCGCCACCTGTCGAGGTGGCGGGGCCGTCCGCTTCGTTCTGCCGTGACGGTCCCTCACTTCGCCTGCGGGGCCTGGAAGTTGAGCAGCTCGGCCGAGTCCGGCCCGGTGGTCGGGGCGAGTCCAGCCGGTGAAACCCCTTGGGGACGACCTGCGGGGATCGCGTAGATTTCGGCCATGACGGCCGGGCCGGGCCCCGCCGCACCCGCACCACACCGGAAGGGCGTACAGCGAGATGAGCGAGGACTCACTGCGGGAGGAGGTGCTGACCGCACGGCGGATCGTGGTCAAGGTCGGCTCCTCCTCACTCACCACGGCGGCCGGCGGCCTGGACGCTGACCGGGTGGACGCCCTGGTGGACGCGCTCGCCAAGGTGCGCAGCCGCCCCGGGGCGCCCGAGGTGGTGCTCGTCTCCTCCGGCGCCATCGCCGCCGGGCTCGCCCCGCTCGGCCTGGACAGGCGGCCCAAGGACCTGGCCCGCCAGCAGGCCGCAGCGAGCGTCGGCCAGGGGCTGCTGGTCGCGCGGTACACCGCCTCCTTCGCCCGGTACGGCATCCGGGTCGGCCAGGTGCTGCTCACCGCCGAGGACGCCAGCCGCCGCGCCCACTACCGCAACGCCTACCGGACGCTGGACCAGCTGCTGGCGATGGGCGCGATGCCGGTCGTCAACGAGAACGACACCGTCGCCACCGCCGAAATCAAGTTCGGGGACAACGACCGGCTGGCCGCACTGGTCGCCCACCTGGTCCGGGCCGACCTGCTGGTGCTGCTCTCCGACGTGGACGGCCTCTACGACGGCGACCCGTCCCGGCCCGGCACCAGCCGGATCGCCGAGGTGAGCGGCCCGCACGACCTCGACGGCATCCAGATCGGCAGCGCCGGCAAGGCGGGCGTCGGCACCGGCGGCATGGTCACCAAGGTGGAGGCGGCCCGGATCGCCACCGGCGCGGGCATCCCGGTGGTGCTCACCGCCGCCAGCCACGCCGCCGACGCGCTGGCCGGGCGACCCACCGGGACGCTCTTCCGGCGCACCGGCAGCCGCACCTCCGACCGGATGCTCTGGCTGGCCCACGCCAGCAGCCCGCGCGGTGCCCTGCACCTGGACGCGGGCGCGGTCGAGGCGGTCGTCTCCGGCGGCGCCTCGCTGCTGCCCGCCGGGGTGACCAAGGTCGACGGGGAGTTCGCCGCGGGTGATCCGGTGGACCTTCTTGCCGAAAACGGCCACATCGTGGCTCGCGGACTGGTCAACTTTGATGCGAGGGAGTTGCCCCGCCTGCTCGGCCGGTCCACCCGCGACCTGGCCCAGGAGTTCGGCGCCGGGTACGAGCGGGAGGTCGTCCACCGCGACGACCTGGTCGTTCTGCACGGCTGACCGGCCGTTACGGCCGGCGGCCGGACGGCGCAGCGCGGTCGGTGGGCCGCTCCGTACCGGGAGCGGCCCGGCCGCGGGCGAGGAGGGGCGCAGCCGTACCGGTCGGCCGGGGGCCGGCGGGCCGGTGCGGGACGACACGAGATCGCCGAACAGGAGGCCGCCGGTGGAACGCAGGCGCGAGGCAGCGCTGACCGGAGGGACGGCGGGCCGGCGGCTGACCAGCATCGACGGCGGACGCGGGGACGGCCCCGCCGAGCCGGCCGGTCCGCCGTCGCAGGGGTCCGGCGGGGTGCGCCGGCTGCGGCCGCAGCGCGCGCAGGCGGCGGATCCGCCCAGCGTGCCGGAGCAGGCCCGGCTGTGGCACGTGGTGCTGAGCGTGGCCGGGCAGACCACGCCGCTGTCCGCGCTGCGGGCCTCGCTGGAGCGGCTGGCGCACGACCACTCGTTCTTCCTGACCGCCCGCTACGCGGCCGACCACGCCGAGATCCGCTACTGGGAGCAGGCCCGGGACCTGCACGATGCGGCGGCGATAGCGCTGCGGCTGTGGGGCGAGCACAAGGTGACCGCGAGCCTTCCGCCGTGGGAGATCGTCGGGCTGGAGGTGGTCGACCGGGCGACGTACCACAAGCGGGTCGCCGAGGGCTTCGGCGATCCGCCGCCGCACCTGGGCGGGGTGCACCCGTACTGAGGGCGGGGCGTACCGCGTACCGAGGGTGGGGTGCACCCGTACCGAGGGCGGGGTGCTCCCCGTACTGAGGTGGGGCGTACCGCGTACCGAGGGCGCGCGGAGCCGTCCGTGCGCCGTCTCACCCGGCGAAATGACGGCTCGGCGGAGCGGGTGCAGTCGCTACCCTTGCGGCATGACCAGCGACCTCGCCACCGCCGACAGCCCCGTCCTCGCCGTAGCGCGCCGTGCCCGGGAGGCGGCCGCCGCGCTCGCCCCGCTGCCGCGCCGGGCCAAGGACGCCGCGCTGCTGGCGATCGCGGACGCGCTGGTCGCCCGCAGCGCCGAGATCGTCGCGGCCAACGCCGAGGACGTGGCCCGGGCCCGCGCGGCGGGGACGGCCGAGTCGGTGGTCGACCGGCTGAGCCTGACCGGCGAGCGGATCGCCGCGATCGCCTCGGACGTGCGGGACGTGGCCGGCCTGGCCGACCCGGTCGGCGAGGTGGTGCGCGGCTACACCCTGCCGAACGGCCTGGACGTGCGTCAGGTGCGGGTGCCGCTGGGCGTGGTCGGCATCATCTACGAGGCCCGGCCGAACGTCACCGTGGACGCCGCCGCGCTCTGCCTCAAGTCCGGCAACGCGGTGCTGCTGCGCGGCTCCGCCTCCGCCTACCGCTCCAACACCGCGCTGGTCGCCGTGCTGCGGGACGCCGTCGTCGCGGCCGGGCTGCCGGCCGACGTGGTCCAGCTCGTCCCGGGGGAGAGCCGGGACTCGGTGCAGGAGCTGATGCGCGCCCGCGGCCTGGTCGACGTGCTGATCCCGCGCGGCGGCGCCTCGCTGATCCGCACCGTGGTCGAGGGTTCGACCGTCCCGGTGATCGAGACCGGCACCGGCAACTGCCACGTGTACGTGGACGCCCGGACCGATCTGGCGATGGCCGTCGGCATCC
Source organism: Kitasatospora sp. NPDC098652 (assembly GCF_044760155.1). NCBI lineage: Bacteria > Bacillati > Actinomycetota > Actinomycetes > Kitasatosporales > Streptomycetaceae > Kitasatospora > Kitasatospora sp. NPDC098652. Next base: position 85,825 of record NZ_JBIWAQ010000007.1, read on the forward strand.
TGCTGAACTCCAAGGCGCAGCGGGTCAGCGTCTGCAACTCCGCCGAGACGCTGCTGGTGCACCAGGACGTCGCGGACGCCTTCCTGCCGCTCGCGCTGGCCGCCCTGGCCGAGGCCGGGGTGACGGTGCACGGTGACGAGGCGGTGCTCAAGGCCGCCGAGGGCACCGGCGTCACCGCGGTGCCCGCCACCGACGAGGACTGGGGCGCCGAGTACCTCTCGTACGACCTGGCGGCGGCCGTGGTGCCCTCGCTGGACGCGGCCGTGGAGCACATCCGCCGCTGGTCCTCGGGCCACACCGAGGCGATCGTCACCACCTCGCAGGCCGCCGCCCGCCGGTTCACCCAGTTGGTGGACTCGACCACGGTGGCCGTCAACGCCTCCACCCGGTTCACCGACGGCGGTGAGTTCGGCTTCGGCGCGGAGATCGGCATCTCCACCCAGAAGCTGCACGCCCGCGGCCCGATGGGCCTGCCGGAGCTGACCAGCACCAAGTACATCGTCACTGGTGACGGGCATGTCCGCGGCGAGGCGACGCAGACGGTGGGCGGGGGCGCGGACGCCGGGTGAGGGCGCCGCGCGGGGCGGTCGTCACACGTGTGACGGACCAACTGCCGGGAGCCACAGACAAATCGCCCGGCCGGTAATACGCTGAATCCGTGGCTGAGGATGTGGGGGGCTTGCCGTACCCCGACGGCGCCGACCACGGTGGTGCGGACGACGAGTTCGCCACCGTGGTCTTCGATGAGGCCTTCGTCCGGTCCGCCGCCGTGCACGAGCCGACCGCCAAGGAGCGGCAGCTCGCCGCCGCCGAGGCGCGGTTCGAGCCGGATTCCGCGGGACCGGGCTGGAGCTATGACGTGCCGGCCGGGGACGGGCTGCCGCTGGAGCTGCGCCCGTACCCGAGCGGACTCGACGAGGACCACCTCTACCCCGACCCCTGGTCGGGCCCGGGCCGGGCGGCCGGCCGCCAGGGCCGGCGCTGGGGCCGGCGCCACGACCCGGTGCGGGCCCGCGGGCGGTACGTGGCCCAGCAGCGCTGGCACCGGCCGGTGGCCTGGGTGCTGGCCGTGATCATGGGCGTGAGCCTGGTGGCGGTGGCGGTCGCGGCGGTCTACCAGGGCGTGGGCGGCTCCTCGGGGGCGCCCCGGCGCCCGGAGTCCGGCAGCAGCAGCCCGGGCGCGGACCCCCGGTCGGCGCCGGCCAAGCCGTCACTGGTGGCGTCGACTCCGTAGCGCGGCTCCGGGACGTGTCCAGGGGCGCACGCCCCGGGGCGGTGGTCACGGAGCGTTCCCGGCAATCTGCGCCGGGGCCCTCGTGGCGGGCCCGGTGTGCGCCTACCCTGGTGCTATGGGTGACCCGCGCGAGCCTCCTGAGGGTACGCCCGAGGGCGGTTCCGGCAATGAGGACGAGTTCCGGTCCGTCGTCTTCGACGAGTCGTTCGTCCGGGCTGCCCGGATCCAGGAACTGTCCGCCCGGGAGCGGCTCGCGGGCTCCTTCGGCAAGGCCACCCGCGCCCGGGTGCGGCTCGGGCCGCTGGGCAGCGTGCCGCGTCAGGCGCTGGCCCTGCTGCTGCTCATCCTGCTGGCCTTCGGGGCCGCGGTGTACTTCGGGGTGAACTCGCCCAAGGGGATCCCGGCCCGGCCGGAGGGCAGTCAACTGACCGTCAGCCTGGTCGCGTTGAGCCCGGCTTCGGCCGTACGCCCGGTCGCCGACCCGGCGCACCCCTTCGCCGCGCTGCCGCCCGGATACGGCGACGGGGCGGCCGGACTGAACACCCCGAGCGGCGCGGGCACCGAGCACTTCAGCAAGGTCGAGGTGACCAAGGCCCTCGACACCGTGCAGCGCTACCTGGTCGCCTCCTCGCTGACGCCGGCGGCGCTGGTCCAGGGCGCCACCACGGACGTGCGGGTCTTCGTCACGCCCGGTGAGCAGGCCCAGTTCGACGCGAGCGTCGCCCAGCCGGTGGACGACCGGCACCACGCGGTGACCGGCTGGATCGTCCGCTTCGACCCGGCGCAGGTCGCGCTGGCCTCCGACACCGTGAAGGTGGTCGGCGCGATGCGGGTCGACGAGTCGGACGGCGGGACGCTGCAGATCACCACCGACCACACCTTCGTCTACGCGTTGAAGCCCGCCGGGGCCCCGGCCGGCGCCCCGGTCACCCTGGAGACCGTGCGGCGCGAGCTGACCTTCCAGCTCGACCGGGTCGACCTGGGGCAGGCGCAGCTGCGGCTGGTGGACGCGGTGCTGCAGGCCGGCCCGGAGCCGTGCACCACCTCGATGGCGGGCTTCCTGCAGCCGGTGCTGGCCACCGCGCAGGGCACGGCGGTGGCCGCGCCGACGCCGGTCGACCCGGGCAACCACGCGCGGCCGGCCTGGCAGGTGTGCGGGGTGCTGGCCGGGAGCTGAGCGGTACCGGACGAAGTGCGGCCGGTGACCCGGGCGGGTCACCGGCCGTGGGTGCCGGAGCGGTGGCGGGGGAGGCTCCCTGCCGAGGTCAGCCGTCGGTGCGGTTCCCGGAGCCGCCGTGCTCCCCGGTGCCGTTGCGGGGGCCCGAGTCGTTGCGGCCGCCGCCGGTGAAGGTGTCCCGCAGCTTGCCGCCGACGGTCGCGGCGCCGCCGGCCACGTCCCGCAGCAGGCCCATCAGCGGGTCCTTGCTCTCCTTCACCGAGGTCGTGTAGTGCTCGGCGGCGGCCTTCCACTGCTCGCCGACCGAGGCGTCCCGGTCGTCGGTGCGGCGCGGGTAGGCGCCGGCCATGATCGAGCGGTACTCGTCGCTCTCCGCCCACTTCTTGAGCTGGGCGACCCGGACCACCGCGAACGGGTGGGTCTGCGGCAGCAGCTGGAGCAGCTTGAGGACGCCGTCGCGCAGGTCCCCGGCCTTCTCGTACTCCTCGGCCTGCTCCAGGAAGGCGTCGACGTTCATCTCGGCCAGGTTGTGCCCGCCGGCCAGCTTCATCAGGGCCCGCATGGACGCCTGGAGGTCCTGCCCGGCGAGCAGGCCGGCCCGGTCGCTGGACAGCTCGGCCTTGCGGAACCACTCCTTGAGCGCGGTGACGATGGCCATGATCGCCAGGTTGCCGAGCGGCACCCAGGCGATCCGGGTGGCGATGTTGGTGAGGATCATCAGCATCGTCCGGTAGACCGCGTGGCCGGACATCGCGTGGCCGACCTCGTGGCCGATGACGGAGCGCAGCTCCTCCTCGTCCAGCAGCTCGACCAGGCCGCTGGTGACCACGATGATCGGGGTGTCGATGCCGATGGTGAACGCGTTGACCGTCGGGTCCTGGCTGACGTACAGGTCCGGGACCTGCTCCAGGTCGAGCACGTAGGCGGCGTCGCGGACCATGCTGTACAGGTCGGGGAACTGGCGCTCGGAGGTCTTCACGGCGGTGGCCAGGAACATCAGCCGGATCGAGCGCTCGGAGACCAGCCCGGCGAGCTTCCTGAGGACGTCGTCGAAGCCGGAGAGCCGGCGCAGGGCGACCAGCGCCGAGCGGTCGGCGGGGTGCTCCCAGGCCCGGGTGGAGATCTCGGGGAAGCGTTGGCGACGGCGGCTCGGTGCGTTCGCGGTCGTGTCGGTCATGGTCTGCGTACCTCCTGGTCGACGGCGGTCCCGGTGCAGCGCCCGGCCCCCCGCTGGTCTTCGCCTGCAGTGACTCGTCTGCAACGACTGCCTGTGCAACGTCCGCGGTTGCGTACTCGTCCCCGGGGGCGGCCGGAGCGGCGCCGGGGGAGGGGTCGGCGGCGGCGTGGGGACGGGCCGGCGGAGGGCCGGGCGCGGCGCGGGGGCCGGTGGGCGGTGCCGGTGTGAGGCCGGTTTACCCTGAATGCCCTGGAGAACCGAGACCGGACCCGGCCGCGGTACCGAGCAGTTCGAGGAGTCCCTCAGATGTCCACCGAAGCGCTGGTCAGCCTGGCCACACCCATCTCCGACGAGGCCGGCCCGGGCCTGTTCCTGCGGATCATCGTGATCGCCTCCTTCGTCGGGATCGGACTGCTGGTCTGGATCATGGCCCGCGCCTTCCGGGGCCAGTAGCCGCCGCGTCCCACTCGGTTCGCTCACGCCCGGTCAGCGGCGGTGGGCCGCCGAGCGGTTGCCGCGCAACCCCCCGTACGATGACGGATGGGCCCTCACCGGCCCGGAACCACCCCCCAGGTCCGTTCACCGAGCCGAGAAGGTCCCGCCGACCATGAGCACTGCTGCCGCACTCCCCGTCCTGAACCTGCTCGCCGAGGGCGAGGGGGGCAACCACGACAGCCTGAACCCGCTGCTGACGGGCGGCGCCGCGCTGTTCATCCTGCTGCTCCTGCTCTTCATCACCACCCGCTTCAACCGGGACCGCTGAGCCCGGTCCCGGGACGGCTCGGGGAGCGTCCGGCCAGTGCGCCGGCCGCTCCCTCACGCATCTGCGGGCAACCCCCACACGGGCGTTCCCGCACCGCAACGGGCGTCGCGTAAGGTGTGGCGGCATGGGAGAGCAGGCCGGGAATCCCGGCGGACCGGAACCGGTGAAGAAGCGCCTCGGAGTGATGGGCGGCACCTTCGACCCGATCCACCACGGCCACCTGGTCGCCGCGAGCGAGGTGGCGAGCGCGTTCCACCTGGACGAGGTGATCTTCGTCCCGACCGGTGAGCCCTGGCAGAAGAGCGACCGCCAGGTCACCCCGGCCGAGGACCGCTACCTGATGACGGTCATCGCCACCGCCGAGAACCCGCAGTTCTCGGTGAGCCGGATCGACATCGACCGCGAGGGCCCGACCTACACCGTCGACACCCTGCGCGACCTGCACGCCCTGCACCCGGCCGCCGACCTCTTCTTCATCACCGGCGCCGACGCGCTGGCCCAGATCCTGTCCTGGCACGACTCGGACGAACTCTTCTCGCTGGCCCACTTCATCGGCTGCACCCGTCCGGGGCACACTCTGTCGGACGCCGGGCTTCCGGTGGGCGGGGTCTCCCTGGTGGAGGTCCCGGCGTTGGCCATCTCCTCCACGGACTGCCGCAACCGGGTCGCCAAGGGCGAGCCGGTCTGGTACCTCGTCCCGGACGGGGTGGTCCGCTACATCGACAAGCGGGCGCTGTACGCGCCGCACGGGACCTGAGCCAGGAGCGGGCGTGACCGATCGCAGCGGTAACGGCAGCGGCAACGGCGGGCAGCAGCCGGAGGAGTGGTCCACCGGCCAGTACCAGCAGCCGTACCAGGGGCAGGGCCAGGGTCAGGGACACCCGCAGGGGCAGCAGCAGCCCCCGGCGTACGGGCAGCAGTACGAGCAGCAGTACGAGCCGCAGGCGTACGACCAGTACGACCAGTACGGGCAGCCGGTGTACGGGCAGGGCACGTACGGCGGGCAGCAGGCCCAGGGCTACCAGCAGACCGGGCAGTTCCCGCAGCAGCAGGGGTACGGGCAGCAGTACGACCCGCAGCAGTACGAGCCGCAGACGTACGACCAGTACGGGCAGCCGGTGTACGGGCAGGACCCGTACGGGGGCTACCAGCAGCAGGGGTACCAGGGGCAGCAGGGGTACCAGCAGCCGTACCAGGCCGCGCCGGTGGTCGCCGAGCCGCAGCCGACCGTGCCCCAGCCGTCCGCCCCGGAGCCGTCCGCCCCGGCGGGGCCCGCCGTCGTACCGCCGCCGCGCCGCCGGACCCCCCGGCCGGCCGCGGAGGCCACCCCGGCCGCGGCGGAAGCGCCCTCCGAGCAGGTGGCCGGGGCCCGGCCCGGGAAGGCCGGCGGCCGGGCGCCCAAGGACTCCTACCAGACGGGCGAGTTCACCTTCGTGGACGAGGAGGCGGAGGAGTCCGAGGACGTCATCGACTGGCTGAAGTTCGCCGAGTCCCGCAGCGAGGTGCGCGCCGAGCGCCGCCGCAAGCTCAAGAACCGGCTGATCGGCCTCGGCGTGGTGCTGGCGCTCGCGGCCGGCGGCGTCGGCGGCTACCTGTGGTTCACCGGGGACAAGCCGACCGCGGCCGCCGCGGCGGGCGGGCGGCAGGTCAACGTCGTCCACCTGCGCGACCTCCAGGGCAAGGTGTCCAGCGCGCTGCTGGTCGACGACGCCTCCGGGCACAAGGGCACGGTGCTGCTGCTGCCCGACGTGCTGCGGCTGCCCGGCCCGGGCGACCCGCCGGTGACCACGGTCGGCCAGGCCATGGACGCGATCGGCGCCTCGGCGACCCGCGACGGCCTGTCCACCGTGCTCGGCGCCCCGGTGGCCGGCACCTGGCGGCTGGACACCCCGTACCTGGAACTACTGGTCTCCCAGCTCGGCGGCGTCCGGGTGGACACCAACGCCGAGACCCACGAGGGCGGCAAGCCGGACGGCAAGCTGCTCTCCGCGGCGGGCAAGAACACCCTGCTCAGCGGGAAGGCCGCGGTCGCCTACGCCACCCTCCAGGGCCCGGGCGAGAACCGGGACGCCCAACTGGCCCGGTTCGGCCAGGTCATGGACGCCGTGGTGCGCACCATGCCGACCCAGTTCAAGGACGCCAAGGACGACGTGCACCGGATGAACGCGGTGCTCGACCCCTCGCTGCCCGAGGACGCCCTGGCCGGCGTGCTCGCCCAGCTCTCCCAGCAGGCCAAGGACGGCCACTTCGGCACCACCGCGCTGACCGTCAAGCCGGACGGCACCCTGGACGAGGCCACCGCCGGCAAGCAGGTCAAGGACGTGCTCGGCGGCACCGTGAAGTCCGCGGCGGCCGGCGACGCCCCCGCCCGGGTCTCCCTCCAGGACGCCTCCGGCAACGACGCGGCGGGCGCCGCGGCCCAGGTCCAGATCGTCAACTCGGGCCTGACCTTCATCCCGGGCGGCGCCAAGACCGCGCCGCAGGCCACCAGTGAGATCCGCTACACCGACGACGCCCGGCAGGGCGCGGCGAAGTCCCTGGCGACCAGCCTGGGGCTGCCGGACACGGCGGTGAAGAAGGTCGGCGACGCCCAGAACGCGGACCTGGTGGTCGTGCTCGGCAAGGACTACCAGCCGCCGAAGACCCCGTAGCGGAGCGGCTCCGGCCCCTCGCCCGCCCCCGCGGCCCCGGAAAAGCGTTCCGAGGCCGCGGGGACGGCGTGAGATCCTGGAAGGCGACCCCTGCCGCCGCGCGGGGGCCGCCCCAAGCCGCCGAGCCGGAAGAACACCGTGACCGTCACCGACCACAGCCAGCAGCTCATCAACGTCGCCGCCCAGGCGGCGGCCGACAAGCTCGCGCACAACATCATCGCCTTCGACGTCAGCGAGGTGCTGTCGATCACCGACGCCTTCCTGATCGCCTCCGCGAACAACGACCGCCAGGTCCGCTCGATCGCCGAGGAGATCGAGGACCAGCTGCGCGAGCAGCTGGACATCAAGCCGGTGCGCCGCGAGGGCGAGCGCGAGGGCCGCTGGATCCTGCTCGACTACCTGGACATCGTCGTGCACGTCCAGCACTCCGAGGAGCGCTCCTTCTACTCGCTGGACCGCCTCTGGAAGGACTGCCCCGAGCTGCCGCTGCCCGCGGACGCCCTGGAGTCGCGCAACCGCCCCGACGCGATCACCGACGACGCCGGCAACGCCGTCGCCCCGGCCGACGACTTCGGCAAGCCCGAGGACCTGCACTGAGTAGGGACGCGCGCGGCCCGCGCATCGTCTTCTGGCGGCACGGCCAGACCTCCTGGAACCTCGAATCGCGCTTCCAGGGCACCACGGACATCGACCTGACCGGCCAGGGCGTGCTGCAGGCCCAGCGGGCGGCCCGGCTGCTCTCCGGCCTGCGCCCCGACCTGCTGATCTCCTCGGACCTCAAGCGCGCCCGGCGCACCGCCGACGAGCTGGCCGCGGTCACCGGACTGGACGTGCAGCACCACGAGGGGCTGCGGGAGACGTACGCGGGCTCCTGGCAGGGCCTGACCAACGCCGAGATCCGCGAGCGCCACCCGGAGGAGTACGCGGCCTGGGCGGCCGGGGAGCCGGTGCGCCGCGGTGGCGGCGAGCTGTCCACCGAGGTCGCCGACCGCTCGGTGCCGGTGGTGCTGGAGGCGGTCGCCAAGCTGCCGGAGAACGGCACCCTGGTCGTGGTCAGCCACGGCGGCACCATCCGGACCATGCTCGGGCGGCTGCTGGGCCTGGAGCCTCCCCTGTGGGAGTGCTTTGGCGGGCTGTCCAACTGCTGCTGGTCGGTGCTCGGCAGCGGGGCGCGCGGTTGGCGGCTGCTGGAGCACAACGCGGGCACGCTCCCGCAGCCGGTGATCGGCGACGACACCTGACGGCACTCGGCGACGGGGGCTCGGCGGCAGGCACCCGGTGACGGGGGCGTCGCGGGTGCCGGTGACGGAGGCTTCGAGGGGGCCCGGAAGGAGCGGATTTCGCAGTTCCGGGCCTGACCAGCTAGAGTCTTCCTCGTTCGCAGGGAAGGAACGCGGCCCGGAAGGGAAGCGGGAGATCCGGTGAGTGCGGGGCTATAGCTCAGTTGGTAGAGCGCTTGCATGGCATGCAAGAGGTCTGGGGTTCAATTCCCCATAGCTCCACTCCGCATCGGCGGTCGTGGACATCGGAGTTCCGGAGCCAGGTCGCCAGTGTCGCGGGGCTATAGCTCAGTTGGTAGAGCGCTTGCATGGCATGCAAGAGGTCTGGGGTTCAATTCCCCATAGCTCCACAGCAGTTCGAGAGGCCGTCACCCGAGGGTGGCGGCCTCTCGTGGTTTCTGTGGTTCCCGTGGATTCCGTGGACGACGGGGACCGCGGGGGCCCGGAGGGGGACCGGCGCCCCGTGGTCCCGGCGCTTAGGGCTTGCAGGTGTGCCGCCAGCCGCCCGGCGGCAGGGAGTTGAGCCGCTCCACCAGCTCGCGGTCGTCCGGGCCCTCCGGGACGTACACGACGATGTAGCACTCCGGCACGCCCGGCATCGTCAGATAGGTGGCGTTCAGCCGCATCACGCCGAGCTCCGGGTGGCGGAAGATCCGCAGCAGGGTCTTCGGCGGCGCCACCTCCTGGCGGTCCCACAGCTCCCGGAACAGCTCGCTGCGGGCCGACAGTTGCCGCACGTGCTCCTCCCAGGCCGGCTCGCCGACGTGCCGGCCGTACGCCGAGCGCAGCACCGCCACCATCCGCGGCAGGGTCTCCTCCGGGTTGTCGCACGGGTTGCAGCACTCCGGCGCGGTCAGCATGCACCAGAGGCTGTTGAAGAACACCCCGTGGGACGGGCGCATCCGCTCGGTGCCGAACAGCGAGCGGTACGGCCGGTTGAAGCTCAGCACGTCGAACCGGGTGTTGGAGACCGCCGCCGGCAGCGGCGCCAGTGAGTCCAGGATCACCTGGATCGCCGGGCTCAGCTCCGGCGCGGCCGGCCGGGTCAGCGCCGAGGAGGTCGCCCCGGCCAGCCGGAACAGGTGCTGGCGCTCGGTGCCGTCCAGCCGCAGCGCCCGGGCCACCGCCAGCAGCACCTGCTCGCTCGCGTTGATCGGCCGCCCCTGCTCCAACCACGTGTACCAGGTCACCCCCACCCCGGCGAGCTGCGCGACCTCCTCGCGCCGCAGCCCCCGGGGTGCGGCGGCGCAGCCCCGGCGGCAGGCCGACGTCCTCCGGGGTGACCCGCGCCCGGCAGGCCTTCAGGAAGCGGGCCAGCTCGGTGCGCCGCCGTTCACGGCCGCCGGTCGCGGCGGGGAGCTCCTCCAGCACGGTCATGCCGTCCATCGTGCCGCAGCGGGCGCGGGCGATACAGGTGCTGCCAGTACCAGGATCGGCAGGCTCTAACCACCAGTACCGGCGCCACCCCAGGCTGGTGGCCATGACCGACCTCCAGACCCGGCCCAGCGCGGCCGCAGGCACCACCGGGGCACCGGCCGCACGGCCCGGGCCGCTCCTCGCGATCGTGCTGAGCGGGCAGTGCATGGCCGTGCTCGACAGCTCCATCGTCAACGTCGCGGTGCCGACCATCCGGACCGACCTGGGCGCCTCCGGCGCCGCCCTGCAGTTCGTGATCGCCGGCTACACCGTCGCCTACGCCGTCCTGCTCATCACCGGCGCCCGCCTCGGCGCCCGGTACGGCTTCGGCCGACTGTTCCAACTGGGCCTGGCCGCCTTCACCCTCGCCTCGCTGGCCTGCGGACTCGCCCCGACCACCGGCTCGCTGATCGCCTTCCGGCTGCTCCAGGGCGCGGGCGCGGCCCTGATGGTGCCGCAGGTGATGAGCCTGCTCCAGCGCACCTTCACCGGGGCCGCCCGCACCCGGGCGATCGGCCTCTACTCGGCGGTGCTGGCCGTCGGCGTCGCGCTCGGGCAGGTGCTCGGCGGGGTGCTGGTCAGTGCTGACCTGTTCGGCACCGGGTGGCGGCCGGTGTTCCTGGTCAACGTGCCGATCGGGCTGGTGCTGCTGGTGGCCGGCGCCCGGCTCCTGCCGAGACTGCCCGGTGACGCCTCGCGCGGCTTCGACGTCCCCGGACTGGTGGTGCTGGGCTCGGCGCTCGGCCTGCTGGTGGTGCCGCTGGTGCTCGGCAACGAGCTCGGCTGGCCGGTCTGGGGCTGGGCGATGATCGCGGGCAGCGCGCTGCTGTTCGGCCTGTTCGTGGCGGTCGAGCGCCGGGTCGCCCGGCGCGGCGGGCAGCCGCTGATCCCCGGCCGGGTGCTGCGCGCCCCCGGGCTGCGCCCCGCCGCCGTCGGACTCTTCACGATCATGGCCGCCTACGCGGGCTTCATGTTCACCTTCGCCCTCCACCAGCAGGCGGCCCTCGGCCACAGCGCACTGCGGGCCGGGCTCTGCTCGGCGCCCGTCGCGGTCGGCTTCGGCCTGGCCAGCCTGCGCTGGCACCGGCTGCCGGGCCGGCTGCACGGCCCGCTGCCGGTGCTCGCCGGGGTACTGCTCGGCGGCGGCTACCTGCTGCTGGGGGTGCTGCTCGGCGGCGGCGACGGGATCGGGGCGGTGGTGCTGGTGGAGACGGCCGCGCTCGGCCTGGTCGCCGGCTGCGCCTACGCCCCGCTGTTCGCCCGGGCGCTGGCGGGGGTGGCACCGGAGGACGCGGCCGACGCCAGCGGGGTGACGGTGACCGTCCTGCAGCTCGGGCAGATGACCGGGGTCGCGGTGATCGGCTCGGTGTTCCTCGGGCAGGTGGACCTGCCGGCGCCGGCCGGGGAGTCGGGGCACGCGCTGCTGGTGACGCTGGCGGTCAACGGCGCGGTGGTGCTGGTCGGGGCGGGGTTCGCGGCGTGGAGCCGGCGGGCGGTGCGCTGACGGGGGTGGCTGGTGCGGGTGGTGCGCTGACGGGGTGGCTGGCGCGGGTGGTGGCGTGGGTGGCGCGGTGTTGGCCGTGCCGGCTGCCGTGGCCGGCGGTGGTGGGCTCGGGAAACGGATTTCAGGAGCACGCCCAGGACCGTGTAAAGTAGTCGATGTCGCCGAGGGAAACCGGACGGAAACGACGGGAAACCCGGCGACATCGCAGGTCAAGGGGCTATAGCTCAGTTGGTAGAGCGCTTGCATGGCATGCAAGAGGTCTGGGGTTCAATTCCCCATAGCTCCACAGTGACAGAGAGCCGCCTCCCGTTACGGGGGGCGGCTCTTCGCCGTTGTGTGCATGCCACCGGCGGGCGGGAGGGAAAGACCGCTACCGTCGTGCCATGGCCGATCTGCAGCGAAGGCGGAACGAGGAGCTGGCCCGGATACTGCACCAGCTCGGCTGGAGTCCGGAACGGCTCGCCCGTGAGGTGAGCCTCGCCCTCCCGCCGGGCCTGGCGATCAGCTCCACCGCCCCGTACAAGTGGCGCGACCGCGGCATGGTGCCGCGCAGCCCGCACGACCAGACGGTCTGCGAGGTGCTCAGCCGCACCCTCGGCATAGCCGTCACCTACGAGCAGCTCTGGGGCCGGATGGGCGGCCACCGCGGCGCCAAGATCCTCTCGCCCCGGCTGCTCACCGACCCGTGGACCGCCGACACCGCCCAGACCGCGCTGCGCGAGGCCGCCACCGACGCCGGACCGGTCCGGCTCACCGACCTGTTCCGCGGCGCCGACCTCGACCACGCCGCCGAACGGCTCTCCTCACCGCCGCCGCCGGTCGGCGGCGGCGAGGGCGCGCTGCGCGTCGACCCCACCCTGGCCGGTGAGCTCGGCCTCTCCTACCGCAGCAAGCAGCGCCTCGAACGCTCCTGCGGCGGCGGCCTCGTCCTCGGCCCCACCCGCGCCGAACTCGCCATGCTGGCAAAGCTGTTGGAACTCGGCGCGTACGACGAACGACTCGGCCGCGAACTGTACGGCACCGCCAGCAGGCTGGCCCGGCTGGCCGGCTGGGCCGCGTTCGACCTCGGCCACGACGCGGCCGCCCAGCGGGCCTTCGTCGCCGCGCTGCGCGCCGCCCACGTCAGCGGCGACGTCCGGCTCGGGGTCGCCGGGCTCGGCGCGCTGGTGGCCCTCGCCACCCAGGGCAGCGGCGGGCGCGGCCTGGACGCCGTCACCGCGCTGCGCACCGCCCTGGACGCCCACGGGGCCGCGCTCAGCCCCACCGGGCGGGCCCGCCAGTACGGCCGGATCGCCCGCGCCCACGGCCGCCGCGGCGAGGCCGACCAAGCCGAGGAGGCCGCCGCCCGGGCCTTCGCCGAGCTCGACGGCGTCCCCGGTACCGAGGAGGCCCGGGCCGACCTCGCCGGGATGGTGGGGGAGGGGCGGCTGGCGCTCGGTCAGCACCGGATGGCGAAGGCCCTGCTCGCCGAGGCCGTCGCCGGGCTCGGGCCGGGGCGGGCCCGTTCCAAGGCGCTGCTGATGGTCCGGCTGGCCGAGACCCACCGGCGGCTCGGCGACCAGCGGGAGGCGGCCCGGACGGCGGGGCTGGCGCGCTCGCTCGCGGCGGGGATGCAGTCGGAGCGGCTGGCCAGGGCGCTGCGGGACTTCGAGGCGGCGGGGCTGCGGGACGGCGGGGCGGCCGGATTGAGGAACGGCGGTGCGGCGGGGCAGCGGGACGGCGGGGCGGGGCGGGCGGCTGCGCCGTAGGCGGTGCGGGACGGCGGGACTGCGGGGCGGCGCGGACGGCCAGGAGACCCTTGACCTGCTTGCGGTACCCTGAGCCCATGCGAACCGTGCGCCTGCTCCTTAGCCGGCCGCGCTGACCAGGACCGGCCGCGCCCTCGGGCGGTGCCGGAGTCGGCGTGGCGTCCCCTCCTGCGAGGGGATTTTTTGTTTTCCGCCCCCGCCCGCGTCGTGGGACGGGTCCACGGTCGGCCGCGTCGCGGTTCGCCAACTGACACCGATGGAGCTTGAAGGACCATGAGCGAGACGACCCCTGCGTCCGGCGCGGCCGAGACCGCGACCGAGCCGTTCCGGTACAGCGCCGCGCTGGCGGCGGAGATCGAGTCCCGCTGGCAGGACATCTGGGAGAAGGAGGGCACCTTCCACGCCCCCAACCCCACCGGTGAGCTGGCCGACCCGGCCGCCGGCGACGTCGCCGCGAAGCCGCACAGCTTCATCATGGACATGTTCCCGTACCCCTCGGGTGCGGGCCTGCACGTCGGCCACCCGCTGGGCTACATCGCCACCGACGTCTTCGCCCGCTACCAGCGGATGACCGGCCACAACGTGCTGCACACGCTGGGCTACGACGCCTTCGGCCTGCCCGCCGAGCAGTACGCGGTGCAGACCGGCACCCACCCGCGGGTCTCCACCGAGGCCAACATCGCCAACATGCGCCACCAGCTGCGCCGGCTGGGCCTGGGCCACGACCCGCGCCGCTCGATCTCCACGATCGACCCGGACTACTACCGCTGGACGCAGTGGATCTTCCTGCAGATCTTCAACTCCTGGTACGACGAGGCGGCCGGCAAGGCCCGCCCGATCGCCGAGCTGGTCGCCCAGTTCGAGTCCGGCGCGCGTGAGGTGCCGGGCGGTCGCGCCTGGGCCGAACTGTCCGCCGGTGAGCGCGACGAGGTGCTGGGCGAGTACCGCCTGGCGTACGCCAAGGAGGTGCCGGTCAACTGGTGCCCGGGCCTGGGCACCGTGCTGGCCAACGAGGAGGTCACCGCGGACGGTCGCTCCGAGCGCGGCAACTTCCCGGTGTTCAAGTCCAACCTGCGCCAGTGGATGATGCGCATCACCGCGTACTCCGACCGCCTGATCGCCGACCTGGACCTGCTGGACTGGCCCGAGGCCATCAAGCTGCAGCAGCGCAACTGGATCGGCCGCTCCGAGGGCGCCCGGGTCGACTTCGCGGTCGACGGCGGGAAGATCACCGTCTTCACCACCCGGCCCGACACCCTGTTCGGCGCCACCTACATGGTGCTGGCGCCCGAGCACGACCTGGTCGACTCCATCGTCCCCGCCGCCTGGCCGGAGGGCGTGCCCGCCGAATGGACCGGCGGCGCCGCCACCCCCGCCGAGGCCGTCGCCGCCTACCGGGCCGCCGCCGCCGCCAAGTCGGACGTCGAGCGCCAGGTCGAGGCCAAGGTCAAGACCGGTGTCTTCACCGGCGCCTACGCCGTCAACCCGGTCAGCGGCGAGTCCGTCCCGGTGTTCATCGCCGACTACGTGCTGATGGGCTATGGCACCGGCGCCATCATGGCCGTGCCCGCCCACGACCACCGCGACTTCGCCTTCGCCCGTGCCTTCGGGCTGCCGATGCGCTGCGTCGTCGAGCCCACCGACGGGCGCGGCTCGGACCCGGCGGAGTGGGACGACGCCTTCGACACCTACGACTCGGTCATCGTCAACTCGGTGCGCTCCGAGGGCGATTCGGCGCAGTCCGGCTCCGGGTCCGCGTCCGCGAGCTCGTCCCTGTCTCTGGACGGGCTGAGCGTGGTCGACGCCAAGGCCGCCGCCACCGCCTGGCTGGCCGAGCGCGGCATCGGTGAGGGCACCGTCAACTACCGCCTGCGCGACTGGCTGTTCAGCCGTCAGCGGTACTGGGGCGAGCCGTTCCCGATCGTCTACGACGAGGACGGCGTGATGCACGCGCTGCCCGAGTCGATGCTGCCGGTCGAGGTCCCCGAGGTCGACGACTACTCGCCGCGCACCTACGACGCGTACGACTCCGCCTCCTCGCCGGAGACCCCGCTGTCCCGCAACGAGGACTGGGTCAACGTCGAGCTGGACCTGGGCGACGGCGTCCGCAGGTACCGCCGCGAGACCAACACCATGCCCAACTGGGCGGGTTCCTGCTGGTACGACCTGCGCTACGTCGACCCGACCAACGCCGAGGCGGTGGCCGACCCGGCCAACGAGCGCTACTGGCTGGGCCCCACCGAGGCCAAGCCGGCCGGCGGCGCCGACCTGTACGTCGGCGGTGCCGAGCACGCCGTGCTGCACCTGCTGTACGCCCGCTTCTGGCACAAGGTGCTGCACGACCTGGGCCACGTCTCCTCCGTCGAGCCGTTCCACAAGCTGTTCAACCAGGGCATGATCACCGCGGACGTCTACCGCGACGAGCGCGGCTTCCCGGTGCCCGCCGCCGAGGTCGAGGAGCGCGACGGCAAGTACTTCTGGCAGGGCGAGCCGGTCAAGCGCGAGGCCGGCAAGATGGGCAAGTCCCTGAAGAACGCCGTCGCCCCGGACGAGATCGCCGACGAGTACGGCGCGGACACCCTGCGCCTGTACGAGATGTCGATGGGCCCGCTGGACGTCTCCCGCCCGTGGGACACCCGGGCCGTCGTCGGCTCCTACCGCTTCCTGCAGCGGCTGTGGCGCAACGTCGTGTCCGAGACCACCGGCGAGCTGGTCGTCACGGAGGAGGAGCCGGACGACGCGACGCTGCGCGCCCTGCACAAGGCCATCGACGGCATCCGCGGCGACATGGCCGGGCTGCGCTTCAACACGGCCGTCGCCAAGGCGATCGAGCTGAACAACTACCTGGTCAAGCGCGGCTCCACGCCGCGGGCCGTGGCCGAGCAGCTGGTGCTGATGGTCGCGCCGCTGGCCCCGCACATCGCCGAGGAGCTGTGGCGCCGCCTGGGCCACGGCGAGTCGCTGGCGCACACCGACTACCCGGTCGCGGACCCGGCGTACGTGGTCGACGAGTCGGTGACCTGCGTGGTGCAGATCAAGGGCAAGGTCAAGGCCCGGCTGGAGGTCGCGCCGAGCATCACGGACGCGGAGCTGGAGGCGCTGGCGCTGGCGGACCCGGCGGTGGTCGCGGCGATCGGTGACGCGGCGGTGCGGAAGGTGATCGCGCGGGCGCCGAAGCTGGTGAACATCGTGACCGGCTGAGGTCGGTTCGGGGGCGGAACTGATCCGGATCGGGACTGATTGGGTTCGGGTCCAGGGTTGGAGTTGATCGGGCGGGTGTCCTTCGGGGCGCCCGCCCGGTGTTCTGTGGAGGTGGGGCGCGGGGGCGCGGGGGCGCGGGGGCGCGGGCTCGGGGCGCGGGCTCGGGGCGCGGGGCGCAGGTGGGGCGCGGGGGCGCAGGTGGGGTGCGGGCCGGGCCCTCGGGGAGATCCCGGATCTGTCCCTGATCTCCGTCCGCCGAGTCCGTTCCGGGCCTTCCGGGTCCGGGTACGGCCGCTACGGTGGAACCCACGGCAGTGCGGCCCGCGTTGGGCCCGGTGGGGGCCGAAACGGCGGCGGAAGGTGACGCGCGATGGACGTGTTCGGCGTGATGATCGGCTTGGTCCTGCTCTTCGGGATCGCGACGCTCGTCCTGGCCGTGGTCGGTACGGTCAAGGCGGCCAAGGCCGTCGCCGCGAAGGTCGAGAAGCACGAGACCAACGCCCGGCGCGCCGTCGAGACCGCCACCCTCAAGGCGAAGACGTACACCAAGGTCGGCCCGCCCGCGCAGATCGCCACCGTCCGCCTCAAGCTGCGGACCTCGCTGGACGGCACCCGGCAGGTGCTGGAGGGCGGGCTGGAGCAGGACGGCCAGCTCGGTGAGTCCCTCGCGCTGCTCACCCGGCTCGACGCGCACGCGGCCGAGCTGGACGGCGAACTGCGGGTGCTGGAGCGCGAGCCGGACACCGCGCGGATCGCGGCCAAGCTGCCGGAACTGCGGGAGCGCGCGGAGCGGATCACCCACGCCGCGGAGACCATGCGGTGGGCGGCCCAGGACCGGATGCACCGGTTCGCGGACGACGAGCTGAGCCGGCTGAGCCAGGAGTGCGAGAGCGAGGCCGGGGCGCTGCGGCACTGGGACACGGCGGGGGGCGGTGCTACCGGTGCTTCGGGTACTGGCGGTGCGGGCGGTGCCGGTGTCGCTGCGGGTGCGGGTGCGGGTGCTGGGGCAGGCGGGGGTGCCGGAGCCGGAGCCGGTGCCGGTGCCGGTGCGGCCCGGGCCGGGCTGACGGACGGCCGGGGACGGCCCAGCGCCGAGGACCTCCTCGGGCTGGCCGATCCGCTGGCGAAGCTGGCGCAGCGGCTGCGGAAGCCGTCGGCGGGGCCCTCCACGGGGCCGTCCGCGAGCTGATTCCCGTGCGCGGCCGGGCCTGCCCAGGAGCGCGCGGACAGCTGCTGTCATCCCGGACGAACGGGGAGTAACCTCCGCCTCATGCCCTCCGACCTCGCACTTGTCACCGATTCCACGGCCTACCTGCCGCAGGCGGCGCTCGACCGGCACGGGATCACGGTGGTACCGCTGAGCGTCGCGATCGGTGACGAGGTCCGCTGCGAGGGCGTCGAGATCTCCCCCAAGGACGTCGCCGAGGCGCTGCGCGGCAAGCAACGGGTGACCACCTCCCGGCCCAACCCGGAGACCTTCGCTGCCACCTACCGGGCGGCCGCCGAGGCTGGGGCGCGGGGGATCGTGTCGGTGCACATCTCCGGCGAACTGTCCGGCACGGTCGAGGCCGCCCGGCTGGCCGCCGTCGAGTCGCCGGTGCCCGTGCGGGTGGTGGACAGCCGGCTGGTCGGGATGGCCCTCGGGTACGGCGTGCTGGCGGCGGCCGAGGCGATCGAGGCCGGGCTGGGCCTCGCGGAGGCGGCCGGGGCGGCGGCCGAGCGGGCGGCCGGGACCAGTGGCTTCTTCTACGTGGACACCCTGGAGCACCTGCGCCGGGGCGGGCGGATCGGGGCGGCGCGGGCGCTGCTCGGTTCGGCTCTGGCGGTCAAGCCGTTGCTGCACCTGGCCGGGGGGCGGATCGAGCCGCTGGAGAAGGTGCGGACGGCGTCGCGGGCGATCGCGCGGCTGGAGGAGATCGCGGTCGAGCGTTCGGGGGAGGGCGGGGTGGACATCACCGTCCACCACCTGGCCGCCGAGGAGCGGGCCGAGCAGCTCGCGGAGCGGCTGCGGGCGCGGGTGCCGGGGTTGCGGGAGCTGTACGTGGGCGAGGTCGGGGCGGTGATCGGCGCGCACGTCGGGCCGGGGCTGCTGGCGGTGGTGGTCGCGCCGCGCTGAAGCGGGGTGGGGGAGGGTCGGGGCGGCTCGGGCTGGGGGCGAGGGCGGGCCGGGGTCGGGGTCGGGTCAATCGTGTGATGGCGCTGCCACTCGTGTGAGTGACAGTTTTTGTCCACAACCCCCGGGTTTTCCACAGGCTGTCGGAAATTTCCGCGCGTTCCGCGAAGTGCTCCTAGCGTCCTCGCCATGACGACCTTGGGCCTGGGCGCGGCGAAGCGCCAAGCAATCGACGAGACGGTACGGCTGCGGATGGCGGCGCTGCTACCGACGAATGACGAGCCGGCGGTTCGCGAGCCGGCGGGCCGTGAGTCGGCGGGATGTGAGTCGGCGGGATGTGAGTCGGCGGGCTGTGAGCCGACTGCGGCTCAGCCGCCGGAGGGCGGTCCGGTGGCGGCCGTACCGCCCGCCGCAGTGCCGCCGGGGGCGGGTCCGCCCGAGCCGGTGCACCTGCCCGATCCGCCGGGCGCCGGGGCGCGGCTGCGGTTCGCCTCGGCCCTGGCGCTCGACCGGCGGGCGGTGGCCGGGCTGGCCGTCCTGCTCCTCTTCGCGGTGGGCTATGCCGTGCAGCACTTCTGGCTGGCCCGGCCGGAGGCGGTGGCCGTTCCGGCGCTGGCGGCCGCGTCGGCGCCGCCGGAGTCGGGCCCGCCCGCCACCGACGGCCCGCCCGGCAGCGGGGCCGGGCCGCCGACGGGCTCCGCGGGCCCGGGTGCCGAGCCCGCCGTCGTCATCGACGTCGGCGGCCGGGTCCACCTGCCCGGTCTGCACACCCTGCCCGGGGGATCGCGGGTGGCCGACGCGCTGCGGGCTGCGGGTGGTCCGCTGCCGGAGACGGACACCCGGGGCCTCAACCTGGCCCGCGTCCTGATGGACGGTGAGCAGATCACGGTCGGTGAGCAGGCGCCCGTTCCCGTCTCCGTCCCCGCTCCCGGGGGTGCCGGCGGACTGCCCGGCGCCGGTACACCCCGACCACCCGTCAGTCTCAACCGCGCCACCCTCGAACAGCTCGACGCCCTCCCGGGCGTCGGCCCGACCCTCGCCCAGCGCATCCTCGCCTACCGCGCCTCGCACGGTTCGTTCCGCTCGGTCGACCAGCTCCGGCAGGTCAGCGGAATCGGTGCCCGCACCTTCGCCGAGCTCCGTCCGCTCCTCACACTCTGACGTCCTTCCGTTTCCTTCCCTTTCCTTCCCTTCCCCGGCCTCGTTGCCGGCCCTGTCGTCGATGCCGAAAGGAGGTACCGCCGTGTCCGCCACCACCGCGCCGCTCCCGCGCACCCGCTCCTCGGGTGCCGACTTCCGACTGTTGCTGCCTGCCGTCTCGGCCTGGCTGGTCACGGCGGTGCTCCTGCCCGTGGAACCAGGGTCCGAGCCGCTGATCCTGCTGTCGGCCGGTGTCGCCGTGCTCGCGGCCGTGCTGCTGCTCGTCCGGCCGGGCCTGCTGCCCCGGCGCGGGGCAGCAGTGGCGCTGGCGGCCGTCCTGCTCACCGGTGCGGCGGCCGCGATCGCGACCCCGCTGCACACCGCCGACCTGCACCGGGGTCCGCTGCCGGAGCTCGCCCGCGCGGCCGAGCAGGCGCCGCCGCGCGCCCCGGGCACACCCGCCACGGCGGTCGAGGCGGAGCTGACCGTCGCGGGGGACCCGAAGGTCCACACCTCCCGGGGCGGCACCACCGGCGGGCAGACCCTTCTCACCGTCGAGGCCGTGGCCGACCGCACGACCGTCCTCCCGGACGGCCGGGCCACCCGGACGCACACCCCGGTGACGGTCATGGTCCGCGGGCCGGAGAGCGACTCCTGGCTGCGGGTGCTGCCGTCCGAGCGGCTGGCCGTCGAGGCCGAGGTGCGGCCGGTGGGAGAGGGCTACGACACCGGGTCGGCGGCGCTGCTGCTCGTCCACGGTCCGCCCCGGCAGCTCGCACCGCCGAGCCTGCCGCAGCGGATCGCCGGGCGGCTGCGCGAAGGCCTGCGCACGGCCAGCGACGGGCTGCCGCCGGACGCGCGCGGGCTGCTCCCCGGGCTGGTCGTCGGCGACACCTCGCGACTGCCCGACGACCTGGTGGACGCCTTCCGTGCCACCGACCTGGTGCACCTGGTGGCCGTCAGCGGGGCCAACCTGGCGATCGTCCTCGGCGTGCTGCTGGGCGCACCGGCGCAGGCCGGCACAGCGGAGCGGCGCGGGCTGGCCGCGCTGTCGGGGCTGTCGCTGCGCACCAGTGCCCTGGCCGGTACGGCGCTGACCCTGGCCTTCGTGACGGTCTGCCGTCCCGAACCCAGCGTGCTGCGGGCGGCGGGCACGGGACTGATCGGCATGCTGGCCCTGGCCACCGGCCGGCCCCGCCAGGCCGTACCGGCGCTCGCCGGGTCCGTCCTGGTCCTGGTGCTGCTGGACCCGTACCTGGCGCGTTCCTTCGGCTTCCTGCTCTCGGTGCTCGCCACCGCCGGGCTGCTCGTGCTGGGGCCGCACTGGGCCGAGTCCCTGCGGGCCCGGCGCTGGCCGCACCACCTGGCGGGCGCGCTGGCGGCGACGGCGGCGGCGCAGGCGCTGTGCGCGCCGGTGACGGTGGTGCTGTCCGGGCACATCAGCCTGGTCGCGGTGCCGTGCAACCTGCTGGCCGAGCTGGCGGTGGCCCCGGCGACGCTGCTCGGCTTCGGGGTGCTCGTGCTGCAGCCGTTCTTCCCGTCCCTGGCCCGGCTGCTGGCCGAGCCGGCCGGGGTGCCGGCGAGCTGGCTGGCCTTCGTCGGTCGGCGCGGGGCCGAACTGCCCGGTGGGCAACTGTCCTGGCCCGGAGGCTGGTTCGGGGTGGTGACGGTCTCCCTGGCGACCATCGCGGCCTGCTGGGCGGCGCCGCTGCTGCTGCCCCGCCGGGCGGAGCCCGGCCGTCGCGTGGGCGTCCGTCGCCGCTGGGCCCGGGCGTTGGTGACGGGTGTCCTGCTGGTGGTGCTGTTGGGGGTGCTGCTGCGCCCGCCGCAGCTGGCCCGGATCGCCACGGGCTGGCCGCCGCCGGGGTGGCGGCTGGCGATGTGCGATGTCGGGCAGGGAGACATGTTGGCCCTTGCGACCGGTGTGGCGGACAGCGCGGTGGTGATCGACACCGGGCCAGACCCGGACGCCGCCGACCGGTGCCTGCGTGAGCTGGGCATCACGACCGTGCCGCTGCTGCTCCTGACGCACTTCCATGCGGACCATGTCGAGGGTTTGCCAGGGGTGTTGCGGGGGCGCCAGGTGGGTGCGGTCGAGGGCACGGTCCTGGACGACCCGCCGGGAGAAGCGGCCCGCGTGAGGGCCTGGGCGGCGGGGGCCGGTGTGCCACTGCTGCGCGCGGGCCGGGGTGAACGGCGCTCGGCCGGCGCGGAGTTGTCCTGGGAGGTGGTGTCGCCCGTTCCCGGGGCGGCCGTCGACGCGCCGGGTGCGAACAACGCGAGCGTGGCACTGCTGGTGTCGTCGGTCGGCGGTCTGCGGATGGCGCTGCTCGGCGACCTCGAACCACCCGCCCAGTCAGCCCTGTTGGGGCGCCTCGGAAGAGTGGACGTTCTGAAGGTCGCGCACCACGGCTCGGCCCACCAGGACTGGGACCTGACCGGTGCCCTGCGGCCCCGACTCGCCCTGATCTCCTGCGGCGAGGGCAACCCGTACGGGCATCCGTCGCCCCGTACGGTCGATCACCTGCGTGCGTTGGGCGCCACGGTGTTGCGTACGGACCGGGTGGGGGACGTCGCCGTGACCGGCGACTCCCCGGCCACCCTCGCTGTCGCCGTCCACCCCCAGCCCGCCCACGGCACCCGCGCCGGGCATGCCGCCCCGGGGCACTCCACCCGTGGGCCCCGCGCCCCGCCCCCGTGACCCCGCTCTCCTTCTTCCCTCCACGAGGTGGGGTGGGCAGGGGGTAGGGGTGGGGAGGTGGAGGGAGGAGGGTGGGAGGGGGGCGGGGGCGGGGGCCCCGGGGAAAGGGATTGCGGCGCGGGCCCCGGCCCGGCCCCCCCCGCCCCCCCCCCCCCACCGCCCCCCGGGGGGGGGGGGGGGGGGCACACCCCACCC